>BQJT01000030.1 GCA_021604845.1 Cyclobacteriaceae bacterium
ATGCTCCATTACTACTACAGTAGTCTATATATGTGCGTCAAAAATAACTCGTCAATGATTTGGCTCATAGGTTAGATCAGTTTATGGAAGGCCTGTAGCCAGGCGTCTTTCATAAGGAAAGCACCGGCAATTGAAGGATGAACACCATCCGGACACCAGTGATCAGCAGGAGCTTTTTCCAAGGCTTCGTCAAATACCTGCTGGTATGGAACGAAGGCCGTGCCAAGGTCATCCGATATTTCTTTTACGACATTTTGATAGGGCCGGAATCCCTGACTCCATTCAGCGGTAATGGCAGAGCCTCCCTTTACTGCAAATGGTTCTCCCAGTATTATTTTAATATCCGGTAATTGCTCCTTTGTCTGTATTAAAAGTGCTCGGAGATCGTGGTTGAAAACTTCAGGGGTACCTTCATAATCAGATCGTAAAGTGTGCCAGAAATCATTTACGCCAATAAGAATACTGAGAACCTGTGGTTGTAGCTGAAGGCAATCGTCATCCCATCTCTCCGCTAATTGATATACCTTATTCCCACTGATTCCACGATTATAGCACCTTAACTGATCGCCAGGATGGTGTGCCATGATGTCTGCCACAATTTGATAAACATAGCCAACACCCAGACCCCTGGTATCGTTGGGATAGTATCTGGCTCGATCCCTTCCAGCATCGGTGATGCTATCTCCCTGGAATAGAATGGTGGTACCACTTGGGACAGGTTGTCTTGGTTCTGACTTTGATGAATAGGGCATCGCCATTCCCACAGGGACCAAAGAGGCAAACTTTAACAAACGACGTCTTCTGCTTTTAAATAGGGGCAAATTCATAAATATGCATTTCGGATTTTCAGGTCAATATGGCAAGAAATTAGCTTAAAAAGATAAATGAAATAAAAAATCGAATTATTTTTAGGAGATGAGCATGATTAGGATTTTACTAAAATGCCCGTTAACAGGTGTTTTTGTATTGTATCTCACCTGTAGCTGCAGTTTAGGTATCGATAGCCGGGATTGTCTGGTGGGAGAGGGAGCTGTTGTTTCTGAAAACAGGCCGCTCAGCGGAAATTTTACCGCGGTGCAACACGCTATTCCCGGTGACCTGTACATAACACAAGGCTCACCGGCTTCACTTACCCTGGAAGGGCAGCAGAACCTGTTGCCTTCGCTGACAACTACCATTGACAATGGTATTTTGAACCTTTCTTTTAGAGAATGTTTGGAGAGCGCAACCCCCTTTAATGCCCGGTTAACAATGCCCGAGTTAACAGAAGCGTCACTGCTTGGGAGTGGGAATATTTTATTTGTAAACGATGTCCAATCTGAACATCTGCAAATTGCAATTGTCGGTCAGGGAAATCTGGATTTAAGGGGAGAAGCCGATACGCTCAAAATTAATCTGACCGGACAAGGTAATGCATTGGCATTTAACTTAACCAGTCAGGTATGTGAGGTAAATATTCAAGGACAGGGTGACGTAAGTGTTACCGCCAACCTGTCTCTCGACGTCTTTATAGATGGTCAGGGCAACGTATCTTACAAAGGGATGCCTGAAATAACTTCAATGATTAGGGGACAAGGTACAATTATAGATGCTAACTAAATTGGACCCTAATGTGATTGTTATCCCACAACATCTGGTTACTATTGGTCTCAAGTTCGCTAATTAACAAATCAATTTTTCTTTCAAGCCGGTCCAATGCGGAATGAGGGGCTTCGAAATCAACATCCTGAATATTCCAGTATTCCACGTAATCAGCCCACTCAGAATATTCCTTTTCCATCATAGGTTTATGTTCTTGTTGATCCAATAGAATAACCCGATGCGCTAATGCAAGATCAGAAGGCTTGAGCTTTATTGGATATCTGACCTGATTTGGATAAATATTTTTATTATGAAGTCTATTCACAGCGTGAGGACTAATAGGTGCTTCGCGATTGCTCTCCTGAAATCCCCGACTGAAACTGCGCCAGCCCAATTGAAATTCCGAAGCTATTTGATTGAATAGTATTTCAGCATAACGACTCCTGTAGTAATTCCCGGTACATATGAATAAAACCTGATCCATAATATTATTCGTAAAGTGAAAAATATAATTTATATAATGCTAATTTATTACTAATAATTGTATAATACAAGTATTTTATTGTAATAATTCCATTATTTCTTTAATAAACCGGCTAAATCCAGGTTTTAATTACCGGACGTGACAGCGACGAAATTGGTTGTGGGGCAGCTAAATGCCTTACTTGACTTAAGCAAAATATAACTCAGCTGATAATCCGTTTACCAGAAATCGAGGTTCCTGCCTGGAATTTGGTGTAAATTTGTTGCGATTAATAGTTGTAAATTAAATTGATTTTCAAAATTCAGACATTGTTTTAGCAGGCGGCTAATTTGTTGTTAAAATGAACACAAAGGACCACTTAATATTGATTTTGGCAGCTGGCGAAGCCAGCCGTATGGGCCGGGTTAAGCAGATGCTTACACATCATGGAAAATCCCTGATTCAACTTGCCATTGAAAATGCGCTGGTCACCGGGTGTAAAGTTGTGGTGGTTCTGGGTGCACATTCCAAGCAAATAATGCCCACCATTGAACATTACCCGGCGCGACTGGTACCTAACCATAGGTGGAAAAATGGTATAGGTACATCCATCAGGTCCGGGATTGACACTGCGCTGGATATATACCCTGATCTAAAAGGAGTAACCATTACTTTGGCCGACCAACCATTGGTTACACCAAAGCATTTAACTGCTATTATGAGGCTTGCAGAAACAACAAACGCACAAATAATTGCTTCGGTTTATCAGAATACTTTCGGGGTTCCGGCATATTTTTCTTCAGCAATATTTAATGAATTGATGGAGTTAAGCGGAGATAGTGGAGCGAAATCCATAATACAGAAACATGAACAATTGGTGACTGGAATTCAATTTGATGACGGAGCAGTTGATATAGATACAAAAGAGGACTGGCAGGAATATACAGAACAGTATGATTAAGGGAGTTTATTGTGTTAATTTCGGTTATATTTGATGTTCCCATGGCAGCACCAGAGCAAATATCACAGGTTTTTGATAACCACGGAAGACCAATAAACTATGTCAGACTGGCGGTTACAGATCGTTGTAATCTGCGCTGTTTTTATTGCATGCCGGCAGAAGGCATAAATTATGTGCCTAAAAAGGAGCTTTTGAGCTATGAGGAGATGGAACGTTTACTTTCGGTTCTGGCTTCCCTGGGAGTAACCAAACTGCGGATAACCGGAGGAGAGCCGTTTGTCAGGCAAAACCTTATAGAATTTCTGCAGCGGGTTTCGTTGATTCAGGGGTTGGAACAAATCCATATTACCACCAATGGGGTACTTACTATGCCGTTTATTCCGGCTTTAAAGAAAATTGGCATCAGTTCACTAAATCTCAGTATTGATACACTTGACAGGGAGCGATTTAAGCAAATAACTCGCAGAGACGAAGTGCAACGGGTGGAGGCTACCATGTATAAGATTATAGAATCCGGAATTCCACTTAAGATCAATGCGGTAGTAATTGAAGGAAAGAATGAAGAGGATATCACTGCACTGGCGGAGTTGACCAGAGATTTACCAATTGGTGTTCGATTTATTGAAGAAATGCCATTTAACGGGAAGGGCGCTAATTATCCGAAATTGAAATGGAATTACCAACGTATCCTTTCTCGACTTACCGAACACTTCGGACCTATGACCAGGTTGGAAGATAAGCCTCATGCGACCTCAACAAATTACAGGATCAATGGGTTTAAGGGTAGCGTAGGAGTAATTCCTGCATTTAGCCGCACTTTTTGTGGTAGCTGTAATAGAATAAGAATTACCTCTCAGGGATTGTTAAAAACCTGTCTTTATGATCATGGTGTGCTTGACATTAAGCATTTATTGCGAAATGGCGCCAGTGATCCGGAGTTAAAGGAATCTTTCCTGAGAGCCTTTCGGAATCGGGCTAAAGATGGATTCGAAGCTGAATCCAAGCGTAGCACTCAGGTAGCCGAGTCGATGTCCGAAATAGGCGGGTAGCCCGTTCGGGCAGTTTTTAGTTATGAATTATGAGTGGTAAGTTGGTTGTATGGTAAAGTCAGCAACTCAGCAACTCAGCAATTCACCAACTCAGCAACTCACCAACTCAGCAACTCACCAACTCAGCAATTCACCAACTCACCAACTCACCTACAACCCCAGCGTATTTACATTCGTTTTAACATATCAGTGCTTATACAATTTTTGGGGTTTGGTAACTGAAACCTGGGATTTTATTGGGATTTGAAATTTGTCGGTGGTAATTTATTAGAACTCAAATAGGGCAGCTACGGCGACAATAAATCTATTAATATTCACTAAAATACTAACTTCTAAAAAATGGATCTTGATCAACATATTAGAGCACTGGGTATTGCTCATATAATTTACAGCTGTCTACTGCTGATACCGGCGGCCATAGTGTTTGGAGTACTTACCACGGTAGGGGTACTGGTAGATGATCCGGAAGCAGCACAGATTTTACCTATTGTTGGGACCGGCGTAGGTGCTTTTTTAGTAGTACTAGCCATTCCCGGTCTCTTAGCCGGTTATGGTGTGCTTTCCAAAAGGAGCTGGGGAATACCTGTTGCGCTGGTGGTTGGGCTTCTCAATATCCTTTGTTTTCCTTTTGGTACCGCACTTGGAGGATACTCTCTGTGGGTGTTTACCAAATCAAATGAACAATCACAGAAGGGTGATGCTGACTCGGCTTCTTATACCTCATAACCATGCCGCTGGTCAACTTCACTTATGCTTTAAAAAGGTTCTACCCGGACCTTAAGTCTGTCAACATTACAGCATCTAATATTGCAGAGCTAGTTCAGGGACTTGATAAGCTATATCCGGGATTGAAGGACTACCTGGTCGATGAACAGGGAAGACTAAGGCAGCACGTGAATATTTTCAATAACGGGAAGTTAATAAAGGATAAACAAAAGTTATCGGACACAGTCGCAGATGGCGATGAGGTGTTCATTATGCAAGCACTTTCAGGAGGATAAACAGATACTATCATGAGTGAAAAAAATTTGTTAATGCTTGGCACCCGAAAAGGGTTAGTTACTTACCAAAGGAACGGTAAGCGTTGGAATGTAAGGGATACCAGTTTTCTGGGAATACCGGTGTCACTTACCCATGTGGACTCCAGAAATGGCACCTGGTGGGCTTGCCTTGACCATGGCCACTGGGGCCAGAAACTACACAAATCCACTGATCAGGGTAAAAACTGGGAAGAGGTGGAAGCTCCTAAGTTTGATGAAGGTATGGAAGTAAAAACGGGCGACGCAGCGGCCGTTCGTTATTTATGGGCATTTGCTGAAGGCGGTTCCGAGTATGAACAAACGTTGTACATTGGAACCGAGCCAGGCGGTCTTTTCGAAAGCAACGATGGTGGGAATACCTTTTCATTGGTTGAAAGTCTTTGGAACCATCCTTCCAGGAATGATCACTGGTTTGGTGGAGGAAGAGATTATCCTGGTATTCACAGTATTGTAGTAGACCCCCGGAATAGCGACCATATCTATATAGGAATAAGCTGTGCCGGGGTGTTCGAAACCTTTGATCGCGGAAAGACCTGGGCAGTGAAAAACAAAGGCTTGAGGGCTGATTATTTGCCAGATCCTTTAGCTGAAGTTGGCCATGATCCACATTTACTGGTTTCCTGTCCATCACAACCGGATGCATTGTGGCAGCAGAATCACTGTGGAATTTTCAGGAGTATCGATGGGGCGAACAGTTGGCAGGAAGTTACACAGCAGAATGGACCCGCAAAATTTGGATTTGCGGTGGCGGTTGCCGAGGATAATCAAGATCGGGCCTGGGTAGTGCCAGCGGTAAGCGATGAAGTCCGGGTGGCAGTGGATAATGCCTTGTGCGTTTGCCGAACCGATAACGGAGGCGCAAACTGGACCGATTTCCGTGCCGGTTTGCCACAAAAGGATTGTTATGATATTGTGTTCAGACATGCGCTTGATGTTACCGGCGAGACGCTGGCTTTTGGGACCACTACCGGAAATCTGTTTTTGTCCAATGATGCCGGAGAAAACTGGGAGTGTGTCAATTCCAACCTGCCAATGGTGTATTCTGTGGCGTTTGTGGAGCGGGGAACATAGAGCATGGAGCAGGGAGCATGGAGCATGGAGCATAGAGCATGGAGCATGGAGCATGGAGCGGGGAGCATAGAGCGGGGAGCATAGAGCAGGGAGCTGGTTTAGCTGCTGACGTTAGTATTCAGTAATCGCTCTCCTTTGTTACCAGCAGGGTAAATCGTAAATTGATAACTATCATCTGTTACCTATCAATTACTACTAGTCATCACTAATACCAATGAAAACCACCATCAATAAAAATTTTCAAATTGATCAGCCGGTGAACAAGGTCTGGGATTATCTCAGCGACCCGCACAAAATTGTCAACTGTGTTCCAGGAGCGAAGCTCACCGAGACCATTGATGACAGAAATTTTAAGGGAGCGGTAACTATGAAGCTTGGCCCGGTGGTCACCAGTTTTAATGGTAGTATTAGTATCACTCAACTTGATGATTCTACTTATACCATGGAAATGCAGGGTAAGGGGACGGATACTAAAGGAAAAGGAAGCGCCAATATGGTATTGTCGGCAACACTCACCGACAATTCCAGTCAATCAACCGAGGTCTCCAGTGTGATGGACATAAGTATTACCGGTAAACTGGCGCAATTTGGATCAAGAATGATTAACGATGTTTCTGACCAGGTTTTTAAACAATTTGTAAGCAACTTACGGCAGCAGCTTGAAAGCACTTCACCCGTTGATACGACCACCGTTCAACAACCTTCTCCCGCAACCGGGTCTGCGGAACCAGTTGAAGAGCCGCAGCCGTTAAATGCGGTATCGTTGTTTTTCACCATTATATGGAATAGTATTTTAAGGCTTTTCGGTAAAAAGCAGTGATAACAATAGTATGATAGATATTCTTGATCAATTTGAATCCTGGTTGGATAAGAGTGCTCCTTTCGCGTTGGCCACGGTGATTAAAACCTGGAGATCGGCCCCGCGGACGGAAGGTTCATCAATGATAATTTCTGAAGCAGGAGCAATGGTGGGTTCGGTCAGTGGGGGCTGTGTGGAATCAGCGGTAGTTCAGGAGGCTGTAAAAATGATAAGTAATGATTCCAAACCCGGTCGGTTATCTTTTGGAGTGGTAGATGAAGAGGCATGGTCTGTTGGTCTTTCCTGTGGCGGTCAGATTGATATATGGCTTGAATTGGTTACTGACAACCAGCTTTGGAGAGAATTGATAACTCAGGTTCGTTCAGATACAGGGTGTCTATTAGTGACAGGGTTGGAAGAAAAAAATGAAATTAAAGGTCTATACATTAATGGCAACCTGGAAGGCATAACAGAAGATCAAGCCTTATTGGAAGCTTGCAAGGAGGCATATGATCAACATAAAACACAGATTTTTGAGGATTATTTTCTCCAGGTATTTCCCGCGCGTAGCCGGTTGATCATCATTGGAGCTGCACATGTTTCACTGGATCTGATTAAGTTGGCGAACCTCTATAATTTTGAAACAATTGTTATAGATCCACGTGGGATTTTCACGGATAAGCAACGTTTCGATATTCCACCGGATAAATTAATTACAGATTGGCCGGCAGAAGTTTTACCCAACCTTCCTCTTGATGCGGATACCTACGTGGTTGTCCTGACCCACGATCCTAAGATTGATGATCAGGCCTTGCAAATAGTTTTAAAGTCGGGAGTAGCTTATGTGGGTGCTTTGGGAAGCAGAAAAACTCACGCTAAACGAACACTGCGGTTAAAAGAATCAGGTCTGAATGACCAGGAAATTGATCGTATTCACGGGCCGGTGGGCTTGGATATAAATGCCCGCCAACCAGCGGAAATTGCCTTGAGTATTATGGCAGAAGTAATTGCTACCAGAAACCGGTTTCTTTAGGTGAATTATAAATTTACCAACTCACTAACTCACCAACTCACCAACTCACCAACTCACTAATTCACTAATTCACCAACTCACCAACTCACCAATTCACCAACCCTGGCGCCCAACTGTCAACAGCTTTAACTGCATCCTTTTCCGTCCAAACTTTATGAGGAATATTCGCTGGTATCACAATACTGTCACCAGGTCCAAGGCAGGATACCTGACCATTCACTTCAAAGAATAACTTTCCCTCTAAAACATGAGTAATTTGCTCGTTATGGTGCTGGTGCAAAGGAAAAGTTTTGCTTGGTGGAACTTCAAAATAGGTAAAGCTCGAATTGTTACCAGAAATCGCCCAGAAGCGGGCACCGGTGTTCTGTTCCTTTTGCCAGAATTGTAAATTTCCAAGATATGTTCGAGCTTCTTGGTTAAGCTCCCGGTTTACCATGTAGCTGCTGGTTGAGGGACAAAGCTCACTGAACTCAGTGGTTTTTTGGATGGTTTTCGGTGCTCGAGCTCTTTCAGCCAGTTGAAAGCCTTTGGATAAAAAGTAGCTATCGGCGGTTTCAGTTAAAAGATGTAATGTGGAGATTCCTTTTTGCAGGCAAAAAGACAAAAAATGGCTATATAAGGTGGCCCCAATTTTGCTATTCCGGAATTCCTCCTGTACCGCAAATGACCTTAATAGCCCGTCGGAATGATATTTTTCAAGCCCGATACAACCTATTACAGCGCCGTTGGATCGCGCCACCAACAGGTCAATTTTATCCAGACTTAAATCTTCGGTTGGTAGATTATTGGCTTTTAGTAACAACAAGACCTGGTTAAGGTCGTTTTTGTCACAAACCCCAAAATCAATACTTGATAAGTTCATTTAAGTACACAGTATGAATTACTGTGTACGGAAGTTAACCAGCAATGGTTAACGCAGTTCTAGCTTTGCTTCAATTTCTTTAAGCACTTTTCTCAACACAATATTGAATTCCCCGGGTTTTTCTATCATTGGGTAATGGCCGGTTCCCTCAATTTGAAACAGTTCAAAACTAACTCCGCTGTTTGCAAGAGCCAGTGTATCAGTAGGTGTATTGCTGCTGTTTATTAGGTATAACTTCTGTTGCAGTTTGGATAATTTGTCTGATTCAACAGATGTATATTGAAATAGATTGCCCAGGCTGTTGATTGCCACCACAGAGTCTGCCTTGAGGATGTCGCCAACTACTCTTTCTACCACCATGGAATCTGTAGCGGGATGAAACAAGGCACCCTCTGCATAGGCGGAGGCCACCTCAGAATAATTGTTGGACAGAACTTCCAGGAATCCGTTGATTTCTTCTTTCAGTTGCTCATCAAACTCCATTCCAACGTCTTTAAAATTATCTACTCCTACCAGGGCAATAATTTTATTGTTGCTCACTGCCGTTTCCAGCATAATGTCACCACCCATACTATGGCCAATCAGCACCACATTTTCTAAATTAAGTTGTTCAATGATCGAGTTCACATCCTGGGAATATTGTTCAATGGTCCATTCTTCTCTTTGACTGTCAGAATTACCAAAGCCAGGAAGGTCAAAAGTTATTACTTGGTAATCAGTACAAAAGCCATCTCGTTGATATGACCAATAACCTTTGTCGATGCACCACCCGTGTATAAAAAGTAGGGTTAAATCACCGGAGCCGCATAGGTTATAATCAATCTTTACATCCTGATAATAAATTTTCGAGTTTATCGAATAACTGGTGTAAGCATCAGTTTCAGATGGGGGCTGACAGCATTGGACTATTGCAGCCAAAAAAGTAGCTACCAAAAATCTGAAAAAGATTGGGCTTCTGGTAATGATATTACTGCATCGAAGTTCCATAGTTAGAAATGTTTATAAATAATGAGTTGGGATCAGATTTACCAGGATGCTAAGCCCGTTTATTTTGAATAAAATGTTTAACCGTATCCCAGCTAAGCACCACACATTGCTTTCGTCCAGGAAACTCTTTAGCCATGGACAGTGCCTTAATTAGTTCAGACCGGTCTTCTTTGTCATCCTCCAATTGTCGATAGTAACTTTGTATACATTCGAGCACTTCTTTGCCGGATTTACCAGGTAATAGTTCAACTAACAGGGATGTGGAAGCCCTGGACAAGCTACATCCATACCCGTAGTAACTCGCTTTACTTATGGTATTGTTATCAAAGTCCAGATAAAGCTTAAACTGATCACCACAAACAGGATTGTAGGCTTCCAACGTAATCTGAGCATTTTCATTTTTCTCGAAATTGCTTAGGTCCTTTTGACGATCAAGAATCAGATGGTTATATAATTTTTTCAGTGATTCACTCATAGCATAACTTTCTCCACTGTTTTTAAGGCGTCAATTAGTTGGTCAACATCTTCTCGATTGTTATAAATTGTAAATGATGCTCTGACGGTTCCATGAATATTCAGAGCCTGCATAAGTGGTTGGGCACAATGATGGCCAGCACGCACTGCCACACCGGACTCGCCCAGGATGGTTGCTACATCGTGGGGATGAATGTCCTTCATTAGAAAAGAAACAATACTGCTGGTTTCATTTTCCGGACCAATTTGTTGCACCCCCTGAAGCGATGACAATTTCTCTTTTGCATAAAGCAAGATACTGTGATTGTGAACCTTTATTTTCGATAAGCCAATTCCAGAAATAAAATCCAGTGCGGTACCTAGTGCAACAGCTTCTGCCACTGGTGGTGTACCGGCTTCAAGACCATGTGGGGGTGGCTTAAAAGTGGTGGATTCTTCGCTAACTTTGATGATCATACTTCCACCTTGCTGATAGGGTTCCAATCGAGCAAGCTGTTCCTCTTTTCCATAAAGAACTCCAATTCCCATCGGTCCAAAAGCCTTGTGCCCGGAAAAAGCCAGGAAATCACAATCCAGGTCTTTTACGTCCAGGTGGTCGTAAGCAATACTCTGCGCGGCATCAACCACTGTAATTACACCGTGCTCTTTTGCAAGTGCCACTATTTCATGTACAGGGTTGATAGTACCCAGGGTATTGGAAATATGGGTTAATGCAAGCACCGCAGGTTTTTGTCTTATCGCAGCATCAAGTTGATCACGGTCGAGGGTTCCGTCAGGCTTTACAGCAATAACCCGTAACCTTGCACCTGTCTGGTTGCATACAGTTTGCCATGGAACGAAATTGGCATGATGTTCCATTGCGGTTACCACCAGCTGATGATCGGAGGAAAGGTATTTCCTAAGCCCCTGAGCAACCATGTTAATCGCCTCTGTTGTTCCGCTGCAAAAGACCACTTCATCCGGGTATTTAGCGTTGATGAACTGAGCTACCCGACTTCGGGCTTTTTCAAAATGCCTGGTGGCGTCATCAGCCAGTTGATAAATCCCCCGATGGATGTTGGCGTTCTCATAGCTATAGAACCTCTGCAGTCGTTCTAATACCACCAGTGGCTTTTGAGTGGTGGCGGCATTGTCCAGATACACCAACGGAGTTTTGGTAGTAGTTGAAAAAATGGGAAACTGCCTGCGGATGTTATCGATGTCGAGCATGCAGTAGAAAGTTAAAATAAAATACCAGAATTACCCCCATTTCAAAGCAGAACAGTTATTTTAGAATCCTACATGAAAGACCGTTATATACTATTAGGTACCGCCAAAGGACTAATTGTTTATCGAAAAGCAGCTGAGGGGTGGACCTATCACCAGGAACTTTTTCTCGGTATCCCTGTTTCATTTGCAATAAGCAATCCGCATAATGGAGATTGGTGGGTAAGCCTTGATCACAGGCATTGGGGACCGAAGATTCATTACTCCAATGATCATGGGAAAAACTGGCATGAGGTTGATGCGCCCAGATACCCTGCCGGTACCAGGATCAAGGACGACATTGATGCGACTTTGCGCTATGTCTGGATCATTGAATTTGGTGTCGAGCCGGGCACTATGTATTTAGGAACAGAACCAGGTGGATTATTCGTAAGTTATGACTATGGAGGTCACTTCTCCTTGCAAACCGCACTGTGGGAACATCCAAGCAGAACAGAACATTGGTTTGGGGGAGGTAGAAATTATGCAGGAATTCATTCTGTGGTGGTTGATCCTGCTAACAAAGACCATTATTACGTTGGAGTAAGCTGTGCCGGTGTATTTGAAACTAAAGATGGGGGCAATTCCTGGTTGGTCAGAAATAAGGGGCTAAGGGCAGAATACCTGCCAGACCCTTATGTAGAAGTTGGCCACGATCCGCATTTTGTAACTATATCGAAATCAGACAATAAAGTACTCTGGCAACAGAATCATTGTGGTATATTCAGATCTACCGATGCTGGCGCCAGTTGGAAGGATATTACAGACGTACAGGGTAGAGGCAAATACGGATTCACCATTGGGATAGATCATCAGGATCCGCTGAAGGCTTGGGTAGTCCCGGCTACCAGCGATGCAATGCGTATAGCCATCGACCGGTCACTGTTTTTACTGTACACTTCTGACGGCGGCAATACCTGGTTGGAGCTAAGAGATGGATTACCGCAACGAAATTGTTTCGATATTGTGCTTAGGCACGCATTGGATGTCAGCGGTCGGGAACTTGTTTTTGGAACCTCAGGTGGAAGTCTATATGTCTCTGAAAACGGAGGGAGGGTCTGGGAGTCACTAAATCATCATTTGCCCAGGGTTTTTTCCGCACGCTTTACCTGATTGAATCTATTTTTGTCCGGTAAATTTTTTGTTTTTAATTTTTAGTCGCAAGTATTAAATACTTAACTCAACACTAAAAACTAATAACTAAGCACTCAAGTTAGATTGCTTTACTGCTGGATAAATCCTATATTATATTGCATTCGATTTTCGAAAGTTGATCAATAGTTTTTTACATTTTATCAGATAATAAATCACCCAAACCCAAACCCAACTCAAACTCAAACTCAAACCCAAACTCAATATTATGAGTGTCCCAATAAGTATAACCATCAACGGAAAGATCTATGAAAGCGAGGTAGATAGCCGTTTATTACTGGTACAGTACCTTAGAGAAACACTGAGACTGACCGGCACCCATGTAGGCTGCGATACCAGCAGCTGTGGTGCATGTACTATTATCGTAGACGGTAAAGCGATCAAATCATGTACTATGCTGGCGGCACAGGCACATGGGGCGACGATAATTACCATAGAAGGTTTAGCCAACAATGGCGCGCTACACCCTTTGCAGGAAAGTTTTAAGGAAGAACACGGTCTACAATGTGGGTTCTGCACCCCCGGTATGATCATGACAGCTCTGCAATTACTGGAAGATAATCCTCAACCGTCAGAAGCAGAAATTCGCCATGGCCTGGAGGGGAATTATTGTCGTTGTACCGGCTATCACAATATTGTAAAAGCAATCTATCACGCATCCAGAAAAATGGGAAAGGAGGTAGTCCATGGCTAGTGTAATTGGTAAATCGATTAAAAGGGTAGAAGATAAGCGATTCCTTACTGGCAAAGGGAAATATGTAGATGATATGGTATTGCCTGACATGACTTATGCCGCAATTCTCAGAAGCCATTTAGCTCATGCAAGGATAGCTAATGTTGATATTACTGCTGCGGAAAATGCCCCCGGTGTAGTAGCGGTATTTACCGGTGCTGATATAGTAAAGGCTGAAATCGGCGGTGTACCCTGCGGCTGGCAGGTTGATTTTAAGAATGGCGATACCATGAAGGAACCACCGCATCCATTATTGGTAGCTGATAAAGTTCGATTTATGGGAGACGCTGTGGCCGTGGTGATCGCCGAATCAGCTGCTGCCGCCAAAGATGCTGTTGAATTGATAATGGTTGACTATGAAGAACTTGATGTGGTAGTTGATGGACCAGACGCTTTAAAAGACGGAGCGCCACTGATTCATGATGACGTACCGAATAACATCTGTTATGATTGGGAACTTGGTGACCAGGACGCCACGGATCAGGCTATTGAAAACGCAGACCATGTAACCACCTTGGAATTTGTTAATCAACGGCTCATTCCAAATGCTATTGAACCCAGGAGTGCAATTGGGCATTATGAAGAGGCCTCGGACCGGTACACGCTTTATACAACTTCACAGAACCCTCATGTTATAAGATTATTAATGTCTGCTTTCGTACTGGGGTTGCCGGAACACAAAGTAAGAATTGTCTCACCTGACGTAGGAGGAGGGTTTGGAAGTAAAATCCCACATTACATAGAGGAGGCACTGATGGTCTGGTGTTCAAAGCAGATTAAACGACCAGTAAAGTGGACAGCGGAAAGGAATGAAAGTTTTATGACCGATACCCATGGCAGGGATCATGTTAGTAAGGCTGAAATGGGCTTCGACTCGGATGGTAAAATTACCGGTCTTAGGGTTAAAACGGTAGCCAATCTGGGCGCTTATTTGTCTACATTCTCCACCTGCGTACCTACCTATTTGCACGGTACTTTGTTACAGGGTTTGTATACAACCCCAGCCATACATATTGATTTGACTGCCGTTTTTACCAATACTACCCCTGTGGATGCACTCAGAGGCGCCGGCAGGCCGGAAGCTACGTATTTATTAGAACGGTTGATGGATAACGCAGCGCGGGAAATGGGTGTAGACCCGGCGGAGTTAAGGTTTAAAAACTTTATTCCACCATTCGATGGAGTAAGTCAGCCGGGTTATCAAACCCAGGTTGCACTTCAATACGACAGTGGTAATTATGAAAAGGTGTTAAACAAGGCCCTGGAAATGGTGGATTATCAGGAGTTTCGTAGTCAACAGTCACAAGCGAGGACAGAGGGGCGTTTGCTGGGGATTGGGTTCAGTACCTATATAGAAGCATGTGGCATTGCACCATCAGCGGTAGTGGGGTCCCTTGGGGCCAGGGCTGGATTATTTGAATCAGCCCAGGTAAGAGTACAGCCCACCGGGAAAGTCAGTGTTTTTGTGGGCTCACATTCACACGGACAGGGACATGAAACTACCTTCTCTCAACTAGTGGCCGGCAAACTGGGAATAGCCATGGAGGATGTTGACATCGTACATGGAGATACTGACTCAGTGTCGTTCGGTATGGGGACCTACGGATCACGCAGTCTGGCGGTAGGTGGCACAGCCATCATGAACGGACTGGAGAAAGTGCTGGAAAAGGGCGCCAAAATTGCTGCACATAAATTAGAAGCGGCAGAGGAGGATCTTGAGTATGCCAATGGCCAATGGACTGTAAAAGGTTCTGATAAATCCATAGCATTTGGCGATGTTGCGCTTACTGCATATGTCCCTCATGATTATCCCGAGGGACTGGAACCAGGGCTGGATTTTACTAACTTCTATGACCCTACCAATTTCACCTTTCCTTTCGGAGCACATATAGCGATTGTTGAGGTGGATAAGGATACTGGTAAAATCACTATCGATCGGTTCGTAGCCTGCGATGATGTTGGTAATGTGGTCAATCCTATGATTGTAGACGGCCAGCTGCATGGAGGTATTGCACATGGTATAGGTCAGGCATTGTTCGAAGGTGCAATTTATGATGAGTCCGGTCAATTGCTGAATGGTTCCTTTATGGATTATACTATGCCAAGGGCGGATGATTTACCAATGTTTGAAACCGACAGGACGGTAACTCCGTGCCCACATAATCCATTGGGAGCAAAAGGTGCGGGTGAGGCTGGTACAATTGCGGCAACCCCGGCGGTGGTTAATGCCGTAATCGATGCCCTGGCGCCATTCGGCGTAACTGATATTAAGATGCCATTAACACCGGAACGGGTGTGGAAGGCAATGCAAACACAAATCAAAGAGGCTGCACTATGATACCATCAGAATTTGAATACTTTCGAGCAGGGTCTGTAAAAGAGGCATTAGAGCTTCTGAATGAAAAGGGACCAGATGCTAAAATACTTGCTGGCGGTCATAGCCTGATTCCTGCCATGAAATTGCGGTTTAACAATCCTGGGGCGCTAATTGATATCGGAGGGATCTCCGAACTCAATTATATACGCGAAGAGAATGACGTTCTGGCAATCGGTGCAGCTACCACCCACGCAGATTTAGCTGCATCCGGCCTGCTAAACTCATCCTTACCGATGTTGGCAGAGACAGCCGCAACTATCGGAGATATCCAGGTCAGAAACAAAGGAACTATTGGTGGTAGTTTGGCCCATGCAGATCCGGCGGCTGATTGGCCGGCAGCCCTTTTGGCTGCGGAGGCAGAAGTCATCATAACCAGCCGTTCTGAATCGCGTGTAGTTGCGATAGCAGATTTTTTTCAGGGTTTATTTACCACGGACTTGGGCGATGCTGAACTGATTACGGAGATAAGGGTGCCATTACCACCAGCAAATACCAGGTCAACCTACCTGAAATTCGAACAGCCGGCTTCTCGTTTTGCTATTGTTGGTTGTGCTGCAATGGTTACTCGTAACAACGGGTCCTTTGGGAATGTCCGGGTTGCTTTTACAGGAGTTTCAGCGTCTCCATTCCGGGATCATGGCATTGAACAAGCTCTTGAAGGCCAGCCAGCGGATGGGGCGCAGCTGCATGAGGCTTGTAAGCTTGCAGGCAATGGAGTGGATGTTATGGGAGATCATTTCGCTTCAAAAGAGTATCGGACCCATTTGGCGGTAGTTTTTGCCGAACGTGCACTAAAGGTGGTGACGGGCCAGGGGTAATTATGAGTTATGAATTTGGAGTGTTGAATTTTAGTTGAGTTAATAAGATTTCCTAAATGTGGTTCATATTTTCGCATGGTTGTATTGGTTATAGATTCTATCTACTGCCGGATTATTTACCGCGCATATGACCCTTAACGAAATTTCCAACCTCATTTCTTCCCAGGAGTATATTACCGACCCCTCCATTTCCATGTCCGTTTATTTGTCCAATACCCTGCAAAAACCATTATTGGTGGAGGGTCCGGCCGGGGTGGGGAAGACCGAAATTGCTAAGGTTCTGTCAAGTGCATTCAACACCGAGCTGATCAGGCTGCAGTGCTACGAAGGATTGGATGCCAGTCACAGTTTGTACGAGTGGAATTACCAGCGGCAATTGCTTCATTTAAAAATAATGGAGTCGGAAAATCAGTCGATCGATAAAAAAGAGCAGGCAATTTTTAGCGATGAGTTTTTATTAAAGCGCCCGTTGTTGCAGGCTATTTTAAACAAGGAGCAATCGCCGGTGCTACTTATTGATGAATTGGACCGTGCCGATGAGGAATTTGAAAGTTTCCTGCTGGAACTACTGTCTGACTGGCAGGTATCAATTCCAGAAATGGGTACCATCAAGGCGGTTAAAATACCTATGGTGGTCATTACCAGTAACCGCACCCGGGAATTGTCAGATGCGCTGCGCCGGCGCTGCTTGTATCTTTGGATCGATTATCCTGATCTGGAAAAAGAGCTGAAAATTGTTATGGCCAAGAACCCTGGAATTAATCAAAAACTGGCCAGACAAATTACCGAATTTATGCAGGCAGCTAGAAAACTCAGATTGGATAAGGTGCCGGGTACCGCTGAAACACTGGACTGGGCAAGGGCATTGGCTGCTCTGCATATTGATCATCTCGACAAAGAAGTAGTATCACAAACTTTGGGCCTGGTAATTAAGGATTGGCAGGACACACGTCATGTTCAGGATTCCTTATCTGAACTCCTTGAAAAAGTGGGAGTAACTTCAAAACTATAGAACGGAATATGGACGCCTTAAAGCCCGGATCATTGGCTGTTCACCTGGTGGGGTTTTGTCGATTCCTGCGATCCAAGGGGTTTATTGTAGGGCCAAGGGAAGAGTCGGAAATGTTCCAGGTACTGGAAAATTTCGACTTAAATGATATTGAAAATTTCCAACTAGCTTTGGCACAGTTACTTTGCAAGTCGAGACAACAACAGCTGGATTTTGCGGACTATTTCGAGCAATTCTGGCAGGAACTATTTAAATCTTTTAATGCAAAGGTTAAGCTGAGCAGTAAGAAATCCGTTCATCGTAAAAAAGCAGCCACACCTACTACTGCCCAACTGAAAAACTGGTTGCACAATAATCGCGGGACACATACGGAGGAAACTGCATTTTACAGCGGTGAGAGCGAAATTTCGGGGCAGGATCTAAGTCATTACCAGTCAGAAAGTGTCAATGAATTGGTAAAACTGGTTAATCAGATAGCACATAACTGGCAGTCCAGGCCAGGGAGACGTAAAGTAAAATCAAAATCACCTGGTCAGATCGACCTAAGGCAGGTCCTTCGCAGAAACCTCTCTACCGGGGAAATGATCAATATTGCCTTCAGGGAAAACAAGCTGCAAAAACCACGCCTGGTATTGGTATGCGATATTAGTAAGTCCATGGAAGTGTTTACCGGATTTTCTGTGCAGCTTTTATATGCTTTTCAAAATAGTTATCGCTCACTTGAAACCTTTATGTTCGGTTCTGAATTACACCATGTCACTAATTTGTTAAAGCAGCAGAGTTTTAACAGTGCGATGCAGCACTTGTCTTCACAGGTCCCTGACTGGTCAGGAGGCACCCGGATTGGCTATTGCCTGGATCGTCTAATTCGTGTATATGGGTCCAGAATGTTGCACGGCCGGGTGATTTTCCTTATGATCAGCGACGGATGGGATACCGGGGATATAGAGTTGCTGGAATCGTCAATGCAATATATCAACAGAAAAGTAAAGCAGCTGATCTGGTTAAATCCGCATGCCAGTAAACCCGGCTTCCAGCCCAGGGTACAGGGAATGGTAGCTGCATTACCTTATATTGATTACCTTCATGGAGTGCACGATGTAGAGTCCCTGAAAGATCTAAGATCTAAGATCTAAAATCTAAGATCTTAAATTTTAGATCGAAAAGGGTATATCGGATAGTTTTCCCCCTTCAAAAACCGGGTTTTAGCTGCTGGCAGTTCAATAAACCCATCGGCATCTGCCAGATTGGCCAGGTCGCCTGAGCCATGTCCTTCTACCGGTTGAGCGTACAAAATGCCCTTTTCAAGGCTGATTTTAACTTGAGCAAAATAGGTAAGTGCGGGTTTGAAATAAATGGTATCCGTCAGAACAGCCTGCATTACAGGAACTGAAAGTCCCATGCAACGTTGCAGCCACGGTTTTAAATAGCGATGAAAGCACATAAAGGATGACACAGGATTCCCCGGAAATGCAAATACTATGGTTCCGGATTCGTGTGTGCCAAACCATAAGGGCTTACCCGGACGTTGTTTGATTCTATGAAAGTCTTTTTTAACCTGTATACTACCCAGTGCCTGCGGGACGTAATCAAACTTTCCTTTGGAGACGCCGCCACTCAGTATCAGGATTTGATATGTATCGATTAAAGACTTCAGTGTTGAAGTGGTCCCCTGCAGGTCATCCCCAAGATGATAAACGCCTGGTTCGATCGCCCAATCTTTAAGGCAGGTCACCAGGGTGGCGGCATTGGAGCTTCTTATTTGATGTGGTAATGGGTTTTGATCGATGGGTACTAATTCATCTCCGGTAGAAACAATGGCTACTTTTGGTGCCTTCCGTACGCTCAAAGTACTTTTACCAACGGTAGCCGCTACCCCAATTTCAGCGGCACCGATCACCGTCCCGGATTTAAGAATAACAGATCCCTGGGGCCGGTCAGAACCTTTATAGTGCACGTTTTTCCCCTTTGTGGTTAAGGCCTCAACCACAGTGGCCTTTTTATCATTTTCGCTAATGGAAATTAATTCGTAGGGAATTACGGTATCAGTGCCTTCGGGCATTACCGCGCCGGTCATAACCTCCAATGCCTGGCCAGGCTGGTCAATGCTCATTGGAGCCACTCCCGCTGCCTGTATTCCAGCAATATTAAAAACCTTTATTCCGTTTTCAAGGTCAGAAAACTTCACTGCGATACCGTCCATGGTAACCCTGTTGAACGGCGGAAAATCCCTGTCTGCCAACACCTGTTCTTCCAGTATTCTACCCGCTGCCTGTTGTAGCGGCACTTCTTCGGACTGTAGTTGGATGGTGTGCCGATTGATTATTTGTTCGGCTTCCTGAACGGTGATCATAGGTTATTAAAAGTCATCATTAATCTCTAAATTAAAGAATTAATTACGGTAAATATGGATAGCGAAAAGAGATTTAGTCATGTTGATAGTCAGGGTAATCCTACCATGGTTGACGTTTCTCATAAAAGCCTGACCAGCCGTAGTGCCACTGCTAAAAGTATCGTAGTACTGGGCCAGGAAATAATGGAGCGGCTTAAACAGGATGAGATTCATACTAAAAAGGGCCCTGTTTTTCAGACAGCTATTACCGCTGGTATCATGGCAGTGAAAAAAACCAGTGAGTTGATTCCACTGTGCCATCCGCTGCCCATAGAAAATTGCAAAATAACGGTTGTTGCGGAAGGCTTAGCCGTGGAGGTTACATGTACGGTAAGCCTCACAGGTAAAACCGGGGTAGAGATGGAGGCACTTACCGGTGCATCCGTTGCATCTTTGACCATTTATGACATGTGTAAAGCCTTTTCCCATGATATTGTGATTAAGGAAACAAGACTTCATAAAAAGACCGGAGGAAAAAATGATTTCAGCAGAGAATAAGAGTCATCAAAAACACGCCAAGCTAAAACGACCGCAACTTGGCCATTTCGGACGTACGGAACTGGCAGTTCTGGGTACTCCTTGCGGAAATATTAAGAAACTTTTCTCATCGGTCTCGGAACATATGGCTTCGATTGGTCCAATTGGATTTGTGGATGCGGACCACCAGGCCTCACCACCTGATGGCTCACAATATTTGTACTTTACTGATAAAATCAGCTTTAGAAGATTTGATTATGCCGGTGAGTTCAACCAATTTCAGAGGAGGCCTTATTTTAATCATTGTGAACTGGTATTGGTAAACGGCAATCATTTCGCCGCTTCTGCTCAGATAGTAGTAGTCGACCCTAAGAAACCTCTTGAAAAAAAGTTGGATCGCCTTACCAATCCGGTGCTGGTGGTGAAAATGGATAGTGTGGAAATTCCCGATTACCTTGAGTCATATCTCAATAATGTCCCGGTGGTGCAGTGGCGTGATCAGACAGAAATAGCTGAATTTATCAGGAACTGGACAGTTGAACGACTACCGAAGATAAAGGGGTTGGTACTGGCAGGAGGGCATAGTGTTCGAATGAAGCGTGATAAGGGCGCTATCGCCTACCACGGAGTAAGTCAGAGGCAATATTTGTATGAACAGCTTAGCCAAATGGGGTATGAAACATTTGTGAGTTGTCGCAACGACCAGATTGATAATATAGAGCAAGGACTACCGGTTCTGCCGGATACATTTAATGGCCTGGGGCCTATGGGAGCGCTGCTCTCTGCGTTTAGAGAGGATCCTGATGCTGCCTGGTTAATAGTAGCGTGTGATCTTCCGTATCTAACCAATGAAACCTTAAAATTCCTGGTAGAAAACAGGGATCAGGCTAAAGTTGCTACTGCCTTTCAGAACTCCTATGACGGTTTCCCGGAGCCATTAATAACAATTTGGGAACCAAGAAGTTATGGGATAATTTTTAACTTTTTAAGCCAGGGATACAGCTGTCCCAGGAAAGTTTTAATTAACTCGGAAATAAAATTGCTGACAGCCCCTGATCCAAAAGAGTTAAGCAATGTTAACCACCCTGATGAGTACCAGGCAGCAGTAGCAGACCTTAGATCTAAGGTCTAAGATCTTGGATTGGCCTAGGTTTGTTCAATAAGCCCCCAGGCAATCAAGCCAATACCAACAATGATGGCAACTGCGCCGACAGCGCCTGATGCCAGAATTGCTATCAGAATTCCAGCCCCAAAAATGATCAAGCCGATGAGCATTTTTTGGTTAATAACAACATCGTCCGGGGCATCTACTTTGGCTTCTTTAATTTGCTTTCGTAAAGTTTTATACTCTTGCTTGACTTGTTTTCTTATGGCTTTTTTCTCTGCTTTTGAGGCATTCTTATAATCTGCCACGGTAATAACCTTGGTTTCACTTTTAACCGCCAGGTCCAACAATGCTTTGTCAGAAGGAAGTACTGAGGTTGTTTCAAGCACAGGCTTCAAACTGGTTAATGGCTGGTATTCAATAACTTGTAGCTGCTCTTGCTGCTTTTTATATTGCTGATGACTAAATTTATACGCTGTATTATAATCAAATTTTGAGGTAGAGCAAGAAGCTGCTAAAACAAGAAGAACCAATAGCGAAAGCAAATTTTTCATATGCATAAATATAGTTAAAACGCGGTTAATATAGTTATTCATTAACTAACTCCAAAATTGTCTCTTTGTTGCAATATTTCTGCTACTGATGTTATTCTGAGCAATTGTCCTTATATTTAAAATCCCACTAAATTAAGTTTTATGTCGAAGGCTTCGGTCTCGTTATTTTCTATAATCAGGTCTGGGAAGGAGCATCAGCAGGTATTAAACGACCTGGTTGCTGTCGAGGAGCCATTGGAAATTATTCTTGACCATGGTCCATTAGATCAGAGGAAGTCGGTGAATCTGGCTATCACCATGCGTACGCCGGGCAATGACCTGGAACTGGTTACCGGATTCCTGGCCACCGAACAATTGATTGATAGTCCAGAGCAAGTTGCCAGTATCCGCCATTGCAGGAACAGCCACAACCAGAAAATTGAGAACACGGTTAAAGTTCAACTGCACCCATTGATCAAATTTGAACCGGGCAAGAGTCTGCGGCATTTCTACATAAATTCTAGTTGTGGTGTTTGCGGGAAGACCTCGATTGATTCAGTAATTGAATCCTGTAACGTTGCCACCCTGGATACTTCGCTGGTGGTTTCGCATCAGGTAATAAGATCGCTTCCGGCAATACTTCGGGAAAAGCAACTGGTTTTCGATCATACTGGAGGGTTACATGCGGCTTGTATATTCGATAACTCGGGTAACCCATTATGGTTGCGCGAAGATGTTGGTCGTCACAATGCAGTGGATAAAGTGCTTGGGGCCAGTTTTTCAATAAACAAATGGCCTTTGAATAAACACGTACTGCTGGTTAGTGGACGTATTAGTTTCGAATTGGTTCAGAAGGCGTTAAGGGCGGGTATCCTGTTTATGGCGGCTATTGGCGCCCCGTCAAGCCTGGCAGTAGAATTGGCCAAAAGAGCAGGTATGACATTGTTGGGTTTTGTTGGAGCAGAGCGATTCAATATCTATCATGGGGCGGAGCGGGTAAAGGGTTCAATGGAGTCATCCGTTTAAGTATAAAATAGTGAAAAAAAGAAAACCGGTTCCTTTTCGGGCACCAGAGAAATTTGAAAGTCTGCAGGTTAAAAGACCTGAAACAAAAGCCGCAGGAGCTACCGCGGTGGCTAAAGCAGTACAGATAGTAAGCAGCCGGGTGGGTATTCTAAGAGGAGGTAAGACATTAATGAAGCTTAACCAGGTTGATGGAGTGGATTGCCCCGGATGTGCATGGCCGGATCCGGATGATGAACGGTCCGGGCTGGGAGAATATTGTGAAAACGGTGCAAAGGCGATCGCCGAAGAGGCTACTACTAAAACCATAGGAGGGGCGTTTTTCAGCCAGCATTCCATCCAGGAACTTTCTCTGTTATCGGATTATGAACTGGGTCAACAAGGCCGTTTGTCAGAACCCCTGATACTGGAACCAGGAGAAGACTACTACCGACCCATTTCTTGGGATAAGGCGGTTCAAATTATCGGAGATACCCTAAACCAATTGGAATCACCAAACCAGGCGGTATTCTATACTTCAGGAAGAACCAGCAATGAGGCTGCATTCTTATACCAGTTGTTTGTTCGAATGTTTGGCACCAATAATCTGCCTGATTGTTCAAATATGTGTCACGAATCCAGCGGAGTAGCACTTTCAGAAACCCTGGGTGTTGGAAAAGGATCAGTGACACTGGATGATTTCAACCAAACGGATCTGATCTTTATTCTGGGTCAGAATCCTGGTACCAATCATCCTCGAATGCTCACAGCGCTTGAAAAGGCCAAGAAAAACGGGGCGAAAATTATCAGTGCAAATCCGTTAGCAGAAGCGGGACTTATTAGTTTTAGCAATCCTCAAAAAGTAGCTGGTTTGCTGGGTTCAGCTACTCCACTAACTGATTTATACCTACAGGTAAAGGTTAACGGTGATTTAGCTTTACTAAAGGCGGTAATGCACCGGTTACTGGTGATGGAAACTCAAGCACCTGGTTCGGTGTTTGATCTGGAATTTATACAAAACAAGACCTTGGGGTTTGAGGAGTTTGTTGAGGGAATTAAGTCCGAAGATTTTGAAGCATTATGTGACAGCTGTGGGGTGGAAGCGGAGGAGATAATACAAGCGGCCGAGCTTATTAAATCTCACCCCAAAATGATCATTTGCTGGGCTATGGGACTTACCCAACATGAAAATGCGGTGGATACTATAAAGGAAGCGGTTAATCTCTTATTGTTAAGGGGAAGTATTGCCAAACCAGGAGCTGGAAGTTGTCCGGTACGGGGACATAGTAATGTTCAGGGGGATCGTACCATGGGAATTTGGGAAAAATCTCCTGAGTGGGTGGCAGATAATTTGGCAAAAGAGTTCAGCTTTTCGCCACCTACAGAACCCGGTTACGATACCGTTCAAGCCATTAACGCCATGCATCAGGGAATGGCCAAGGTATTTGTTGGAATGGGCGGAAATTTTCATTCAGCTACTCCTGATACCGATTTCAGTTCACAAGCACTACAAAACTGTAAATTGACGGTACAAATATCTACCAAATTAAACCGAAGTCACCTGGTTACCGGAGAAACTGCATTGATACTTCCATGCCTGGCCAGAACAGATATTGATCTGCAATCCGGTGGTAAACAGTTGGTAAGCGTAGAAAATTCCATGGGAGTGGTACATCAGAGCCGCGGCTCTTTAGAACCGGTGTCTGACAGGCTGAAAAGTGAACCAGCGATTGTGGCAGCTATAGCTAAAGCCACTCTCGGTGTTAATTGGGACCACCTGGTGTCAAATTATGATATGATCCGTGATCACATCGAACGGGTAATACCTGGTTTTGACGATTACAATGAGAGGCTTCGTCAACCCGGTGGCTTTTATCTGCCTAATGTTGCCAGGTCCGGCGAATTCATGCAAGGCAAAGCAAGATTCTCCAACGTTCAAGTTCCGCAATCAAAACTCGAACCGCATCAATTTGTGATGATGACCATACGAAGCCACGACCAGTTCAATACCACGGTATACGGGAAAGATGACCGCTACCGGGGGATAATCAATGAAAGACGGGTAGTATTGATGAACCCGGATGATATTAAACGTATGGGATTCAAGCAACAGCAGGTGGTAAATCTTACCAGCAGTTATCAGGGAGTTACCAGGGAAGTACGAAACTTTAAAATAGTGCCGTATTCAATTCCAAGAGGAAATTTGGCTACTTATTTTCCGGAAGCCAATCCGCTGGTGCCGGTTGATTTGGTGGCTCGTAAAAGTGGCACACCCTGTTCCAAGTCGGTAGTAGTGCAGATTTTAAGCACCAAAGAGCAAATCACGAATAAGCTCTAAATCCCAAAATCAATTCCCAATTTAGACTGCATCATTTCAAACCGTTAACTGGTTCGCGCCGGGTACTTTAGCGGGCATTGGTTTGAATTTGAATATTAGGTCTGTGGAATTAAATTTTATGTTATGATTCGGGACCTGCTATTCATTGTTAGCTATCCGCAGGATGGGAGCTATGGGTGTGCTGCAACCCATACTTCACCATCTTCAAAAACTTCCTTTTTCCAGATAGGCACAGTTTCTTTCAGGGTGTCAATAGCAAATTTGCAGGCTGCAAAGGCGTGGTCCCGATGGGGTGTAGCCACAGCAATAACCACCGCCGCTTCCCCAACGGTCAAGATTCCAACCCGGTGGTGGATGGCAACCCGGGCATCAGACCATTGTTCTTTTAACCGGTTACAAATCCTGGTCATTTCAGCTACTGCCATAGGCTCGTAGGCCTCATATTCAAGACGTACCACATTTTTACCTTGGGTACGGTTCCTGACTGCACCAATAAATACACTTATACCACCAAGCTCCGGATGGGAAACCAGAGAGACTATCTTCTCTACTTCCAGGATGTCATTGGTAATATGTATCAAATCACTCATCTAATAATATTTACTGATTCACCAACTCACCAACTCACCAACTCACTCATTCAACAACTCACCAATTCACCAACTCACCAATTCGCCAACTCACCAACTCACCAACTCATTCAAAAACTGCCCCCACTGACCGGAGGTATTAAGGCAATTTCATCTCCCTCATTCAGTACCCGGTCATCTTTGGCAAATTCCTGGTTTACCGCTACCTTAAAGTAAGATAAATGGCTCATTTTAGGGTACTTATCTTTCAATATTTGCTTAAATGTTTTTACATCAAGTGCACCGTCATGACTTAGTGACAGCTGCGATGAACCAACAATATCTCGGGCAATACCAAAAAGAAGAACCTGGATTTTCATGGTTGATAAAATTAGCTATAAATTTTCAAAGTAGATCCAGTGCTTTTCGAAAATGCCCGTGTTTGAGGTTGTTGTACAATTTTAGTACTTCAAATGAACCTGCCATAGTAGTCTTTCCATTTCTTTTTTGAGTGGATAGCTACTGCTGGAATAATGATTATGCATAAAACTAAAAATTAACCATTTCCCCTTTCGGGTCAATAAGAAGCCGGAAAGGCTGTGGTTATTTCTAAGCGTTCCGGTTTTAGCATAAATGTACGCAGGATTTGAAGCATAAAAATTTTTTAAGGTTCCGGACTTGCCTCCGGCTGGGAAAAGTTCACGGATTCGGTCTGCTGCTACTTCCTGGTATATTCTGACCAGTATATCCACCAGACTTAGCGGAGTTATAAGATTATAACGACTTAATCCTGAACCATCTACCCAGATTGGTTCCTGGTGTAGACCGGTCAATAAAGAATCGATTAGCAATTCAATGCTGGATTCGGTGTTAAGTTCTCCGAGAATTTCCTGTGAACAAAGCAATATCAACTGTTCGGCTACGAAGTTGTCGGACATCTGAAGTAACTGCTTAAACAGACTGTCGGTTGGTACAGAGTAAAACGGTTCCGCATTGGTGGGCTCCCGGTATTGTACCCACTCCACCTTAGAATGAAGTGTATCTGCCCAAAGGTTCGCCAGTAAACTGTCTGAGTTGATAAAGGGTATCGACAGGGTGTCGGATCGATCCCAATCTTTGTCCACGTAAAACTTGTTTTGAAAAGCAGTTCGCCCGGTCTCTTTCTCCATAAAATTAATATGTTGATCAAAGTATTTAGGGTTTACCACTGGCCGCTGGGTTAACGAATCGTACCTTATATGAACCGCATTGCCGTATATTGGGAATGCAGCTTTTTCCCGTTGATAGCTACCGGCATAATCGTCCCAGGCCCACCCCGGACCGTATTTAGGTTCCAGGTACGGATCTTTCACCAGTTGAATATGTTTGCCTTTCAGAAAATCATATACTCCGGAAGCCGGAAGGTCCGGATTTAAAAAACTGGGATCACCTGTTCCCCACAACACCAGTGTATCACCATTGGTGCTGTATAAAAAAGCGGGTATGGAGTCGCCCAGAATCTTATTGGCCAGGTAAAATGTAATTAGTTTGGTGTTGGACGCAGGGGTAAAATATTTGTCCCCCTGATGGTTAAAAAGAATCTTGTTCTTTTCAGGGTCAAACAAAACAAACCCGGTAAAATTTTCGGCGAACACCGGGTTGTGGTCAAGATTGCGCAAATCCTTTTTAAGCGGACTACAGGAAGAGCAATAAAGGAAAAAGCAACCAGCCAGTGATATCACCAGCAGTCTGTTTGCTGCAAATAGATGATTTGACAATCCGGTAAATTCTGTAATTTGTCCTTCAGAAAGATAGAATTTTTTTTAGTTACATGCGGTATTTAATTTTGCTAATCATGACCATTGAATCAATCACCGCCCAGGATTTCTCAAACGGGTTGTTGGCCCAGTATGACAATTTCCGGGAACCAGGCTTTACTCATCGGAGAATAAAGCACGCAGACCTGGAACCATTAATTAAAAAGCTACCCGGTAATTTTAAGATTAAGCAGGCAGGCAGATCATACCAGGGAAGGGCGATACACCTTCTTTCTATAGGGTCGGGAGAAATATCAATTTTGCTATGGTCACAGATGCATGGGAATGAGGCCACTGCAACCATGGCCCTTTTTGATATTTTTAATTATGTCGGCCGGAGTGATTCGCCAGAGGTCAAAAAATTGCTTTCCCAGGTAACGTTGCATTTTATTCCCATGCTAAATCCGGATGGCGCCGAATTGTTTGAAAGACGTACGGCACAAGGTATTGATATGAACCGCGACGCACTGAGTCTGCAATGCCCAGAGAGTAAAATATTAAAGTCGGTTCGAGACAGCTTACAGGCCGATTGGGGATTTAATCTGCATGACCAGAGAATCTATTACAATGTAGGGCAAACTGCCAGTCCGGCTACCATTTCTTTTCTTGCTCCTGCTTACAATTTTGAAAAGGAAGTTAACGCTACCCGTGGGAATGCCATGAAGGTCATTGCCAGGATGAATAAAGTACTTCAGGAAATTATTCCGGGGCAGGTAGGTAAATACGATGACACCTTTGAGCCGCGGGCTTTCGGTGATAATATTCAGAAGTGGGGTACCAGTACTATTCTGATTGAATCAGGGGGAATGGCAAACGACCCGGAAAAACAGGCAATCAGAAAATTGAATTTTATAGCTATCCTAACCGCAATTAAATCTATTGGATCGCGGCAGTATATTGACCAGGATATCAATGAATATTGGGAAATACCATTTAATTCCAGCAATCTGAACGATGTGATATTCAGAGACATAACCATAAAGAATCCCGATGGGAGAAGCTACCTGGCTGATATTGCAATTCGAAGACAAGAATTCGATCATCGTGGAAAGTTTCCGTTGTACTATCAGGGGAAAATAGAAGATTTGGGAGACCTCTCAACACAGTACGGTTATCAGGATATTAATGGAGCTGGGTTGGAATATATGCCGGGAATGGTTTACCCTGGTGTTTTTGGTGAAGTGAACAC
>BQJT01000031.1 GCA_021604845.1 Cyclobacteriaceae bacterium
GTTCATTAACAGACTGCCAACCGGGGTATCCATTTAAGCCAACCAGTGGCTCCATCTCACTATCAATTGCGTATTTATACAATACTTTCATTGGCCACTCCTGGTTTAGTTTCGGATTCTCCGGAATCTCTGCAAGAGTTAGAGTATGACCTCCTTGATTCCAAAAAACCAATTCAAGTACCCCGTCATCATCAAGATCAATAAACATCTGGTCATGGTGCTTGTTCGGTCCCGATTTTTTTATGTTATAACGTTTCCAAGGAATCTCAGCATCCAGTTTTGGAAACGGGTTTTCCCACCACCAAACCTCATTGTTATCGCTATCCCCGGCAAATACAATGTCCAGGTCTCCATCTCCGTCAATATCGTGGCTGGCAGATCCTGCTTCTATATTCAATGGCTCGTTGTCAATTATGTTGCGGGTCCAGCTACCGTCTTGATATCGGTACAGGACCAATGATGGAGCTGCAGTCCTTTCTGCAATAAAAAAATCATTAATTCCATCCTGGTCTACATCGGCAACCAACGAAGCAGTCTGCTGATTACCACTGTTGGGTACCTCAATTTCATTCGCCTCAGAGGATATTAACCTCCAATTTATAGATTCACTGCTAACCCGGTCGTTTCTCCATAAGTGAACAAACTGATAATGATCCCATCCGGTACTGATTATATCCATATCACCATCCCCGTCCATATCCCGGACCAGGGTTCCTAAATGGCTTTCTTTACCAGTATCGACTCTTTTCTTTGAAAATTCACCTGCTCCGTCATTTTCCCATATTTGCAATTCCAGGGTTGGACCCTTGTGTTCACCGGTTATGATATCCATATCCCCATCATGGTCCATATCTGCGATATCCAGATTGTTCGAAGAGTATTGGGTGACAATGCGATGTTTTGTCCACTTCCCGGTGGGGCTCTGTGCTTGTTCAAACCAAAATATGTTTCCATCAGGCTCCAGGCCAGGATAACGTTCCTCGCAAACCACCACATCCGCTTTATTGTCGCCATTCAGGTCAGTTACCCCAACCCGGTCCGCAGGATGATTCGTGGTACCAAGTTCATAATCCTTCCAATTGCCAGTACTGTGACCCGGATTCTCAAACCAGACAACAATCAAAGGTTCATCACCCCCATCCGGGCGTCTTCCGGCAACGAAGTCGATGTCTCCGTCCCCGTCAATATCACCCACACCTATTCCCTCATCTGAGGTGTTCTCCCCTACTAATTGAACCTCCCATTGGTCTTTTTCTGGTTTTTTTGGTACCTGAAAACAATAGATGTTGCCATTACCGGCAATAAGGAACTCCTCGGTACCTCCACCGTATATTTGAGCTTTTACAAAGCCCTGGCTGTTAGTATGTGAAGTTGCCGGTACCTGACCAATTTTGGTAGCATTCCATACCAGCCCTGCTGCTGTTTCTGCTTCCATCCAGTATATATCCGGCAATGCCTGTGCTATTAAATCAGGACGTTCATCATTATCAACGTCCATTATCAATATTCCATCCACGTTGATGCCAAGGTCTACCTTTGTCCATTGAGCATCCATATTTTGGCCGGGGTTTAGGTACACCCATCTCCCATTTAGAATGTCTTTAAAACCATCACCATTTAAATCACCTGCATCCAGACCAAAATAGTTCAGCCATTCTGGTTCCTGGTAATCTCCCCATTTACCCTTACTATCGTCTATTTCTATATAGGCCCAGGAATTGACAGGGTCCTGGGAGTAGACATCAATAAACCCTGCAATCAAAAATGTAATCAAACCAATGCGGAGGTAGTGCATCCGGATAAAGTAATTTAGTGTAATTATTCTCACAGAATTAAAATAAAGTTAATTGGAAATATAGTAACAAACGATGATGTAATCTGCTTTACTTTTTGCCTAATCTGGTATTATTTTTGCCAATCGCAAATTGGAACGCTTTTGCTCACATTCTTTTGATTATTATTGATAATAAATGATAGTATTGATAGAGCTTACCTAATTCCGGTTATCATTATTGTACCGGTATAACTTCAATAATCAGTGATCATTTTAGATAAATAAACATAGTTTGAAACAGCCTTGGATCCCATGCAAAATACTATTTTAAAGCTAGCTCTGTTACTTCCATTTCTATTAACCTGCAGAAATCAAAACAGTATTCATACTGAAGCTGAAGCTGCCGATACAGCAAAACAGGTTTTTGCCTATCCAGCAAGTGAATACATTACAGGGTTTACCTTCGACACCACCCGTCTTTCCCTTGGTGATGGTGACAATTGGGCTATAACCTGGGCAGATGATGACAAACAATATTCCTTTTTTACTGATGGAATTGGCTTCGGATTACATGAAGAAGCTGTAAGTACAGCACCAGTAGTAATTGAAGGCACACCGCCGGACATTGTTGGATATGATATTCCCACAGAAACAGGTACCATCCCGTTCCCCATTGCCGAAGGCTCCGCAAAAGTCAGTGGGTTGTTGATGGCCAAAGGTGTGCTTTATGCCTGGATTAGAAACCTCAATCTACCAGATATGCCTAAAGGGACAGGTTCAACCATGATGTATTCAACTGACCACGGAAAGACATGGGTATGGGTAGATTGGAATTGGCCTAATATTGGTTATCCATCGTGGTTGAATGCCGGGAAAAATTATTCTGCTGCCCCGGATGACTATGCATATTTTATCGCTCCCGACGGCCAGAGTGCATATGCAGATTATCCCCATATTATTATGGGCCGGGTAGAAGTCTCAAAAATTTTGGAGAAAGACCATTATAGGTTCTATTCCGGATTGAATGATAGTAACCAGGTAATATGGGGTGAATACCAGGAAAGAAAGCCGATGTTCACTGATAAAACCGGTTGCTTCAGACCTGATATCGTTTATAATGAAGGGTTGGACAGGTACTTGTTAATAACCTGTACACCCTATGGCGAGTGGGAATGGTGGGCAAACGAAAATCCCGACAGAGTTCCCCATTTGGGAATATTTGAAGCACCCAACCCCTGGGGACCCTGGTCTACAGTGTATTATGAAGAGGAATGGGGCAAACCCGAGAACCGGTTTGCGCCGCACATTCCCCCTAAATGGATAAGTGAATCTGGCAATGAATTGTACCTATTATATTCCTGCATACCCACCGGGCCCTACCAGTTCAATATTCAAAGATGCTATTTTGAGACACGATAAAGAACCGGCATTGATCCCCGGTTCAAAAATGGGCATATTCCACGCTTTTCTGGCGTGAAGATACAGCCTTGACAACATGAAAAAGTCCTACTGTTAGGCTCCCGGCTATTACGTTCAAATTGCTCCGGTTTGGGGTAGCAGGTTTACTCCGTAGAAGGATATTCAGCTTACCTGTTTTGCCAATCAGGAATAAAAGTGGACTAAAATAATTATATAAGACATATTTGTCCGACTTAAGAATTCTGTATACCTTTACAAAAATTTATCTAATGTTTTCAAAAGGATGTGAATATGCCATTAGGGCAACTATTTATGTAGCCCTGCAATCGCAAAGAAACCAATGTACAAATCTGAAAGCCATCGCCGAAGAAGTTGGCTCTCCCGTTGCCTTTACCGCCAAGATTATGCAACAATTGGTTAAAAACAATATTGTGTATTCAGTCATGGGTCCAACAGGAGGCTTTCAAATGGATAAAGAACGGATCGATCAGGTGAATCTAAGTGAAGTGGTGAACGCCATAGATGGTGATGCCATTTACCGGGGCTGTGGGCTCGGACTGGAGGCGTGTGATGCTTCACAGCCTTGTCCGGTACATGATAAATTTGCCAAAATACGTGACGACCTACAAAAAATGCTGGAAGAGACCAGCATTTACGAGTTAGCAACCGGACTGGAAGTCGGAATGACTTTCTTAAAACGGTAAAAAAATTTACAGGCATATAGGATAAAAAGGTCTTACAATCTTATATAGTATGATGGGATTAATAAAACCAATGAAGTTACAGTTGCTTAAGTCAATGTTAGAACACACCAGTCTATGATACTAAACCGGTTTATACTTCTTCTGCTGCTAATCAATTCTTTGGGTTTCATGGCCCAGGGGGCGGATAGCAGTGATACTGACAACTGGTGGCTTAGCCCTGGGGTGGTGGGTACGTTGGTCTTAGTCGCCTTAATTTTGATTATTGCGATTTTAATTGTGATCGCCCGGTTGAATGGTTACATCAACCGAATGAATGAAAAGAGGCGGTTGAAACAAAGACATGACATTATCGATGAGCTGGCCAATCTTAATCAGGGTGAGATAGACTCTATATTAGAAAGGCGGAAGCAGGCCCTGGAGTACAAGCTAACCGGTACCGAACTGGGTAGTGATAGTAAAGTGGCAGATCATAAAGGCCTGATTCAGCAGGTTTCCAATGAGCCGGACAACCCCATTGTTGATGAGAAGAAGTATGCCGCCGAGTTGCTGGAAACACCACCGGCTCTTAAAAAGCTGATTATTTTCTACTTAGGTGCCGCAGTGTGTTGGTTAATATTCGGCACCCTGGTGGGTCAATATTTGGGTATGAAGTTCATATGGCCTGAACTGGACAGTATTTCCTGGCTTTCTTTTGGCCGTTTACGGCCGGTACATACCAATGCTGTATTCTGGGGCTGGGCATCGCTGGCTATGTTCGGCCTGGGCTATTTCGTAGTCGCGCGTACCAGCAATACCAAAGTTTATAGTTATAGATGGGGTTGGTATGCCCTGGTGCTGATCAACCTGGCGGTATTGATTGGGACACTTTGCCTAATGGGAGGCATTAACAATGGCGGAGCCGAATACCGGGAGTATATCTGGCCGGTGATGACATTATTCGGGCTAGGGCTGGTGATTAATTTCCTTAACTATTATAAAACAATTGCTCACCGTAAAATCGCGGAGATTTATGTTTCAAACTGGTACATCTTGGGGGCCATGGTTTGGACCATGGTGTTGGTAATCATCGGCTATTTGCCTTTTTATCAAAATGGTCTGGGTGAAACAGTAATCCAGGGATACTATATGCACCAGGGTGTGGGCATGTGGTTTATGACATTTACTCTGGGACTGATCTATTATTATCTGCCCTCAGCGTTGAATAAGCCTATTTACTCATATTCTTTAGGCGTACTGGCATTCTGGACCCAGATGCTATTTTACACCATGATTGGTACGCACCACTTTGTATTTAGTCCCCTACCCTGGTGGTTACAAACGGTAGCTATTGTGTTCAGTGCAGGCATGTTTATACCGGTAGTAGCTGGCACTACTAACTTTCTGATGACCATGAAAGGCAGCTTTCATCAGATTTCCAAAAGTTACGTTTTGCCCTTCTTCATCGTGGGGGTGGCATTTTACTTCGTTGGATCCACCCAAGGTAGCTTTCAGGCATTCCGTTTCACCAACTATATCTGGCACTTTACCGATTTCAATGTGGCCCATTCCCATATGACCATGTACGGTATCATTACATTTTTCCTATGGGCCTGTATATATGCAATTCTTCCCCGGATCACCGGCAAGGAACCTTCTCAGATCTGGGTGGGAGCACATTTCTGGTTGGCATTTATTGGACTTTTTGCCTACATGATCTCATTAATGGCCGGTGGTACGCTAAAAGGATTAAGCTGGGTAGCGGGTTTGCCTTTTATAGAATCAGTTATCATGATGAAGCAATACTGGGTATCCAGGGCAATCGGAGGTTCGCTCATGTTTGTCTCGCATTTGCTTTTTGCATACAATTTTTACCTGATGGTGAAGCCGAAATCTTCCATTAAAAGTCAGGTGACAAGCCAGTCAGATTTTAAAGATTCAAAAACACATGTTCAATTTTCATAAGGACCATAAAAGTCTGGTTATTTTTTCATTTCTGGGTTTCCTGATACTAAGCCTGGGTATTGCTGTTTTTCCTGCCTATCAGTCACAAAATGATACCGCACCTCTTCCACAGGTGGAGCCAATGAACCAGGCAGAGATCCGGGGGTTAGCGATATTTATTGAGGAAGGTTGCGTTGCCTGTCATACACAGCAAGTTCGAAGTATAGAGATGGACAAGACCTGGGGCAGCCGACCGTCTATTCCCTCAGATTATTATTACAGCAAGCAACGCATGGGAACCTGGCGGCAGTCACCCTCAATACTAGGCAGTGAACGCACCGGTCCGGATCTGACAAACATCGGCATGCGGCAACCAAGCGAACAATGGCATTTATTGCATCTTTATAACCCCAGGATCGTAGTTTCCGAATCCATTATGCCGTCATACCCCTGGATGTTTGAAGAGAAGGCTAACCCGGATGAAGGTGAAAAAGTTTTACCTGTGCCTGCGGAATACAGGAAAAAGGGCAGGGAAATCGTACCTACTCAGGATGCTTTGAACCTGGTAGCTTACTTGCAATCCTTAAAACAGGCGCCGCTGAATAATCTACCACCGGAGTTCATCCCATCCACCAATAAAAAGCTGGATGAAACAACTGCTTCTACCGAGGGGCAAGGCAAATCATTATTGCCCGATGGAAAAAACCTATATATGACTCACTGTTCAGCCTGTCATCAAGCAGAGGGCATCGGTTTGCCAGGGGCTTTTCCCTCTCTGGTTAGAAGTCCGATAGTGAATGATGAGGATCCGGAGTTGTTAATACGTATTATTCTACAGGGTTATGACGCCCGGGCCAATTTTGCCCAGATGCCAGGATTTGCCAGTCAGCTAAGCGATGAAGAGATTGCGGCCATTGCCAATCACGAACGCAGCAGCTGGGGTAATAATGCCCCTGAGGTTAGTACAGAAGATATAACGAATATCAGAGAATTTGTCATTAAAGAACAAGCACTATAATCATGGAGAAAACAGAAAATTATTTACCCAGTTTAATCACTCAGACCCCTATGGAAGGCCGTGAGTTAGCTATCAAACTATCCAGAAAATCTATTGCGGTCATTCAAACCGATGGTGAGGTCAGAAAAAGGCTCAGGCATGAATATGCCAACGATACTAAGCAGTTGATCGCCTCTGCACAGGTAATTGCTATCGAATTTCAAACTATTGCCGCAGCAAATAACTACTGGAGGAATGAAAAGAATTAGCCTTGTAACCCTCTGTACAATAGTCAGCGTGACCAGTTCATGGGCTTGTGAGGTGTGTAAGCAAAACCAGCCCAAGCCGCTGCAAAACATTACCCATGGAACGGGACCACAAAGCGATTGGGACTATGTGATCCTGGTAGTGGGAATTGTGGTGGTTTTATTAACGCTTTTTTACAGCTTAAAATTCCTGATCAGGCCGGGAGAAAAAAATCTTGACCACATCAAAAACATTGTAGTGGATGAAAGAAACTTGGTTAACTAAATGAATTTGCCAAGCGTGATAGTGCCTTATGAATAGAGATTCATTATGAAGAAGAAGAATATAATTGATGACCAAATAGATGGCAGCCGGATTATCAAGGTCTTCCTGGACGATGAAACAAGACCTTTCTCCGAATTTCGTCCCCCGGTAAAATTCGTGCTGGATACCACCAAGATACCTGATGGCAAGCATAAGCTAAAGATTGTGGCAAAGTCTTCCAATAACGTGGAAGGAGTCAAAGAAATACCCTTTGAAGTTAGAAACGGACCGGAAATTGTCGTGGTGGGGTTAAAGCCCGGCGAGCTGGTCGACAATCAGGTGGCTATTACACTGAATGCCTATGGCAGTGAACGAAAAGATGAGTTCGTAGTGACCGGATCGGAAACCCCAAAAGGCATACCGGCCTGGGTTTGGGCGCTGATGATTGCTTTTATTGGCTTTGCCCTTTTCTATTTTATTATGTATTCCACTCCTGAATTTTATAGATCCTTTTTCTGATGAATAACCGCAAAGAAATTGTAAAGCTGGACCAAATTAAGTTAATGGTAAATAGTTTTTATGATAAAGTACGTAGTGATGCACTGCTCGCCCCCATTTTTAACAGACAGATAGGCAATAAATGGCCTCATCATCTGGAAAAGATGTACCGTTTCTGGCAGACGGTATTGCTGAGTGAGCACACCTACTATGGCAGCCCTTTTACTCCACATGCCAAATTACCAGTAGGCCAGGAACATTTTGATCGATGGCTGGAACTATTTAACCATACTATCGATGAGCATTTTACTGGAGAAAAAGCCCGGGAAGCACGGTGGCGTGCAGGAAAAATGGCAGAAATGTTTTATTACAAGATTCAGTTTAGCAAAAGCAATCCTTCAAAACCAATTTTATGAAAAAACCACACACCGTTCAAGAAGTAGCCGTATGGGACACTTATGTAAATAAGCAAGATGGCAGCGTGATGCATTTTGATATTATTGTACCAGCACACATCCAAGATCAGGAGAAAATCTTTGAATTCGGGGAGCAGTATGTAAAGCAGAAAGGTGAACTAGCTGTAAATATCGATGTAACTCATTGCCAGTTCTGCCATGTTGAAACCATCACAAAAGACATTGCTGATGCTATATCGAAACAAGGATATTATATCCTGGAAATGGAGGACATACCCGGCAAATTATCACCAAACCCTACCAGAAGGGACCTGGCGCTCTACCTGAAAGCACATTTTGAAAAATACCGATTTACAAATTTTTCGGGAGTTTCCTCTGAAGAAATCCAGCGTCTGATACTTATTGAGGAGGAACTAATGAATAAGACCAAGCACTAAAGTTGAAACAACTGTGAAAACCTATGTAAACAATCCGGTAATAGTAACTGCAATACTTCTTTGGATTGGTTTTGTGGGTGCCATTAGTTTTATGGAGGCCTGGCTTAAGTTCCAGGCTCCGGGTGTAAACCTGGCCATTGGTTTGGGAATAGGCCGCCTGGTATTCGGAGTACTAAATAAAATAGAATGGGTGTTTGCTGTTGCGATTTTGATCTCCGCTATTGCAGGAAAGGTCAAAATCCTCAGTTGGGAAAATATATTCTACCTGGTGCCATTATTTCTCCTGATCATTCAAACTTTTTGGCTGCTTCCTGAATTGGATGCCCGGGCAGAGCGGTTGATACAAAATCAACAGATAACACCGTCTAATCTGCATTTATACTATGTGAGTGGAGAAATAATAAAAGTGGTTTGCCTGTCTGTGCTGGGGGTCAGGCAGTTTAAAAACGAATAGTTACACAGTAATATTGATAACTTAAAAAAATAACATATCATGAAAGAGTTAACAGAAAAAACCATCGGTGAAATTGTGGCAGAAGATTATCGCACCGCGGCTGTATTTGAAGATTACCAGATAGATTTCTGCTGTAATGGCCACCGAAGTTTCTCGCAGGCGTGCTCTGATAAAGACATTGATTCTCAGGAACTGCTTAGTAAGCTTGAAAAGGTCATGCAGCCAATAAATAATGATGCTATTGATTTTAAATCCTGGCCTTTAGACTTATTGGTTGACTACATTGAAAAGAAGCACCATCGTTATGTTGAGGAAAAGATTCCGGTACTAAAACAATACCTGGAAAAGATAAACCAGGTACATGGTAGTACTCATCCTGAATTGCTTAAAATTAAGGAACTCTTTAATGCGTCAGCGGGCGAGCTGGCAGCACATATGAAAAAGGAAGAGTTTATATTATTTCCCTTTATTCGGAATTTGGTTAATACCAACCGGAGTGGTAAACCACCAGTGGAACCACATTTTGGCAAGGTTGAGAATCCTATCAATATGTTAGTTCAGGAGCACAACAATGAGGGTGAGCGCTTTCGTGAGATCAGTAGCCTAAGCAATAACTACGCATCTCCCGATGATGCCTGTAATACCTACAAGGTCACCTATGCCACTTTGAAGGAATTTGAAGATGACCTGCATCTTCATATCCACCTGGAAAACAACATTTTGTTTCCCAAGGCCATGGAGATGGAAAATAACCTACGCAATGAATAAACCCATTAAACGAGATAAAGCCTTGCAGCCTCTGAGCCGGGAGCACCATCACAGTTTGCTGCTTTGCTGGAAAATACGCACTGGACTCAACAAAGGAGTGGAATTAAAACGGATCAAGCGTTATACCGATTGGTTCTTCGTCCATCATATTCAACCCCATTTCCAGGCTGAAGAAGACTTTCTCTTCGGCATCCTGGGAATGGACCACCAACTAGTGAAAAAAGCATTATCTCAGCACAGGCGGCTTTATAGGTTATTTGGTAATTCTGAGGAAATCGAAAAGTCCCTGAGCCTGATTGAAGAAGAACTTGAGCAGCATATACGTTTTGAAGAACGTGTGTTATTCAATGAAATTCAACAGGTAGCCACCAAAGAACAATTAGAAATATTTAACCAACATCACAGTGAGGCTGGATTTCAAGAAAACACCGATGATGAATTCTGGAAATAATTGAATTCTTTCTCTGTTCTATTTATACTAGCCGTTATCCAATAGCAAATAAACACAGGAATAGAAAGACGAAAATAGATTTCACAAACCCCATGGACAAATATTTCAATACACAAAGTTCGGTCATTATCTACGGAGGTATCGTTGTCGCAGCAGTGGTGATCCTCTACCTATTGACCACCCTTATCCACAAATGGATATTAAGAAAGAAGCGCAGACAGTTTTCCACGGTGGACCCTACGACCTTCAACCATTTAAAAAGGATTCTCAATGTCATGTGGATCATACTGGGCTTGATCGCCCTAAGCTTCATTTTTGTCGAGGAAGCGGAATATGGTGCCATGAGCGACCATTTCCAGCTGGTGCTGTATCTGGGTATTGTGGCCATCGGCACCATTGTCGCTGGAACAATCGCCAATTCGTGGTTCAAAAAAAGCACACTCAAAAATATTCAAAACAACCAGGATACCACAAATTTAAAATTTCTGCGTTATGTAGTGGTAATCGCAATCTACTTTACCGGTGTTCTTTTTTGTCTTTTGGCGATCCCGGCCTTACATGCAGTTGCACAAACCGCTTTGGGCGGGGCGGGAATTATTGCACTTGTAGTAGGCGTATCATCCCAGGAGGCACTTTCAAATCTCATTGGCGGCTTTTTCATTATTTCTTTTAAACCTTTCAAGGTGGGCGATATCATCAAATTAAACGACACCATGATCGGCCGTGTAGCCGATATTACGCTGCGCCATACAGTAATTCGTACTTTTAATAATCGAATGATAGTTATACCTAATTCGATCATCAATAAAGAAAAATTGGTCAACTACGATCTGGGTGATCCAAAATGTTGCGAGTACGTTGAGATGGGCATATCTTATGACAGCGATGTGGATCTGGCCAAGAAAATCATGCAGGAAGAATGCCAGAGTCATCCGCTTGTTTACGACAACCGTTCAGAGGACGACAAACAAGAAGGCAAACCGATAATAAGGGTGGCCGTAGTTGAGTTCGAAGATTCTGCGGTGGTAATTCGTGCCTGGGTCTGGGCCAGTAATTACGGGGATGCCATTGCGGTGAAGCGGGATGCGTACGAAAGTATCAAAAAACGCTTTGATGCAGAGGGTGTCGAGATACCGTTTCCTTATCGTACAATCGTGGTTAAGAATACGAAAGATCCTATATCGGAAACAACAACTGTGGCATAAAAAACAAGGAAATTACTCTGGGTAATGACGGCGTATCATGCTTTGAAATAGATAGCACTATGATGCCGAATATCTTCTTTTCCCTTTTATTAATCTATATCTTATAATATCATAAAATAAGCTTATGAGTAAAATCAGAGCACCAAAAATCAAAGTGTTTAATTTTAAATCAAGTTTGGAGTAAAGAAACCCACCGATTAATCCTCCTGCGAAAAAGAACAAAATAATATAAATTCTCAATTTAATATTAGCTTTTAGCTTTTCTCTTTGCGGATGCAAATTCGGAAAGAACATTTGTGAAATTTCGATTCCTAAATCTGTAAAAAGACCGGTAAGGTGGGTGGTTCTTACTACAGCATTTGAAATTTTAGTTACAAATGAGTTTTGAAGTCCCATGGTGAAAAGCAGTAAGCATACTATTAAATCAGGCGATCTCATTACGTACACATTACTGAGCAATCCGATCGACAGTAAGATTAAACATTCAATTATTGTTGGCAGAAAGAAAGCATCAAGTTTTTTATTATCTCTGAATTTTATAATTAGAAAACTTGCCAGAAATGAACCAAAGAGAAACGAAAAAATGTAAAGAAAATATATTGCGCCATTCCAAAATTGTAAATCAGCGATATCATTAATAAATAGAGAAAAATGACCAGTCACGTGTGTGGTCAACTGATTAAAGGACAAAAATCCTGTGACATTCACAATTCCGGCAACAAAAGACAGGACTGTTGCAATTCGCAGATTATGTTTAAAATTCCTGCTTTTGCCTTGATGTCTAAACATTTAGTTTGGTTTTCTTACGTTTTACAGCAAGCGGATAAAGCGCATAGGAATTATCTCCATATTCAGAAACAAGGGGTTATTGCTCGGAATTCGCTATTGCTGTTTGAATCAATCAATCCATCCGTATGACCTCCGAACCTGTGCAGGTGTGCATATTGGGGATTCCCCTTTCGCTCATGGTAATGGACACCTAATCAAAGGCTTCGGGCTGTAAGCTCCAAAAATAGTATACAATGAACGGCTTAGTTTAAATAAGCGGAATACATCCAGACCAATTTTTCTTGCTCACGAATGTAATCGCTCATTAGTGCATTGGTTCCCTCATCTTCTGCATCTGCGGATAACTCCAAAAGTTCTCGTTGAAGCGTGATAATAATTTGCAATGATTCAAGGGTGTCTTTCACATCCTGTATTCCGTCAGCCACTTCGGTGCTTTCTTTGACTTTTGCCTCTTTTTGATAGATTGAGTATTTATGGTTTGGGGTGTGACCAAGAGTCTGAATTCGTTCTGCTACTTCATCAATTTTTACAAATAAATCTTCGTACAGCTCCTGGAATTTATCGTGTAGCTCAAAGAATTTATCCCCTCTTATGTTCCAATGATAGCCTCTTATATTCTGGTAAAAAATTGAATAATCTGCCAACAGTTCATTGAGTTTCTCTGCAAGTATTTTGGATTTATCTACGTCTAAGCCGATTGCATTTAATTTAGTCATTTGCTTGTATTTAAGATTTGAAACGTGTTTTAAGGGGGGCGGAGAATTATGGTTTCCTCTCCCGTATGTCCATTGCTACCTACCAGCGCGCTGCTGTAGTAGCTGTCATAATTCTATGGTTTTAGATGTTTTAAAGATACAAATATTTTGTGATTAGCTTTTGGCCATGAAGCTTGAGTGCCATACAAACCAGCTTTCTGAATTCCTGCAGCCATATATTATTGCTCTACCATTCCTGGTATAATAATTTCCTTTTTTGCTAAAAAGACTTTAAGTTGATGTGAGCGCATATTGATAATAAATCATTCTTCAACTGGATTTATTATCAACGTTTGATCTTCACAAGTTGCCGGCGCAGTTTTTCTTCAACATTTTTAAGCAGCTCCATCCAGTTGTCTCCAGAATCGGAAGCATAAGCATCATTGCCAGGGATACCAAATCTGATCCCCACTTTTTTAGCATCTGTGGTTTTTTCACTTTTATCTGTAAAATAAACATCTACAAAATTGACTACGGAAATATGCCTTTTTAATCTACCAATTGCATCCCTTATCTCCTGCTGTACATCATCGCTAATTGGAATCTCCCCTGTCTGTATGTCTAACTTTATGCCTTCATAATTTTCTGTGTGGTTCATAGTGGTAATTTTTTAGAGTTCTTTTCAAAGATAGTTCCTTTTTAAAGTAACCAGTAACAAAACGTGATTGTAAAAACAACGTAGTTCATCCTGTAGAATATAGACAAGGGCAAGTAATACCGCCCCAACAAACGCTCTTAACCAGGAGGGAATAGCAAGTGACCCTCCTTTTTTTTTCCATATTAATTATAAAAAAATCACTCGATTTGCAGCCTCTATCTCATGGTGAGAGATGGTATGGGGCCGGCCCTCATATACCTCCAGGTATACCTTTGCATTCATCTTTTCCAAAATGCCCACGCTTTCTTTAACGCGCTCGATCGGAACATGGGGATCGGGATTTCCGGTGCCGATAAAGATTGGAGTCTGATTAAAGTTACCGGAATAATTCTCCCGGTTTATTTTGTCACCAATTAGTCCACCGGTAAGTGCCACAATACCGCCAAATTTTTTAGCATGACGTGTCACAAACTCCAATGTCAGACAAGCTCCTTGCGAAAAACCCAGGAAGTAAATGTTTTCGGCGGTGATGCCTTGTTTCGTTGCTTCCTCTACTACCTCTTTCAGTAAATCAATAGCAGAAGAAAGCCAGGGCTCATTTTCCTCGGGATTAGCCATAAACGAATAGGGATACCAGGTATTATTTGTAGCCTCAGGGGCAAGCAAGGCATACTCCGACACATTGAAATGTGAAGCAAGTCCTAGAATATCAGGGGCATCTGCTCCACGGCCATGTACCATAATTAATACTTTTTCGGCTTGGTCTAAAGATTTACCTGCCGTATGTATGTTCTTCTGGTGCATATTGTTTATCAGTTAGTTTGCAGCTCCGGAAGTCCTTTTTCAATCTCATCCCTCATTGCTTCATATCTATCAGGCAACTGCAGCGAACTTCCCAGGTTTTCTATCGTCTCATCCGTGGCAAATCCAGGATTGTCCGTGGCAATCTCAAACAGAACGCCACCCGGCTCACGGAAATAGAGCGAGAAGAAATAGTCCCGGTTTATTTTCTCGGTGATGTGCAGACCCGTTGCCACAATTTTTTCTCTAAAGGCCATCAAAGTCTCTTCATCTTTCACCCGAAATGCCACGTGATGATTAGTGCCCCCTGCATTTAAACCTCTTGGGGCTTGTGGCATTTCCAACAGATCTACTATGGCCGCATTTTCTACAGCATCTGTTTGATAGCGGTATAAATTGTCATCCAGGGCAACCTGTTGGTAACCGAATACCCCGGTCAGGATTGCCGCAGTGGCTTTGATGTTATTTAAGGTCAAAGTAACCGAGTGAAATCCTTTGATTGCAACATCAGTTTTTATTTCAGCGGTTTCCCAGCCCTTTCGCTGGTCATTTTGTTTTGACTCGATCAAATTTAGCCACAATCCATCAGGATCCTGAAAAGTAATGTATTGTTCCCCAAACCGCTCATCACCGCTATGGTGATGGATATTGAGTTTTTCAAAACGAGCTTTCCAGAACTCCAGGCTTCCTTTCGGTACAGAATAGCCGATTTCTGTGGCCATCCCGGCTCCGTTCTTTCCTTGCCTGACATTTGTCCAGGGAAAGAAAGTAAGAATAGTTCCAGGAGTACCTACCTGGTTTCCAAAGTAGAAATGGTAGGTTTGAGGATCGTCAAAATTAACGGTCTTTTTGACCAGAGCGCAATCCGATAGTTTCGGTATAAAAATCGAAATTGCGCTGAGCATCACCTGCAATGGCCGTGATGTGATGCAGTCCCAATATTTTGTCCATATTCTTTAGTTTATTTACCATCTCAATTTTAGATCTCTACTATCCGCCATAAGTGTTTGACCTGTCATGGGTTTGGTGGTTAACCGGAATTAGTTGTGTTCACCACCTTCCCGTATCACCATCCTGTTTTTAAATAACTACAGGTTTTACCTTAAGACTGTTTAATTAATTGTACATCAATTGCCAATTTCACCTTGTCAGAAACTACAATGCTACCTGCTTCGGTAACAGCATCCCAGGTTAAATTATAGTCTTTTCTGTTAAGTTCTCCTTTGATTTCGAAACCTGCTTTGGTTTGTCCATAAGGATCTACTGCAATACCATTAAAATCGGCATCTAAAGTAATTTCTTTGGTTACATCTCTTATAGTTAAATCGCCAATTAGTTTTCCATTGTCAAATGATTTTGAGACGAATTTCATTTCAGGAAATTTTTCAGAATTGAAAAAATCGTCGGATTTTAAATGGGTATCTCTGTCGTTGTTCTTGGTATTTATAGATGCTGTTTGTGCGCTAAATGATATAGATGCATTATTGAAGTTTTCACCATCTGTTTTTGCAGTTGCCTGAAAATCTTCAAAGTGTCCGGTTACCGTTGAAATCATCATATGTTTTACTTTGAAAGCTATTTCTGAATGCGTGCTGTCAATTGCCCAATTTGTCTTGTTGTCCATTTTTCTTAGTTTAAATTATTAATATGTCTTTGTGCGCTAAAATCGCCCTCTAATAGAACTCGAGTGCAAAGATCAGACAGTTTAGAACACCTTGGAATATGAAAAAAGGGAGGAAGCTTATGAAAATCCGATATTCAAATTGGTATTAGGAGATAATCTCGTTTTTCTTAAAGTTGGAAGGGGATAATTGCGTGTGCTTTTTGAAAAATGCACTAAAATTGGCAGGTTCATTAAAGCCTAGTTCATAGGCAACTTCCTTATTTGTTAAATCCGTAAAATAGAGTAGTCTTTTTGCTTCGGTAATTATTCTTGCTTGAATATATTCTTTTGCAGTTTTGCCAACTTTTACCTTAAATGTTCTATTTAAATGGTCAGGTGTGATATGAAGCTCGTTTGCATAATAAGTGGTAGAATGTTCTCTTTTATAGTTGTTGTCTACTGCATTTTTAAAACCCCGAATTAGGTTAACCCAGGAAGTATCCGTATCCAATTCGATTGGGTTGATAGCACAAATATTATTACTCTCGATAAGCAAAAGCTTTAAAAATGAACCAATAGATAAATTCTTCATTTTTACATCACTGTTGAATAATTTAAAAATTTGATTTGTGAATTGTTCTATTGTATCAAATTGCTCTTTATTTGGCAATAAAGGCGGGCTTTGCCCGTAATTTTGAAAGAGGTTTAAACTATTAATAAATGATAATGGAATAGAATTTTCTACTAAAAAATTATTGGAAAAAGTCATTGCGAACCCCGATGATTTTTCTGTCTCTATTACCTGGTGTACCTGCCCGGGAGCAACGAAGAATATTTGTTTGTTTGATAAATGGTAAGTGTTGAAATCTATTTTATGTAGTCCCTTTGCTTTTTTGATCAATAGAACCGTATAGTAGTTGTGTCTGTGTGGTTCGTCAACTTTTCCGTTTCGTTTTGTATAGATATCTTCCATTTTAGATATCGCAAAACCCACGTTTCCCCTTTCAGAATTTACATGTTGATATGTTTTTACGGTGCTCATAAATACATTCTGGTTATTACGTATTTATCGGCCGGTATTTTTGCTGGTCCAAATCGAACCATTTTTGGTAGTATGCTTTACCAAATTCCCTTTTACAGTTAGCTCATTTAATTGTAGTTCACTTTCTTTTCTTGGAGTTCCTGAAAGTTCGGAAAACTCTTTCGCGGTAAGCGAATGATATTTTGAAAAAAGCGTTTCCCAGGTTTTACTATATTCACTTTTGGGAACATTCGGATTAAGTTTCAGAACAGCCATTTCGTAAAAAGCATAAGGCCTTGAACCATAAACAATTTCTTGATTACCAGAATCATCTAAAAAGAATATAGTAGGGAATCCCCTTACGCCCAACTCTTTTGCTAATTGCAAATCTTCTTCAAACAACGCTTTAGCATTACCGTCAAAGTCTGTTTTGAGCTGCTCAACATTTAGTCCTACTTTTTTAGCAGCAGCTTTTATATGTTCCCACTTTGCAATATTTTTCTTTTGTAGAAAAACCATTTCTCTAATTTCCCGAAGAAACAGAATTGCTTTTTCATTGTCTTGCATTTGAGCAGCTTTAAATGCGATGGATGGCGGATAGGATGAATCTAAAGGGTCTTCCAGCCATAAATCGCCGTCAATGGGCATATCATAGTGAATACTCACTTCATCCCAGTGAGTTGCCACGTCCGATGGCTTTCCTATGCCGCCGCTATTGTAACTCCAGTCAGGCAATAAACCGCCCATTCTATAATCTATTTCAATAGCGTTACCATAATCCAATTTGAGTTTACGCAATTGTGGTTCTATACCCCAGCACGAAGAACAAATAGGGTCCGTGTAATAAATTAGCTTTACGGATTTCTTGGTTGACTGAATAGTGCTTTTAGAAGTCGTGTCTATTTCTTCATCAGTTGTACCACACATTCCGGTTTCAATATCGCATAACAGCGGATTAGTATTTGATGCTTCGTTATTCATATTAATGTTTTTATTGACCCTGATTATTTTTATTGACCCTGACTGCTGTGACGTTTGCCAGAGAATGTTAGTAGTGCTATGAGATTGATTTTAATTACTCTAGCGATGGGTTAGTTTACTTCTTCCGAAGTTGCAAACTCCTCCATTCTGGTAATTAAATCGTTTTCAACAGTATATATCTGCACCCATTTTTGTTTTAACTCCCTTCCTGATCGTTTTACTCTCTGATGTTCCTGGCCTAACACCACCACCATATTTCCTTCAACGATATATTGCTGAGGTTCAAAGCTAATAATGTCCGTTCTTTCGAGAATATTGGTAAAAAATGTTCTCACACCTTCCTTCTTTTCAAATGTACCCGCCGGAATTATTTGCGTACCGTGATAAATCCATTTGGTATTGTCCGAAACCGCTGCTACAAATTTTTCTATATCGCCATTACCAAATGCAGAGAACATTTTTTCTACTACTATTTTTGCGGAATTTTCCATTTTCAATTGATTTAATGATACTGGTTCTTTCTGTTCAGCAGAGTATACTGATAGATCCTGCTATTTCAGGCCAGTTATCCAAAAGACCCGCTTGAAATGAATGCATTTCTAGCGGGTTTGAGGTAAAAAGGCAATGTTTGTCGGGTATTTAGTAATTATTCAGAGAGCCTATTTCGGCAGGTCTCGGAGCCCATTTATCATGGGGTGTCATGTCGAAACTGTTTACTTCATCCATAGTTAAGCTGAGCGCTTTTGCAACACCTTCTCCATATTCCGGGTCTGCTTTATAACAATTTCTGATATGACGGATCTGAATAAATTTATCCGCACCACCCACCTGAGCAGCGGTATTGTTAAATAACAAATCCGCTTTGCCATCAGCTTTTATGATGCGAAACAAATCGCCCGGCTGCGTGAAGTAATCTTCATCATCATCCCTGAAATTGTGGGCATATGCGGTTCCATCCAATTCCAAAGGTGGTTCTTGTGCTTCAGGCTGTTGCTGCCATTCTCCATAGCTGTTTGGCTCGTAGTGCTTAGCATCACCATAGTTCCCGTCGACACGCATAGCTCCATCCCGATGATATGCATGGTAAGGACATGTGGGTTTGTTTACAGGAATTTGATAATGATTTACTCCCAGTCTGTAACGTTGTGCATCTCCATAGGAAAACAATCTACCCTGGAGCATTTTATCTGGAGAAAATCCGATTCCGGGAACTATGTTCATTGGATTGAAGGCGGCTTGCTCTACATCCTGGAAATAGTTCTCGGGGTTTCTGTTTAACTCGAATTCACCAACTGGAATAAGCGGAAAATCTTTTTTGGACCAAACTTTGGTCAAATCAAAGGGATGGAAACGATACGACTTGGCCTGCTCTTCAGTCATAATCTGAATGAACATTTTCCATTTTGGGAAATCCTTTCTTTCAATCGCATCGAAAAGGTCTCGTTGCGATGATTCCCTGTCCATGCCAACTATTTTTGCAGCCTCTTCATCAGACAGGTTTTCGATTCCCTGCTGAGTAACAAAATGAAACTTCACCCAATGCCTTACATTTTCATTGTTAATAAAACTATAGGTATGACTGCCAAAACCGTGCATATTTCTGAAGCCTTTTGGAATACCACGGTCACTCATTGTTATGGTAACCTGGTGCAAGGATTCAGGGAGTAACGTCCAGAAATCCCAGTTGTTGTTGGCACTTCTTAAGTTGGTTTTGGGATCACGTTTAACCGCGTGGTTCAAGTCCGGAAACTTCATCGGGTCACGGAAGAAAAATACCGGCGTATTATTTCCAACCAAATCCCAGATTCCCTCTTCGGTATAAAACTTTAATGCAAATCCTCTGATATCCCTTTCGGCGTCTGCAGCACCTCTTTCCCCGGCAACGGTAGAAAACCGGCTAAACATTTCTGTCTTTTTCCCGACTTCGTTGAAAATTTTAGCCTTGGAGTATTGGGTAATGTCATGGGTCACAGTAAAAGTACCGAAAGCACCGGAGCCCTTTGCATGCATTCTTCTTTCTGGAATTACCTCTCGGTCAAAGTTTGCCATTTTTTCATGAAACCAGGCATCTTGCATTAACATCGGTCCGCGCGGACCTGCTGTTTGCACGTTCTGATTATCCGGAACCGGTGCCCCGGTCTGTCTGGTGAGTTTTGAATTTTTATCTTTCATTTCCTTTCTTTTATAAATGTATTATTCAGTCAAGTAAGCTACAATATTTCCTCTACTCGTCAACGGTCTCTTTAAAGTATTAAACAAAGTGAAGCTGCCATCAACATAACATAACCATGCTCACTATTTTAAGTTCCATTATAAATAAAAACTTAGTGCCGGGGTAATTATTTACTAAACAAAATGTTTAGCAAAGATAAAGCCCTAACCAGCAAGAAGCTTTTGGTTCTCAGGATTCATTAACTGAGTCAAAATACCACCGTCAATCAGGATATCGGTACCTGTAATAAATCGGGCATCCTCACTTACCAGGAACTTCACTACATCGGCAATATCTTCCGATTTTCCGTTTCTACCTGCGGGGGTCATTTTCTCCATTTGTTTCATTCGTTCCGGGTGTTCCTCTGCAGCTTTCTGAGCCATCGGAGTCATAATAATGCCAGGAGAAACGGAGACAATTCTTGCCCCTTTTTGTCCAAAACGCATGGCGTTATCTTTGCAAAGAAGTAGCACCCCTCTTTTAACAAAATTGTACATGGTGTCGGCACTATCTCCAACAAATGATGCAGTGTTTTTAAAGGCATTAGCACTTTGTGGATTTCTCAAAGATTCGTCATATTTTGGATTAGGAGGAATTGTATGTCCAACCATTGAAGAGAATAAAACCACCGCTGAACCATTTTGAGCCAAATCGTAAAAAGCATTAACAATGATGTCCGTTCCTATCAAATTGATGTTAAAGACTTTTTCCGGATTCCCGATCGTTCCACTCACACCTGCAGTGTGCACTATTCCCTTGAAATGACCTTGCTCGCCAGTAAAAACTTTCAGTCTGTTTACCGCCGTTTTATCGGTGATATCACAGGCAAAGCCAATCGCATTAATCTTAGCTGTTTTTAGCTCTTTCACCGCTTTATTTACTGCTTCTTGACCATAGTCGGTAATTACTAATTTATATTGTTTTAAGGCTTTAGCACAAGCCATTCCTATTCCACCGGCTCCACCAGTGATTACGATTACCATATTATTCGTGTCATTCATTGGCAATAATTCTATTGACTATTTTGCAAGGTTCATTATCTATCGAATGCTGTGCATTATTAAAAACCAATACTACAATGCCTCTCCATCCGTACAATAAAGGTACAGTCCTTTGATGCAACGGTGTTACACTAATCAGAAAGAAAATCGCAGTTTTCGGAAGGTTGCATATTTAACCGGTACTATCTGACTTATTCTGAACCAACCCTGGCAAAACATAAATAGTATAAACTTAGTGGTGGTAATTATTGATAAACAATATCCATAATTTCAAACACCCTGTCCTCCTTAGCCAGCTTTAAAATAGCTTTATCTCCCACTTTTTTAGAGATTAAGATTTTAGCAATTGGAGAAATAAAAGAAATTTTGCCCTTGGAAATATCCGCTTCGTCAACCCCAACAATCTGATATTTTTGAAGTTTCTTAGCCGCTCCTATTTTAAGTGTCACTAAAGCTCCAAACCTTATTTGATTTTTTGGTTGGTCCTTTAGATTAACTATTTTGGCTCCAAGTATCCGGTTGTTCAGCAGTTGTAATTTTGCATTTATATGGTTAAAGGCTATTCGTCTTTCATTCTCATGCGCAACATCAAGATTGTCTCTTTCATCAATCAGCATCCGCTTTTCGGCTAATAGTTCATCCATTCCTATTTGGGTAACCAGGTTTGTAACGCCATTCGGTAAATCTGCCCTTGGTGGTACGATTGGAATTTCTTCCTGGTCGCCTTCTTTGACAAATCCTCTGCTCATTGATTTACGTAATTCTAAATATCACTGAACTTTTATTTCATAGCGACTTTGCTATTGGATGAAAAATGAAAATTTTACTTTGGGAAACATAAACTTCATCTACACCTCCAATCCGATTGCCTTTGCTCCTGCCTCCGCCACCGCATGGTCATTTTCTACGCTACTACCACTTACCCCAATGGCTCCTATTATTTCGTCTGAGGCATTTTTAATTGGAATGCCTCCAGGAAAAGTAATAAGTCCATGGTTAGAATGTTCGATGTTAAATAAAGAACCACCAGGTTGAGATAGTTCTCCAATAATTCCTGTATTCATATCAAAAAATCGAGCTGTTTTAGCTTTTTTAATAGAAATGTCAAGCGAACCTAACCAGGCTCCGTCCATACGTCCAAATGCCACTAAATTTGCGCCTGCATCCACCACTGCAATGTTCATTTTTGTGTCTATTGTTAGAGCTTTTTGCTTTGCTGCAGCAATTGCTTTTTCTGCTTGAGTTAATGTGATATTCATACTTTTCCTGGTTTAGTTTGTTTTATTACTTGTCTGAAATGTACTGAGGATGTAGAGATAATGAATTAGAATTTACACAATTATTTAGAAGATTTACACAATTCAAACATTGAACCTTGATTACTGTTCGATTAGTATTTTTCACGAAAGCGGCTCCGGGGGAGGCACATCCGTGCTTGCTGGCTTTAACCGGCTTTCAGGAAGCGGAATAAATTCCTGGTCATCGTTAGGGGGCAAGATAATTTTCCCGGTCTTCTAATCGTTTTTGGCTTGCTCGATGCGCTCTTTGTTCGAAGAGACGAAATTCCACCAAATAAACCGTTCGCCCAAGGGTTCCCCGCCTAATATCATAAATTCGGCATACGTTTTGGCCCGAACGGTTGCTTCTTCATTTTTTGAAAAGACCATCATTTGACCCTTGGAATAGGTTCTCCCTGATAGTTCCAAATTTCCACTAGCGATGTAAATTGCTCTTTCGGAATGCTCGATAGGCAAGTCTATTTTTGCTCCGATTTCCAATTTTACGTGCAAGTAAAATAGCGGGGAATGAACGGCCACATCATTTCTCAATCCATAGGCATTGCCAGCTACCAAACGCATCCAGATACCTTTATCCGTATATACGGGCAGTTGAGCGGGTTGGTAATTCTTAAAAGTGGGTTCGCATTCTTCGGCAGCCGTAGGTAAGGCCACCCAGGTCTGCAGCATCTCCAGACCGCCTTGTTGCAAAAGCTCAGGATCTTCAAAACGTTCTGAATGGGATATGCCTTTTCCTGCCGTCATCCAGTTCACTTCTCCGGGGCGGATAATTTGCTCAACACCCAGGCTGTCGCGGTGGGTAACGTTTCCACTGAACAGGTATGTGATGGTAGAAAGTCCGATATGCGGATGTGGCAACACATCCATTGAGGTTATTTCAGACGGAAAACTACTTATCGGTCCTGCGTGATCCATAAAAATAAAAGGACCTACCATTCTTCTTTTCCGAAAAGGAAGGATACGCTTTACACTTAAATGGGTGCTAATAGCCGCTTCACGGGCTTGTATAATAAGTTCCGGCATACGATTTTTTAAGGTTCTTTCATCCCTTTGTCACACTAAGAGCAGGCCCTAATAATTCTTCTTGAAAAACAGGGATTTTGTTAACCTTAAGCGATCATGCCATGTGGGTCGATCACAAACTTTTTGGCTACACCACTATCAAATTCAGCATATCCTTTTGGTGCGTCCTGCAAGGTGATTACTTCCACATTTACAGCTTTTGCAATATCAATTTTATCGTACAGGATAGCATTCATTAGTTGCCTGTGATATTTCATGGTGGGGGTTTGTCCCGTATGAAAGGAATGGGATTTTGCCCAGCCCAATCCAAAACGGATTTTCAGGCTTCCTTGCTTTGCAGCCTCATCCTTAGCTCCCGGATCTTCGGTCACATACAGACCGGGAATTCCGATTTGACCACCGGCACTGGTAATCGCCATCGCCTGGTTCAATACAATAGCCGGCATTTCTTCCCCTGCGCTGGCACCATGTCCGCTGGCTTCGAAGCCTACACAGTCAACAAAACAATCGACCTCCGGGATACCTACGATCATGGCGATCTGTTCTTCTACCGGAGTACTACTGGTTAAATTAATGGTTTCGCAACCAAAAGTTCTGGCGTGCGCTAGTCGTTCCTCATTTAGATCACCTACAATGACCACCGCCGCTCCCAATAATTGGCAACCCGCCGCACAGGCAAGCCCAACCGGACCGGCACCTGCGATATAAACAATGGATCCTGCGGTCACCCCTGCCATGACCGCACCATGAAATCCGGTCGGTAGAATATCAGAAAGCATAGTCAGATCAAGTATCTTTTCCATGGCTTGATCTTTATCAGGAAATTTCAATAAGTTAAAATCGGCATAAGGCACCATTACGTATTCCGCTTGGCCTCCAACCCAGCCTCCCATATCCACATATCCATAAGCGGCGCCCGGGCGAGCATCGTTTACATTTAAACAGATACCGGTTAGACGGCTTTTACAATTTCTACATCGACCACAGGCAATGTTAAAGGGAACGGATACCAAATCTCCCTTTTTGATAAACTCAACGTCCCGTCCGCATTCTATAACCTCTCCTGTGATTTCATGGCCTAATACCAACCCCTTTTCAGCGGTGGTTCTACCTCTAACCATGTGTTGATCTGAACCACAGATATTGGTGGCAACAATCTTTAAGATAACACCGTGTTCACATTTTCGATTACCTAAAGCCAGTTTGGGATAATCTATTTCCAATACTTCTACTTTTCCTGGCCCCATGTAGGAGACACCATGATTTTTACACATAATATTTTGATTTTATTAAGGTTATCGAATTTTATAGCTAAGACTAGAACTCTATAAATATAACCATAAAACACGAGATAATGGGGTACGCTGAACATTTATCCTACGGGCAGATTTTAATGCAAACAGGCAAGAGAAATCAGAAAGTGAATTGGAGACTACCGAACAAAAAAAGGTCAATATCTTGTTTTCAAGACTATTTTACCGAGGTCTTTTATCTCCTCTTGGGTAGTAAACACTACGCTACCTTTTTTTTCAAGGACTTGCCATATTATATTACTGGTGATATCGTCAATAGCACCTGGGGTTGAAGGATTTTCAATGAATTCAAAGGTTCTATCGTCCTTCATCATTACAGGCTGCACAAAGTCCTGATGTAAGATCAAAAGATCTCCGCGCCCGTCAATAGCCGATTGATAGATCTCCTGTAAGTCGGTTTGCACTTTCCCTTGTGCAACCGCCTCTTTTACTTTCTCAATCGCTGCTTTTTTTTGCTGTTGAACCAGGGTTTTCACAAGTTCCCAGCCTGGTTGTACTATTTGATGCGGTGCACTATTATTATAATCGATTCTAACATAGCCATAATAAGCGGCTGGTTTATCCGCCACTTGCATGAGCAGTCCATAATTGTCAACAGTACATACTACCACACATTTCAAATCTGTCTTGTTGTGAATTTTTACCAGAGCTTTGTCAATCTTGTTAAAGTATCCTTTAATCAAATCATCTACATATTCAGGGTCACTTTTCCTTTCCGGAAAAAATAAATTGTGGGTGTTTTCTGGAAAAGGAAAGTCCTCATTTTTTATTTCCTGTAATATTTCATCATTGATCGCCTCGTATAAATGAACGCCACCTTGCGAAAGTAGCATGATCAAATAAGTAGTACTTCGACTATAAGCCTTGATTAAAGGGCGCAAAGCAAATGTGTTAGATATTTGCACACTGCTCTTATGCGTTACCTGAGGCAAGGTCACAATTTCTTTGGTTTTGTTCGACAAGAAAATATACAGACTGTCGAGGTTGCGATTTACATCAACTTCATTTTGTACAGTATCTATATTTTTTAAAAGCCCTGTGATTGTGTTTCCGCCAAACTCATGAACCACTCTTTCCTTTGCTTCTTTAAGCAGGTTCTTTAAAAGGATCCTATCACTTTCATTATCGGGAAAGGTACGGTGGGTATTAAGCGATATGGTTACACAAGGCGTACTTTTCTCTGCTCCCAACTGCTGTATCAATGCTTTAAGCGCCATAGTGTTTGGTTCTAACCTGGAGAATTATTTGCTTACTATTAAATTTTGGGTAGATGATTTCCGCATTTTGCTGATTGACCTGCTCAATATGGCAATCAAGTACCCGTAAGATATAATTTTTCTATATTCATTATTCAAGGCGATAGATCTCCATTACATTTTTTAAAATTTCCGGAAAGTCTATTTCTAAATCTATGAGTTTGCCGGAGTGAATATCAAAAACCCAACCGTGAACCATAATAGTGCTATCACGATATGCCCTTTGCACTTCTGCTGTTTTAATTACATTGATGCATTGTTCTTGTACATTCAACTCCACAAGTCTTTTGTAGCGTTGTTCCTCGTCATCTATTCCATTTAATTCCACTCTGTGAGTACGGTAGACATCTCGAATGTTCCTTAACCAAGGATTAAGGATTCCCAAATCTTGTGATTGCATAGCAGCCTTAACACCACCACAGTAATAATGTCCGCATACCACAATGTGTTCCACATGCAAATGAAGAACAGCATAATTTATTACTGACATTGCACCCAAATCAGTATTTGGAACCATGTTAGCGATATTTCTAAACACAAAAGCTTCTCCTGGTGAAACTCCCATCAATTCTTCTGCGGTTACCCGGCTATCCGAACATCCAATGTAAAGTATATCCGGATTTTGACCTTTTGATAGACTGTTGAAGTAACCAGACTCACGGTTTAACTTTTCTTGAACCCATTTATTATTGTTTTCGAAAATCTGTTTTATATCCATTCTTATTTTGATTTATGTTTTATTTTAACAAGTTGTTCTTTTACGAGAAACGGTTATACTGCCGTCCAGTCGAGTGTATGAAGCGTGTGCCCTGACACATTAAAAGCAGAAAAATAATCAATCTGCCGGTTCTAACAAAACTCAAATCCACAATGTGCAGCGACCTTCCAGACGAAGACCGGAATCCCTGTTTCTGAAAGATTGCTACCAACACTCAAAAGCCACTGGCAGCAGATGACCGATTTACCCAATGGAGATCTATATCAAGGTTTGGGGTGATTCACTGCCGCCACCTTAAAATTAAATATCAAGGTTTCTCAATCTCAATGCGTTTACTATTACTGAAACCGAGCTAAAACTCATTGCAAGTGCTGCTATCATAGGTGATAATAAGATCCCGAAAAATGGAAACAAAACACCTGCTGCAATTGGAACACCTAAAGTATTATAGACAAATGCAAAGAATAGATTTTGCTTGATGTTCTTCATTACAGCATCACTTAAATGTCGCGCTTTAACAATACCATGTAAATCACCCTTTACTAAGGTAATCATGGCACTTTCAATAGCAACATCAGTACCTGTTCCCATTGCAATACCAACATCACTTTTGGCTAATGCTGGTGCGTCGTTAATCCCATCACCAGCCATAGCTACCACTTTACCTTTTTCTTGAAGTTTTTCAACCTCTTCGAGTTTATCTTGTGGTAACATACTGGCTTTGAAATCTGCAAGATTAAGTTCAGACGCTACTGCCTGTGCGGTATCGTGATTATCTCCTGTAAGCATAATGACCGCTATATTTTTAGCCTGAAGCGTTTTAATTGCTTCTGCACTGGTTTTTTTTATTTTATCACCAATAACCACATAACCAACAACCACTTTATTTATAGATAGATACGAAACTGTTTTCCCTTGTTTCTGAAAGGTTTTCGCTTCCTCTTGCATTGCGGAAGTAATTTCCGCTTTGGCGTATTCCATCATTTCAGGATTACCTAAGGCTACATTTTCATTATTGATGGTAGCTTCAACACCTTTTCCGGTAACTGCACTAAAATTGTCTGATTTTAATATTTCAGCATTGTGTTCTTTTCCATATTTAACCGTGGCCTCTGCCAAAGGATGCTCGCTATTAGTGTTAAGTGATACAATGTATTGCAGTACTTCTTTTTCATTCATGCTATCCCCAAACGCACCTACTTTCTCTACTGTTGGTTTGCCTTCAGTTATTGTTCCTGTTTTATCAACTATCAGGATATTTACTTTGTCCATTTTTTCAAGAGCTTCGGCATTTTTTATCAATACACCATTTTGAGCACCTTTGCCAACGCCAACCATAACGGACATTGGTGTTGCCAACCCTAATGCACAAGGACAAGCAATGATTAAAACTGCAATTGCATTTACCAGCGCATATACATAAGCAGGTTCTGGTCCCCAGATAGACCATACAGTAAAGGTTATTACTGAAATAATAACCACAGCTGGCACGAAATATCCTGACACTTTATCTGCTAAATTTTGAATAGGTGCTCGACTTCGACTTGCATCATTTACCATATGAATGATTTGCGATAGTAAGGTATCGCTTCCTACTTTTTCGGCTTTCATTAAAAAAGACTGATTGCCATTTATGGTGCCACTACTTACTTTGTCGTCTTTTGATTTGCTAACCGGAATTGGTTCACCCGTAATCATAGATTCATCGATACTGCTTTGGCCTTCAGTTACAATACCATCTACCGGGATTTTATCACCTGGTCTTACTTTAAGAATATCATTTAATTCTATCTCTTCTATACTTACCTCAACGTCTTCGCCATTTACTACTTTAATGGCTTTATTTGGTGCCAACTTCAACAACTCTTTAACTGCTGAATTGGTTTTACTATGCGC
>BQJT01000032.1 GCA_021604845.1 Cyclobacteriaceae bacterium
ATTCGGGTTACCAGTCTGGAATCGGTAGGTAGCTTACTATTAGCCGGCAGCCCGGTTACCTTAAATCAGATCATTACCGCTGCCCAAATCAGCGCAAACCAATTAACATTTGTACCGGTATCAGGCCAAAGCGGCAGCCCATACGACAATTTCGACTTTGAAGTTGGAGACGGGTCAGACTTTTCCACATCGGATTACACCCTGACCGTCAATGTTACTCCGGTTAATGATGCCCCTACTGGAGATGATAATACCGTATCTACTAACGAGGACATCACTTATGTATTCACAGCAGCAGACTTTACCCTTAACTACGCCGATACTGAAGGAGATCCTTTTGCAGAAATCCGAGTTACCAGTCTGGAATCGGTTGGTAGTTTATTGCTTGGAGGGTCACCGGTTACTTTAAACCAGGTGATAACTGCCGCTCAGATCTCCGGTGGCCAGCTCACATTTGTACCGGTAGCCAATCAAAGCGGCAGCCCATACGACAATTTCGACTTTGAAGTAGGAGATGGAGTTAGTTTCAGTATTGCCTCATACAGCTTAACCATCAACGTTAATCCGATCAATGATGTGCCTCTGGCCATTAATGACAATACTACAACTCCGGAAGAGACTGCACTTTCCATAAATGTACTGGCAAATGATAATCCTGGCGATCTCCCTACTGCCATAATTACGGTGGATGCTATTTCAACGGAGGGAGGGACTGCAGTTATCAACAATAACGCGACACCAGCAGATCCAAGTGATGATTTTATTGACTATACACCAGCAGCCGGGTTTAACGGCGCCGATACATTCACTTATACCATTCAGGATAACGACGGTGAAACCAGTACCGGAACAGTAATAGTAGTGGTCACACCGCTAAATGATTCCCCTTTTGCAGCAGATGACAATACAAGTACCGCGGAGGAAGTATCTGTTAGTATAGATGTGTTAATCAATGACAACCTTGGAGATGCTCCAACCATTATAAGCAATGTGGATAACTCTTCGAATCAGGGCGGAACCGTAACTATCAACAACAATGGGACTCCATCAGATGGCAGCGATGATTTTATTGACTTTAGCCCAGCATTAAATTTTAACGGTGTTGACACATTCACCTATACCATACAGGATGCAGATGGGGAAACCAGCACCGCCACGGTCACTGTAACGGTTACCGGAATAAATGATACTCCGCAGGCCATGGATGACAACAGCACCACCATAGAAGAGGTGGCCATAGACATAGATGTGCTGGCAAATGACAATTTGGGGGATGAGCCTACCAGTATTGTATCGATAGATGCTACCACTACCGAGGGAGGAACTGCACAGATAAATGATAATGGAACACCCGCTGATGGTAGCGACGATTTCATGCAATTCACCCCAGCTATCGGCTATACCGGGACCGACACGTTTACCTATACTATTGAGGATATAGATGGAGAGCGTAGTACTGCAACAGTATCTGTTGATATAGGTCTGGCCCCGAGCACATTAGTTATCTACAAGGGGTTTTCGCCTAACGGAGATGGCAGTAACGACGAATGGATTATAGACGGTATATCATTCTACCCTGATAACTCTGTTCAGGTTTTCAATCGTTGGGGCAACCTGGTATTTAAGGAAAAGGGATATGATAACCAATCGAAGGTTTGGTTTGGTCAATCGAATGAAGGGTTAATAGTTGGAGACAATCTATTGCCTGATGGCACCTACTTCTACATGGTGGACCTGGGTGATGGAAGTGATTTGCATAGTGGATATGTAATGTTAAAACGGTAATGAATTTAGTTAGCAAACTAGTTAGATATTTTAGTACCACCCTAATGTTGTCCATTAGCACCACAATTGTGTGCAGGGCGCAGCAAGAGGCTATGTTTACTCAGTACATGTTTAATGGGTTAGCTATTAATCCGGCTTATGCAGGATCTCATCAAACGCTAGAATTTACCGCTTTAGCCAGGGAGCAGTGGACAGGATTGGAAGGAGCTCCCAGCACACAGACATTTACCGCACATTCCCCTTTGAAAAATCGCAGTATTGGGTTGGGGCTATCAGTAATTAACGACAAAATTGGCGTTACCAATCAGTTTGGAGTCTACGGGTCATATTCATATCGCATCCAATTTCAAAACAAGGGCGTGTTGTCTATGGGGTTACAAGCGGGATTCACCCAATACAATGAAGACCTAACACAATTACAGGGAAGTATCAGGGATCCAAACGATCCCAACTTTTCACAGGATGAAGTAAGCAAGTTTATGCCCAACTTCGGAGCAGGACTGTATTACTATACAAAAAGATTTTACACCGGCTTAAGCTCGCCACATCTGGTTCAAAACAAACTGGATAATTTGGAGGCCGCATATCAAGAAGCACGCCAAAGACGTCATTACTTTTTTACCACCGGCTATGTATTTGACTTGAGCCGGTCAGTGAAGTTTAAGCCTAACCTGTTGATAAAGGTTGTAGAAGGTGCGCCGGTGGAGGCGGATATTAATCTCAATTTTTTATTTCAGGAAATTCTTTGGGCCGGAGTTTCATACCGATCGTTTGATTCGTTCGATGTAATCCTCCAGGTCAATTTAACCGAGCAATTCAGTATCGGTTATGCCTATGATTTTGCAACAACTACTGAGCTAAAAAGGTTACACTCAGGATCACACGAGCTTATGCTCAATTACCGACTGAAGCCACCAAGAAGGCGAATGTTAACACCGAGGTATTTCTAACATGGAAGGAAAATATAAAATGGCACGAATTATATGTGTAGTGTTGATAACTTTTATCTTGACCGGGTTTACTGCAGGCCCGGAACCGGAACCGGTAAGTAAAAGCTTTATCAGCGTATTTGACAATAAGCGCAAACGAGCGGACCGGCATTTCAATAACTTTGAGTTTAAGTCCGCCATAAAATTGTACAACCGGCTTGTCGAAAAGGGAAAAGCAGATGATCTGGTTAAGTTGCGGCTGGCAGAGTCATACTTAAAAGTTAATGACCACCAAAACGCAGAGAAATGGTATGCTGAAGTTATCCACTCAGATCAGGTAACTCCTCAACATCAGATACAGTATGCGAATACTTTGTTGAGCAATGGGAAATACCAGGCAGCCCGTGAAGTGATACAGTCGTACGAGTTTGCCGATAGTGATTATCGAAGTCAGGCAATCATTAATACGCTTGATATGCTTGAAGTCCTTTATGCAGATAGTACCTATTATCAAATGACTTCCGTAGTAGATAATAAACCTGAATATTCAGATTTCAGCCCTACCGCATATAAGAACGGAATCGTTTTTGTCTCCTCAAGACATGACAGAGGGCCAAAATTTAAATGGGATGAAACCCCATTCTTAGATTTGTATTACACCGAAAGTGATGTGGCATCTGCAGTCCCATTCAGTAAAAATCTTAATTCTAAATATCACGAGGGTCCGATAGCCTTTTACGATGACTATAAAAAGGCGGTGTTTACCCGTAGTAACTATCTGGACAAGCAGTTGGGAATGACCGACCAGGGAATCAATAACTTACGTCTTTACACTGCAACCTGGAGCGATTCGGAGAAGGATTGGACCAACATTGAGCCGCTGAACTTCATGATCGCGAATTACAGCTATGGACACCCGGCTATTTCAGGTGACTTTAACAAACTTTATTTTGTTTCAGATATGCCTGGTGGGTTCGGCGGAACAGACTTATATGTTAGTGAAAGAAACGCAGATGGTTGGAGTGAGCCAGTTAATCTAGGTGAAGTCATAAATACCTCCGGAAACGAAATGTATCCGTTCCTTGATGTTGATAACAGTTTATATTTTGCCTCCAATGGTCATGGCGGCTTAGGCGGTCTTGATATGTTTCAAGTAAAGCTTGATGAAGGCTTTGAGATACGGAATATGGGTTATCCAATGAATACAACAGCAGATGACTTTGGGTTTTCACTAGCCAGTTCAGGCGATGTGGCTTATATCTCATCTAATCGTGAAGGTGTGGATAACATTTTTAAGGTAAATATCCAGGCGCCTGACTTGGAAATGATACTGGCAGATAACTCTATTAACGGTTCTGCCCCAACTTTGGCTGATCAGTTGACACCAGTAGCTACTTCAGAGTTATCCACAATAGAATCATATGAAGACCCGGAAGGCATTGATGAGTTATCAACAATTAATGCCAAAATTATAGATGAAACTAATTCAGTACTTTCAAACACCAGTCTTAAACTATTGGTTAATGGAGAAGAGTACCAAACGTTGGTATCCGACGAAAATGGTAACGTCTCAATGCAAGTACCTGCAGACCAGGAATATACGTTAATAGCCAATAAAGACGGATTTAAAGACCGTCTGATTACAATTCCGGCAGAGTCTTTAGGACATGAAGAAGACCTGTTGGTAGTGATGAACAGTTCATTGGTTGATTCAGATCACCCGGAGAATCAAATATCTACCGAATTGGATCCCTTGGCGGTTTCTGAAGATGGTTGGAATAATAGCGAATTTGATGCTTCCAGCAGACCAGACATTCACGGAGTACCACTAACTGACGTTCCATCTCACTCAAGGGAGCAGACTAATGAGTTATCCACAATGCAGTTGGATCCATTAGCAGTATCAGACAACGTTTTGGAAGATAGCGGGTTATATGGTGACCATCACCCTGAAGTACAGGGGGTGGCGTTATCTGAACTGCCGGAATGGGCAGACGATGAAACCTCTGCAGTACCTACTACCGAATTGGATCCGTTGGCGGTTTCTGAAGATAGTTGGAATAATAGCGGATTTGATGCTTCCAGCAGACCAGACATTCACGGAGTACCACTAACTGACGTTCCATCTCACTCAACGGAGCAGGCTAATGAGTTATCCACAATGCAGTTGGATCCGTTAGCAGTTTCAGACAACGCTCTGGAAGATAGCGGGTTACCTTCAACGCAGTTGGATCCCTTGGCTGTATCAGACAACGCTTTGGAAGATAGCGGGTTAGATGGTAACCATCACCCTGAAGTACAGGGGGTGGCGTTATCTGAATTGCCGGAATGGGCAGACGATGAAACCTCTGCAGTACCTACTACCGAATTGGATCCGTTGGCGGTTTCGGAAGATAGTTGGAATAATAGCGAATTTGATGCTTCCAGCAGACCAGACATTCACGGAGTACCACTAACTGACGTACCACCTCAATCAACGGAGCAGGCTAATGAGTTATCCACAATGCAGCTGGATCCGTTAGCAGTTTCAGACAACACTCTGGAAGATAGCGGGTTACCTTCAACGCAGTTGGATCCCTTGGCTGTATCAGACAACGCTTTGGAAGATAGCGGGTTAGATGGTGACCATCACCCTGAAGTACAGGGGGTGGCGTTAGCTGAATTGCCGGATTGGGCAGACGATGAAACCTCTGCAGTACCTACTACCGAACTGGATCCGTTGGCGGTTTCTGAAGATGGTTGGAATAGGAGCGAATTTGATGCTTCCAGCAAACCAGGCATTCAAGGTGCACCATTAACTGACGTACCACCTCAATCAACGGAGCAGGATTATGGGTTACCTACAACGCAGTTGGATCCATTGGCTACCTCATACAGTGACCAGGATAATGAAACTCTAAGGAATAGTAATTCTCAAACTATTCAGGCGGCGGCTTTGACTGAATCCATTAATCAAATTGACGAATCGCCGGAAATTTATTCGGCTTCAAGTGAAGTAAATACAGTAAACAGTCAATTAAATGAAGCATTACCAGACAATGAAACCGAAACCTATTTGACCAATAGTAGCGGATACGAACGATTTGAGGAAACAGATTTGTCATCAGATGTTGATAGAACTAAGGAACAGCAAAGCACTGAAGGTTCAACAAATAAAAAGTTGATTTCTACTCAGGTAATTGATGCAGTGAGTGGAAATCACCTGGCAGATGCAGAGTTAAAACTTTTTGTGGACAGCCCGAATGAATCTCTGGATTATGAACTTAGAGATGGAGTTCTAACATTCGAAGCGTTGCCAGAAGAGGAGTATATAATAGTTGCCAGTCACAAAGACTATCAGGACCAGTTTATTACCTTGTCAGGTGAAGAGTTGCTTGCAAACCCTTCTGAGTACATTGATTTGGAACTTAGTCAGGTGAGTGATACTCGGAGACACCGGAAACGTGATCGCCAAATAACAAAGTTTAAGGCTCAGGTACGTGATCAGGAGACCGGAGCATTGCTAGAGGATGCGGAGGTTAAATTTTTCGTGGATGGAAAAGCTGTAGAGTCTGAATATAGTGGTGAAAACGGCAAAACCATATTTAAATCACCTGATGGTGACGACCATATGATGCTGGTTAGCCGGAATGGATATCAGGATCTAATCTATCACTTAACGGGAGCGCCACAGGAGAATATGGACGTAGAATTAGCCTTGCTAAAAGCAGAGGAGTATGTGTCTGATACACCATATCAGCAACTTGCTGTAAAGGGGCTTGCGTTTGATGAATTTTCAGGAGCAGATCTGGAGGGAGTAACCTTTACCGTATTCGAGAATGGAAATGTAATCGAAACCACTGAAAACCTTTCTGGCATAGAAATCGATCCCAATAGTACCTATCTGGTTTTAGCAGAAAAAGATGGATTTCAGGAAGCCTTGATCCCAATAAGCCAAAATCAGCTCAATAGCAGGGAACCACTTGAGTTGACCGTTGGATTGAAACGCGAGGAAATCAGCGAATCCAGTGGAGGCCCCATATATAAAGAAATAGATGATTCGGCAATTCCGGTTAGTGCTACAGTTATAGATATTACTAACGACCAGCCAATTTCAGAAGCAACGGTAATTGTTTTTGCCGATGATCAGATTCAGGAAAAGACCAATACCTGGACTACCGGCGCAGTTAATATTAATGTCGTGCCAGGAAAACGATACCAGTTGGTAATTCAACGACCGGGCTATTCCGATAAAATGATTGATCTGGGGATGGTCAGCAGCAACGACCAAGCATTGGAAATTGCCTTAATACCACAGAACATACAAAATCTGCGACAGTCTGGGATTGATTTGAATAACGCCAGCATGTTAGTAATGACCGATCCAACTGGTGGAGAGCAACAGTACTTATCCACCGAGAACGACTTATACCAATACTTAGTGGAAAACGACAATCACTATTTAATAAAGGATGGGAATAAGATCCTTTTGAAGGAACGAAACCGATCGATTGGGTCAAAAGTTGGTACCAAGCAGGATTCAGACCATTTCAACTTGCGATCCGAGGATCAGTTTCTGTACGACCAGCTGAGTGGAGATGAGAAAGCAATGGTTGACAAGATCGTCAGACAACTCCGGAATGGAGATTTATCTGATGAGCCGGAACTGGCAATATATTATAATAATCTTCCTGAGGAATATAGGAATTTGGTAGAGACTATGGTCCAGCAGGACCAGTTTGATGCCACCAGGGAGCGTGGAACGGTAGTCGCTCCGAAAAAGGTCCTTACTGAAATACTCGCAGAAAAGCATATGAAGATTTCAGAAACCTTTAATATAAATAACATCTATTATGACTTTGATAAAGATGAAATTCGGGAAGATGCGGCGGTGGAGTTAGACAAACTGGCATTGATATTAAACAACAATCAAAATATCAGGGTAGCTATGTTTTCTCACACCGATAGCAGAGGAAGCAACGCTTACAACACCAACCTGTCAAAACGTCGAGGAGTATCCGCCATGAACTACCTGATAGCAAAAGGAATCAGTGCTGATAGATTCTCCACGGAAGCCAAAGGAGAGACCCAGTTGGTAAATTCTTGCTCGGATTCAGTTAGCTGTTCTGAACAAGCACATCAGTTAAACCGGCGTACTGAGTTCAGACTGAGCGCGTAAGCCATTAGAGGTAGATAATATTTTCCCACATGCTGTCCACAGTTGGTGGAGTGGAAATATTCAATTTGTATTCAGTTATTAACAATTGAAGTAAATTAATAGCTACAGGAGCATTGAAAACCCCTGTTTTAGAAATTCCTACAACTGCTTGCTGCTAATATGCAAACAATCAGTCACTTATATTGTTGATAAGTTTTGAGATGATTTCAGGGTGAAAAGTGGATAAGTTGATAAAATAGCACTCTTACTATATTTTAAGGGTTTAAAAACAGCGCTTTCCAGACCATTTTACACCTAAAGTTCAATTTGGCACTTATCCACAGATAGGTGATTGTGAATAACATCTGACAAAAACGTAAAGAAAAGATTCAAGCTGTCGGGTTTTTCACTAAATTAACTAAGCTAAACACCACCAACTTAAGACCACAATGCTTAGGAACACCTGGCCATTCGAGTTCCTGTTATGCCTTGCACTACTTGCGCCATATCATGGAAGTGCTCAGATATCTGACAAGGAGCTTCAAGCGGACAAGTACTTTGAACGGCAATTATTTGAAAAGGCTTCTGAACTGTATCAAAAAGCGTTAAAGAAGGTCAGTGACAATGAAATCTTAACCGTTAAACTGGCCAGGACTAATTTTATGCTGGACAGAATACCTGAGGCGTATGTATATTACTCCTCGACCATCCATAAACGATATCTTGTCAAATCTCAGGATTATCTTAATTATGCGCTGGTGCTTCAATCACTTCAGAAGTTTGATGGCGCACAAAAGTGGGCTTTAAAGTATCTTCAATTTGATCCACGCAACGAAGTTGCCCAGAATTTGTTGATAAGTCTTGAACAGGAGATGAATCATTTAGGCAATGCCCAGGATATAACCTGGCTTTAATTCCCGTTACCCTTGCCCGGACTACCTTCACTGTACTTTCTGGCACTTATTCCTCCCGCGCCCGTGGCGCAACAGGTGGTGAAACTGAAGCTGGAGGTATCAGAAAAGTTCCAGAGTAAGGCCGCACTCAGGTCCCCACCACATATCACCTTGCACATGCCATTTCGACTATCAGGGAAGCGATTGCAGCGTTTAAATAAACTTTTGGAGCACATATGCACAGGAATCCCCCCAGTTGAGGTTTCTTTTAGTGGTTTTGGTTCGTTTGTTCCACGGGTAATTTACATTAACGTGCAGGAAAGCCAAACCTTATGCACGTTGCAGCAACATTTGTGTACTCTAATGGCTCAAAAGCTTGCAATTCATAATGCCAACTACAAAACCCAGCCTTTTCACCCACATGTGACTATTGGTTTCAGGGATTTAAGGAAAGATATGTTTCACCAGGCCTGGGAGTACTTCAGAAACCAACAGTTTGAAGCAGACTGTACGATTCGGCAGCTTTCACTTTTAAAGCACAATGGATCATGCTGGCAGGTATCGGAAAGGTTTGAGTTATCTGGTAAATAGACCACTCTTCGATAGGCCTGATTCATAGAAATCATTATATAGAACGTGCTTGAGCATAATGTGGATAACTTTAGTAAGTCTCGGGCCGAGCAGTTTTGGCAGTAGTATTGTACTTTTTCTCTATATTTACTCGTCATTCTTGCTACAAGTGGGTTACAAATCTTACATATGTAGTATATACTCATGACAGCACCAACAAACAACCAGCTCCAATCACATAATATTTATGGGGAATAATTCTGTTCGGTGCATTAAACCGTGTAAATTAAAAAATGAACAATTTTAATATTAAACAGGATATAATAAAGGTATGGTTCTCTCTACCTCTGTGCTTCTGTATATTAATTAGCGGTTCTCTTATAGCACAGACACAGGCTGATAGTTGTTTAGTAGTACCAAAGGGCGACGGTCTTTTAATCCAGGTCAGTAAGCTGGATGGAAAAGAACAGCTTATTGGTGCTTTAGGGGTTGATGAGGTCCAGGCTATAGCATTTAATGGTACCACAGATACGCTATTCGCCGCTCATGCCGGAAGATTGGGAACTATCAACCCTACTACAGGAGCCTTCACATTTTTGAGCCAGGATTATGGTAGTGGGAATGGTTCTTTGGGGTTGTTGAATTTCAAGGAAGTTGAAGGGCTTACCTATGATACCAGCTCTAAAGTACTTTTTGGCAGTGTGAAGATCGATAATGCGAGGAGCATTTTGATAAAAATAGACCCCAGCAACGGATCTCACCTTTCAGACGCATTCGGTGCGGGAATTGATTACATTGAAATATCCGGTGCAGGAGTGTTGCCAATAGTTGAAGATTTGGCTATTCATCCGGCAACTGGTGAAATGTACGCTCTTTCACGTGAAACCAAGGGTAACGACTTGTTGATTAAAGTTGATAAGACAACCGGGGAAGGGACTGTCATAGGTCCTTTGGGAGAAGATGTCATCGAAGGACTTGGGTTCGATAATGATGGTCGCTTGTTTGCTACCCCGGGCACCCAAACATCACCTCCAGCAAGATTTTATGAAATCAACTTACATACCGGGGCAGCTTCAACAATTGCTATCCTTGAACTATCAGTTGATTACGAATCATGTGAATGCTTATCACCCAAAAAGCCCAATTCAGCTCCTATAGCGATTGATGACCAGTATGTAACCGACATCAACACCCAACTTGAAATTGAAGCACCAGGGGTCCTAAGTAACGATACTGACCCGAATGGAGATACTTTGAGCATTATTTACCATGATTCGACTTCCATTGCTGGCGGAATCGTTGATCTTAACCCCGACGGAAGTTTCTCCTATAATCCTCCCAACGGATTTGAAGGGGATGATAGTTTTTCTTACGTGGTGACAGATGACTCCGGCCTTACAGATACTGCTACGGTTCAGATTTCGGTATTGATGATGCCTACGGAGCCGGTGGCTAATGATGACGCATTTTCCACGGATAAAAATACCAGTCTGACTGTTGATGCACCCGGGGTATTGGCCAATGATACTGATCCAAACCAGGACATAATTACTGTAATTGACTATGATCCAACCGGTACCAAAGGCGGGACCGTAGTAGTGAATCCGGATGGTAGTCTCACCTTTACCCCTGCTGAAGATAGTGTTGGGATTGATACGTTCACCTATGTGATAAGCGATGGAAACGGCAACTCAGACACAGCGGTGGTTTCGGTCACCATCATAGAGCCTGTGGAATCCGATAATAATCCACCGGACGCAAAAGATGATGAACTAGAGACTGATCTGGACTCCGAACTTGTCATCACGGATCCGGCAGAAGGTGTTTTAGTAAATGACAGCGACCCGGATGGTGATCAAATTACCGTTCAGGAAGTGACAGATGGCATTACCGACCAGGGAGGTCGCATAAATATTCACAATGACGGTACTTTGAGTTATGTTCCCAGGTTAGGGTTTATTGGTACCGATAGCGTTGAGTACACTATATGTGATGATCAGGATCCGCAGTTGTGCGACAGTGCAATGATCTATATTGTGGTTAGGGAATTACCCATTGAAGTATTTAGTGCCTTTTCTCCGAATGGAGATGGGATTAATGATACCTGGATCATCCAGGGCATTACCAGGTTTCCGGAAAATGAAGTTCAGATCTTCAACCGATGGGGCAACCTGATTTTCAAAACGACAGGGTATGACAATACTTCCAAAGTCTGGAAGGGTAACGCTACCGAGGGTCCAGTTTTCGGTAGCGACGAAGCTCCTGACGGTGCATATTATTATATAATAGACCTTGGCGACGGAAGTGAAAGGTTAAGTGGCTATGTGGTAATTAGAAGATAGTCAAAGGCATGAAAACGAATAAAAGGAATCATTTCATAAAAAGACTGGCGACAGTTGGGTTGTTATTGTTGTTCTTTGGTTCAGCCTGGGCACAGCAGGAAGCTATGTTCACTCAGTATATGTTTAATGGATTGGCGTTAAATCCTGCATATGCTGGCAGCCATGAATCACTAAGTGCAACCTTACTGTTCCGTGACCAGTGGACAGGCTTACCTGACGCTCCAAGCACTCAAACCTTTTCGGTGCATTCACCCGTTAGAAACGCGAGAATCGCATTGGGATTACAATTTATACATGACAAGCTGGCGGTATTCGATCAGTATGGAGTAAATGCGGCATATGCATATCGAATTTTTACTGATAAGGGGACGCTTTCCCTGGGACTTAATTTTGGTTTCACCAGTTACAGTGCAAATCTAACTGATTTAACCACTCAAGTTCCTAACGACCCTGTTTTCCAGGGGTCTGTCAATAAAGTGATGCCGAGTTTCGGTGCTGGGGTATACTATTACACCGATCGCTTTTATATTGGACTTTCTGCCCCTCAACTGGTAACCAACAGTTTAACTGAGGATGTGGTTGAAATTGACGCAGATGCCCGACAGGAACGGCACTATTTTTTAACCGCAGGCCATATGTTTCAACTAAGCCGGAGTGTTCAGTTAAAACCAAATGTGTTGATAAAGGCGGTTGAAGGCGCCCCCGTTCAAATGGACCTCAATCTCAATGCGCTTTTTTCAGAAGTGCTCTGGTTGGGAGTATCCTGGCGATCTTTATCTGACTTCAATGCATTAATTGAATTGCAGCTTACAGATCAGCTGCTATTGGGTTATTCATATGATTTTGCCCATACGACTGATTTGAGCAGGATCAACTCGGGTTCACACGAGTTAATGTTGAATTACCGGTTCAGGTACGCAAAGAATAAAGTTATTACCCCCAGGTATTTTTAAGCAACTGCTGATTTAATGAAAAGGGTAATTATATTTTTTTTAGGGACACTGCTTTCCAGTCCGTTGCCAGCCCAGATTCTGGGAGACAATCCCAACGTGGCAAGGGTAGGAGTAGATCTCGCCACCAAGTTAAGGAGGGCAGAGTTGCACTATCAATTCTTCTCCTATAAAAGCTCTGTAGATCTATACCACCAGGTGATCCAGAAAAAAGGAGGCAACGATACCCTCAGCTTAAAAGTAGCAGAATGCTATCGCAAACTCAATTGGCAGGATAGTGCGGCATCCTGGTATGCACGCATCCAGGATGAGTCGGTTATGGATCCGCTTCATCACTTATATTTTGCTCAGGCTTTGGAATACATTGGAGATTTCCCGGAAGCAAAAGACCAGTTTCAAAAATACCATGAGATGGCCGCCGGTGATTCCAGAGCGGTATTAAAAATATCGGCAATTGAAAACAGACAAGATTACTATATCGACTCTGCTCTTTACCATGTAGATGAATTACCGACAAACTCCCCTGAAGCAGACTTCGCACCCAGCTATTTCATGAATGGATTGGTGTTCGCGTCATCCAGGGAGTGACCTGCATTGATCCAAAAGAAGTTTAAATGGAATCAAAAACCATATCTTGATCTGTATTATATCGAAATTATTGATTCCAGCTATGCCAAACCAATTGGTTTGAGTAACAAAATCAATAGCAAGTTTCATGAAGGGCCTGTGGCTACCTACGATGGCGGTCGTAAAATAATATTTACCAGAAATAATTTTCTTCAAGGTACCGGTAAAAGCGAGGATGGTGTAGTGAAACTTAAGCTCTATGCCGCTGAAATATCCGAGGATGAAAAATGGACCAACTTCAGGGAATTACCGTTCAACAGTGATGAATATTCTGTAGGTCATCCCACCATTACCAAAGACGGAAAAACATTATATTTTGTCTCAGATATGCCGGGAGGGTTCGGTGGTACGGACATCTGGGTAAGTACTTTTGACAGTGTCTGGTCGCAACCAGTGAATGTTGGGAACGATATTAACAGTGAAGGCAATGAGATGTTCCCTTTCATTCACGATGACAGCCTGCTTTATTTTGCAAGTAATGGCTACGGAGGTCTGGGTGGATTGGATATTTATAAGACCTGGGTGAATTCCGATGAGCCCGGTGTAATAAACCTGGGGTATCCGGTCAACACCTCTAATGACGACTTTGCTATGGTCCTGGATGACGCTGGCAAGCGTGGCTATTTTAGCTCGAATCGCGAAGGTGGGACCGGTGACGATGATGTCTACTCTCTAATCCTGAACCGGGTAATTGTAGATGCCTATCTGGTGGATAAATCTACCGGCGAACCCATTGAGGGAGGGACATTGTTTGCCCTCGATAAATCTACTGACAGGCCGGTGCCTGTGTTGAAGCAATCCAATCGCATTCAATATGATGCCTTACCAAGTAGAGAATATGCTATTACCGGTAGTAAAGAAGGATATATGGATCAAACAGTGGTCCTGCCAATCGGCCGGTTGAAAGGAGAGCATCGTATTAAAGTTAAGGTTGAGCTTGAACGTATTGCCCCCGTTGACCTGCTGGTTATCGAAAATATCAGTGGAAAGCGTCAAAACTTTATTCTCGGGGATTCGATAACTTTGTTTGACGGTACTGAAGAGGAGATGCAACGTACATTGGCCTCCAAACATATTCCCATAGCCGAAGTAATACGCATAAGTAACATCTATTTTGATCTGGACAAATCTTTTATCCGGCAGGACGCCAATATTCAATTGAATCGAATGGTAAAATTACTTATTAAGTATCCCCAAATGACTCTGGCGATGGATGCGCATGCTGACAGCCGTGCCTCAGATCGCTATAATGACGCATTGTCAAACCGCAGAGTAAACTCAACCACCAAATATCTGGTCGATCATGGAATCCCGGCCGAGCGACTTTCCCAATCATACTTTGGAGAAAGACATTTGGTGAATGATTGCGGAAATGATGTTTTGTGTACCGAAGCCCAGCATCAATTCAACCGACGAACAGAGTTCGAGATAATAAATTATTGATATTTCCAGGGTAATAGTTAGCCTGATCATTACATCGGTAATGAAATCGGGCGGTATACCATCCCACAGGTTATTGCTAATTAGTAACTTGTATCTTGGTTTAAATCTAAGATATGCGATCTGTAATTTGCTGGGCAGGGTTGATGTTAACGCTGGGTTTACCGTTAACCGCACAAATTGGCACCCATATATCGCTTCGTTCCGAAAGCAGCATTAGAAAACACGCAGAATTATACTTTGAGCGGCAGGCATATTCTCATGCTGCCAAACTTTATCACAGGGTTGTAGCGGAGCATCCCGATGATCAACAGGCAAAGTTGATTCTAGGAGACTGTTATCGATTAATGAGAGAACCTCACAGTGCAGCATACTGGTATGGACAAGCGCTGGACAATCAGGAAACTGCTGTCGAGCATTTGTATCATTATGCTTCGGTATTATGCACTACCAGAGCTTACGGTCAGGCTAGAATCTGGTACCAAAAGTATTTGGTGCACCGTCCCGATGACCAACGGGCGTTGGCAGCACTTAATTCACTAAGAAACCCACAAAGACTTATTGACAATCGATATCAGGTCAAGCAGTTGGCGGTTGAACTTCCGGGTGCGGTATTTAGCCCGGCACTTTACCAAAACGGCCTGGTAGTAGTAGGAGAGGGAGGTACCGGCAGTCTCATCAAGAATATAACCTCATGGAATGAAGGTCCATACTTTGACCTGTACTATATTCCTATTTCCGAAGGAAAGGCAGGGCATCCCAGATACCTGGATGACAACCTGAACTCGGTTTTTCATGAAGGACCAGCGGTATTTTTTGATAATGGTGACCAGGTAATACTTACCCGAAGTGCATTCAAAAAAGGCCAGGAAGATACCAGAAACCTTCAACTGATGATTGCGCAGCGAAAACCTTCGGGCAATTGGTCAACGCCTAAAAAATTGTTCAGCCATCAGGACTACTCGATCGGGCATCCGGCGGTTGATAACCATGGTTCGGTTATTTACTTTTCTACCGACAAGCCCGGCGGGTATGGAGGAACAGATATTTACATGTCCGAATATAAAAACGGGGCCTGGACAACACCGGTAAACTTGGGACCGGAAATTAATACCGCTGGGAACGAATTGTTTCCTTCAGTGGACTTAGAGGGTACTTTATACTATGCTACCAATGGCCGCGGGGGTTTGGGAGGACTGGAGATTTTCAAGGTCGATCCAGGTTCCGGTAAGTCCCTAAATCTTGGATTTCCCATCAATTCATCAGCGGATGACTTTGGAATTGTCTGGCATCCTGAACAGGACGGTGGTTATTTCTCAACTAATCGTACCGGGAGAGACCGGATATTCAAGTTCCAAATGAGCCCTCAATTGGCAAAAGCCGCGGTTCCAGTTAATTGACCCAACTGAAACTTCAAACTTTTAACCTGGTCGTGATATTTTATATGTGCTAGATTGATCTGGTCATTGAAAGTATCAATTAACACTGTGTAGGTGAGTTGAATTTCTGATAGTTTATCCACTTTTTCTACCTCCAGATAGCACCAGATAACATTTTCCTCAATTTCAAACCCAATAAACCGGGCAGTTACCGGACTGGAATCAATGATTAACCGTAAATGTTCATTAAAAAATTTCTTGAGAACATGGTTAGTCTCCGATTTTTCAGTGTTGCTGAAAAACCCGTCTTTCTCTCCTGTGCTTTTTAATGCTGTTTCAAAATCATCCTGAAATATTCTACTGGTTATTTGCAGGGATTGGTCTTCTTCATCATGTTCGATTTCACAAACACTGATGTGAAAGGGATGCAGCAAACCTGCAAAAAGGTGAAATACTACCGGAAGTATCAGATTTATCATCGGACTCTAATTGGCTGTAATTCAAAATTATGAATTATTATTGCAATTTGTTTCAATTTAATTTGATTAACCACAGCCCGATTCGATGAATGAATTTTATATGTACCTGAAGCTGGGACTGGAACATATCCTGGACATCAATGGCTATGACCATATTCTTTTCGTACTGGCGTTATGTGCTATTTATGTAACAACCGATTGGAAGAAGATCCTGGTCCTGGTAACGGCTTTTACCGTAGGGCATTCTGTTACCCTGGTGTTGGCCACTTTTCAACTGATCCGGGTAAATACTGATTTGATCGAATTACTGATCCCTGTGACCATTTTAGTTACAGCGCTGTCAAATATTTTAAGGGTTAAATCTACCAGGCCGGCAAATTATCTGAACAACAATTATATACTGGCCCTGCTATTCGGGCTTATCCACGGAATGGGATTCTCTAATTATCTCCGTGCACTTCTGGGTAGGGACAGCAGCATTCTAAAGCAGTTATTTGCCTTTAATATAGGTTTGGAGGTAGGTCAAATAATAATTGTTGGCATATTTATGCTAGTCTCATTTATTTTGATCACAGTTTTAGGAGTAAGACACAGGGATTGGAACCTGGTGATATCTTCGGCGATAGCAGGTGTTTCACTCATGTTAATATCTCAAGCGAATTACTGGAATTAGAGATTATGAAGAGAATAACTATTGTATGCAGTTTTTTAACCCTGTACGGCAGTCTGGCCTGGTCTCAGGATTATCAACAAAGATTTGAACAATTAGGAACCATGCTTCCTACACCCAATACGTACCGGACAGCCTCAGGCAGTCCAGGCCATGAGTACTGGCAGCAAAGGGCTGATTACCAAATCAAAGTTACTTTAGACGATGCAAAACAGGTTATTTCCGGTTCGGAAACCATAACCTATACAAATAATGCCCCGGATGTATTGGGGTATCTCTGGGTCCAATTGGATCAAAATATGCGGGATGAAGATTCTGATACTTACAAAGCGCGCACTACCAGAATCAGAGATGGGCTATCAGCGAAATCCTTGCAGACAATATCAGGAGATTACAAATATGACGGTGGTTATAAGATAGACCAGGTTACTGATCTGGATGGTAATGATCTGGCTTATACCATCAACAAAACCATGATGAGGGTCGAGCTGCCCAAAACCTTGGGCACCGGAGATAAATTCAGTTTTAAAATTGCATGGAGCTACAACATTAACGACAGAATGCTGGTTGGTGGCCGATCCGGCTATGAGTTCTTTCCGGAGGATGGCAACTATGTGTATACCATTGCCCAGTGGTTTCCCAGGATGGCGGTTTATGATGACGTTAACGGCTGGCAGAACAAACAATTCCTGGGACAGGGTGAGTTTGCCCTGCCGTTTGGAGACTATCAGGTGGAGATTACCGTACCTGCAGATCACGTGGTGGCCGCCACCGGTACGCTGAATAATCCAAAAGAAGTACTTTCAAAGGACACTTATCAGAAATTTTTGGATGCTAAAAATGCCAGCGAGCCGGTGATTGTTGTATCTGAAAGGGAAGCGATCTCCAAAGAAATAAACCCCGTTATAAGCAGCACCAGCACCTGGAAATTCAGCGCTAAGAATGTTCGCGACTTCGCCTTCGCCAGCAGCAGAAAATTCATATGGGATGCACAGGGTGTCCAGATAGGCGATCATCGCCCCCTGGCCATGTCATTCTACCCTAAGGAAGGAAACCCTCTTTGGGAGAAACACAGTACCGAGGCGGTAGTAAAAACGCTACAGACCTATTCAAAATATACCATTGACTATCCCTATCCGGTAGCCATTTCGGTTCATGCGGCAAGTATTGGGATGGAGTATCCGATGATATGTTTCAATTTTGGCAGACCGGAGCCCGATGGCACCTATACCGATCAGGTTAAATACAATATGATCAGCGTGATCATTCATGAAGTTGGACATAATTTCTTTCCCATGATCATAAATTCAGATGAACGCCAATGGACCTGGATGGATGAGGGATTAAACACCTTCGTTCAATATCGGACCCAGGTGGAACAATATGAGAACTTCCCTTCACGCCGCGGTCCGGCAACAAGTATAGTGCCCTATATGAAGGGAGACAAAAGTTTCATACGTCCAATTATGACTAACTCTGAACAGATCTTACAGTTTGGAAATAATGCCTATGGCAAACCGGCAGCAGCGCTGAGTATCTTACGCGAAACTGTTATGGGTCCGGAGCTATTCGATTATGCATTTAAAGAGTATGCCCGGAGGTGGGCTTTTAAACATCCTACTCCGGCAGACTTCTTCCGCACCATGGAGGATGCCTCTGCGGTCGACCTGGACTGGTTTTGGCGAGGCTGGTTCTATTCAACAGACCACGTAGATATGGGGATTGATCAGGTAAAATGGTACCGGGTAAAACAATCGGAAGAAACGGTTGAAGGCCAGTTAACCAATGAAAAGAAAAAGGCAGCAGGAGGAGGAGGGAACGAGGGTTCCACCGAACCTACGGATTTTGAGGAGGTGTACTCAGAATTTGTGGTTGTGCCCACTGACAGCCAGCTATACGGGGAATTCCTGAACCGGGTGGACGACAATGGCATTGTCGAAGACCATATGGACAAAAACTTCTACGAGATTACCTTTTCCAATGACGGAGGGTTAGTAAGCCCGATCATCGTTGAATTTACCTACAAGGATGGTACCACGGAGGTGCAAAAGATTCCGGCGGAGATTTGGAGGCTTAATGAGGAAAAGGCCACTAAAGTATTTGTCACCAGTAAAGAAGTAGTCAATATTAACCTGGATCCTAATAAGGAAACCGCCGATACCGAAGACGAAAATAATGTCTTCCCCAAAAGAGATGTAAAATCTAAATTTGAGAAGTTTAAGGAAAGGGAAGAGTGAACGGCAGTTTATTCAGATCGACGTTGCCTCCTGAAAGGATAATTCCCACTTTTTTTTCTTTGAACAGTTGAGGTTGACTCAGCACTGCAGCCAGGGGGACTGCTGCTGAGGGTTCAATAATAATTTTCATCCTTTCCCACACCAGCTGCATGGCGCTGACAATTTGAGCATCTTCAACCGTCAGAATTTTTTGAGCATATTTTCTAATAATGCCAAATGTGCGCTCACTTAAAGCAGTAAGTAATCCATCGGCGATGGTTTTGGGGTCAATTGAAGGATGTACGGTACCGGATTCAAAGGAACGAAATGCGTCGTCTGCCCCGGAAGGTTCACTGCCATAGACTAAAGCCTCCGGGGCCAGGTAATTAGCAGCAAGACAGGTGCCTGACAGTAATCCTCCACCTCCAACCGGGGTCACCAGTGCGTTTAGGTTCTTTACTTCTTCAATTAGTTCTGCTGCTGCGGTGGCTTGTCCAGCGATAATATTATAATCATCATAGGGGTGAATAAATGTTGCCCCGGTTTCTTTCAGTACCGATCTAAGGGTCTGTTCTCGTGCTTGCTGTGTTGAATGGCAGAAATAGATTTCAGCCCCGTAACTCTTTACCGCATCAACTTTCACCTGAGGGGCTGACTCCGGCATAACAATGAAAGCCTTACATCCCATATTGGACGCAGCCTTGGCCAGAGCTTGCGCATGATTACCTGAACTATGGGTGGCTACCCCACGGGATATTCTGGTGGCCGGTAAACACAGTATTGCGTTGCTTGCTCCCCTCATTTTGAATGCACCCACCTTCTGGAAATTCTCGCATTTGAAAAAGATGGAGCATCCGGCGGCTTTATTAACCAGTTCACTGGTTAAAACCGGGGTTCGATGAATAAAAGGTCTAATCCTCTGGTGCGCGTGATGCAATTCCTCCAGGGTAGGGATGGTTTCCATAGCTGGATAATTATAATCATTTATTTCCTAAAGATTCAGGTAAAAACTAATTTGGTGCATTCAATTTTAAAAATGCACCACCGAAAATTACCACTGCTCCCTTTATTTTTTGCCATGATGTTTGCCTGCACAAATAATCACATTACACCGGAGAAAGCAATAGATACTGGAGACAAGCTTTTACGGGTGCCCTTTGTTAGCAGTCTGAATAGTTCGGAGAAAGACTTTTTCCTTTATTTGCCTTCGGGATATGGTGATGACTCCACCAGAAAATGGCCGGTATTGATGTTCCTGCATGGTGATGGAGAGAGAGGAGATTCGAAGAAAGAACTGGGATTCGTACTAAAACACGGGCCATTGTATGAAGCATGGGTACAAAAAAAACCGCTGCCATTTATCATTATTTCCCCGCAATTACCGGTGTTTGGCCGGGACACGCTGGGGCTTAATTATCTGGTTAACAGAGATCCGGATGATTTCCCGGATCGTCTTGAGCAAGGAACCCCAAGCAGGGCTCAGGAATCCGTCATGGATTTCCCAATGGGAGGATTTAATAACCCCACCCTTGAAGAACTGAAGATACCTGAACGTGGCTGGGAAATGGTTGAAGAAGACCTTATGACCATTATCCGGATGGTACTCACCGACTATAACGCAGATCATAAACGATTTTATTTGACCGGTTTAAGTTATGGCGGATTTGGCACCTGGCATATGATAAGCAGGTATCCTGAGTTGTTTGCGGCCGCCAGCCCGGTAGTAGGGTGGGGGCACCCCGATCAAATGGAACCAATTGCTACCCGAAATCTGCCCCTGTGGATATTTAGTGGAGGCCGTGATCAGGTAGTTCAAAAGCGGTTTTTCATACCGGGGATCAACCGGCTGGAAGCACTGGGACATACCAACCTGCGGTATACCATCCACGACGATATGGGGCACGACGTCTGGAAGCGGGTCTATGCGGGGGATGATTTGTATAATTGGTTGCTGAAGCATCAGCTGCAGGATTAACGTTTAACAATTGACGATTCACCATCAACCAATTCAACACGCAGCCACCAACTCAAAACTCAACACTCAACACTCAACTAGTGCGCTTCCAGCCAGTTCTTGCCCACTCCGATCTCGATTTCCATTGGAACTTCCAGGGGCAATGCGTCCTTCATCAGTGTTTCGACCTTGAGTTTGAGCTGTTCCAGTTCATCCTGATGAACATCAAATACCAATTCATCATGGACCTGTAAAACCATTTTTGACCTGAGCTTTTCAGCTTTGATCCAATCTTCGATCTTGATCATGGCCACTTTAATGATGTCAGCTGCACTACCCTGAATAGGTGCATTTATGGCATTCCTTTCAGCATAACTCCTCAGTGTATAATTTCTGGAATTGATGTCCCTAAGATACCTGCGGCGACCGGTTATAGTCTCCACATAACCTGCTTCACGTGCCTGTTCAATAATGCGATCCATATATTCCTTGACTGCTGAGAACTCCTCAAAATAGGCCTCCATAATTTCCTTGGCTTCTGCTCTGGGCACCTTCAGGCGCTCGGAAAGACCAAAGGCGGACATTCCGTAAAGCAATCCAAAATTTACTGCTTTGGCTTTACGCCGCATATTAGCATCTACTTCGTCCAGGTCAACTTTAAATACCTTACTGGCGGTGGTTGCGTGTATATCCCGGCCCTCTTTAAAAGCAGCGATCATATCCTGGTCCTTGGCGAATGATGCGGCAATCCGAAGTTCAATCTGACTGTAATCTGCTGACATTAGCACATGACTGGCATCTCTTGGAACAAAGGCCTTCCTAATCTCACGACCTTTCTCAGTACGAATGGGAATGTTCTGTAAATTGGGGTTATTTGAACTAAGCCGGCCGGTTGCAGCCACTGCCTGACTGAATGTACTATGAATGCGACCGTCCCGATCACTGATCATTAAGGGCAGGGCATCGACATAGGTGGATTTTAGCTTTTGGTAGACCCTGAAATCAAGAATACTGGCTACAATTTCATGTTCATCCGCCAGCTTAACCAGGATTTCTTCTCCGGTGGCATACTGGCCAGTACGGGTTTTCTTAGGTTTTTCAACCAACTTCAGTTTATCAAACAATATTTCCCCCAGCTGTTTGGGAGAAGCAATATTAAATTCTTCACCTGCTATTTTAAAAATTTCCTGCTGTGCTTTTAGACTCTCTTTTTCCAGTTCGATAGATAAATCTCCTAATACTTCGGGATCTACTTTGATACCCTGATACTCCATAGAAGTAAGTACACCGATTAACGGGAGCTCGATTTCTTCATAAACCTCTTTAAGCTTCTCCTCCAGCTGGATCTTACTTTTTAATTGAAGCACCAGGTCGACGGTCTCACATAAATAGTCTTTTAATGCTGCCAGCGGAACCTGGCTCCAGGCGGTCTTATTCCGACCTGACCCCAGCAGGGACTCTTCTTCTATTACTTCATAATTCAAATACACATCCGCCAGGATACGCAGAGTATGACTGGTCTCAGGGTCCATCACATAATGGGCCACCATGGTATCCCAGTAGGGTGGTTCCAGTTGTATACCCAGGGCTTTCAGAACCAGCATACTGGATTTCAGATCGTGCCCCACTATAGCTAAACTCTTATTTTGAAATACCTGGTTGAGCTGCTCCACCAGGCTAGGATTGAAACTGGTCTGTGGGATAAAATAGGCTTCATACGAGCAGTAGCAGAGTGCTAAGCCTAAAAAAGCTCCGGATTCATCGGTTATGGCCTGTAGACAAACCATTTTTTGCAGCTTCAGGTGATCGATCAGGCTTTCGATAAGTTCGGCATCCTGCAGTAAATGATAATCCCGGATAACCGTGGTTAAACTTTGTTTGGCTGCCACGAGCGGTTCCTGTTCCTGCGCCGGTAGTGCCTCTGGTGGATCACTATTGAAAAGCCCCATTTGAGTACCCTCTTTTGATAAATCTTTGGCAGATTTTTCCTGCATTACTCTTTTGATCAGGGTGCGAAACTCCAGCTCATCAAAAATATCAGTAAGGGTTTCTTTGTCAGGGCCGGTATATGCAAGCTCCGATTCATCAAATGTTAATGGAACTTCCACGTTAATAGTGGCTAATTCCTTTGAAAGGATGCCCTGGTCTCCATAAGCGGTTACCATTTCTTTTTGCTTGCCCTTTAGTTCATGGGCGTGGGCCACCAGGTTCTCTACGGACCCGTATTGTTTCACATATTTTACCGCGGTTTTAGCCCCAACACCAGGAATTCCAGGAATATTATCAGAAGCATCTCCCTGGAGACCCAAAATATCCGTTACCTGCGTTACGTTCTCAATGTCCCATTTTTTCAGTACTTCAGGAACACCCATAATGTCCACCGCATTTCCCATGTAGGAAGGTTTGTATAGGAAAACATTGTCCTTTACCAATTGGGCAAAATCTTTATCGGGAGTCATCATGAATACCTCCATTCCGGCTGATGCTGCCTGCGTGGCGAAAGTGCCAATGATATCATCAGCTTCGTAGCCGTCCAGTTCCAGTACCGGAATATTGAAGCCGCGAACGATTTTCTTGACCCAGGGAATGTTAGTTCGAACATCTTCAGGCATGGCCTGTCTTTGTGCCTTGTATTCTTCAAACTTTTCATGCCTGAAGGTGGGTTCAAAGGTATCAAAGGCCACTGCAATATGGGTGGGCTTTTGCTTTTGGATTATTTCCAGCAGGGAATTGGTAAAGCCCAGGCTGGCTCCGGTGTTAAAGCCTTTCGAATTAATCCTTGGAGTGCGGCTAAAGGCAAAATGAGCCCGGTAAATAAGGGCCATGGCATCCAGAAGAAACAGTTTTTTCTTGGAATTAGTCATAGGAATTAAAGGTAGTAATCACTGCTTAGTTTTTAGTTTTTAATTTTTAGTTTTTAGAGTTGGGTAATTAACTAAAAACTAAAAATTAAAAACTAAAAACTATCCGATGTCCTGCTATAAATAATATAATCCGTTGGCAATGGTTCCAATCCGTTTTGCCGTAATAAAGTAGCAATCTGACCTCTGTGATAGGTCCCATGATTGGTAATATGAATCATGATATCACTCATGGTACTGGTAAATGCACGACCGCTTAAGTTCTGGTAATTAATCACTTTTTCGAAATCCCCGGTGTTTTCCACCAGATCGAGCCACCGCTGCGCACTGGCGGTCAACCGCGGTTCAAGGATATCCCAGGGTTGGATGTCAAAAACCGCTAAATGTTGGAAGTCCAATGGCACAATGCGACCATACCAGATTTCTTCAGCGGCAACAATGTGGCTCATTCGCTTCTTTACTTCTATGGGTTCGTTAGCAAGCGCCATCAGGTGCCGGCACAATCCATTGTTGGCCCATTGATTATACTTAAAGAGTTTGTAAAAGTAAGCTTTCATGAAAATAGGTTCAGGGATTAATATCTGGTTGCGTATTTTTGCCAGGCGCGATCTATTTACGCATTAAGTATGAAATACGATATTAAGCAAATTAATGATTTAATCAGGAATCGACGATCCATTTTCCCTAAGATGTATACCGGAGAGCTGGTGCCGCGACAAGTAATAGAACAAATGCTGGAAAACGCCAATTGGGCGCCTACCCATAAATTTACAGAACCCTGGCGATTCAAAGTATTCTATGATCAAGGGGTTAAAACGTTTGCGCAATTTCAGGCAGACCTATACCGGCAACGAACCAGCAAGCAGGATTTCGACGAAATTAAACACCAGAAATTACTGCAAAAACCACAGCTTGCGTCATGCATTATCGCGTTAATTATGAAACGTGACCCTTCACAGAGAATTCCGCAGATCGAAGAAATAGCCGCTGTAAGCTGCGCGGTTCAGAACATGTATTTAACCGCGACCGCTTGTGGAGTGGGTTGTTATTGGTCAACCGGAGGCCCCACCTTCTGGGACGAAGCCAAAGCATTTTTTGATTTGGGCCCTGAAGATAAACTGTTGGGCTTCTTGTACGTGGGCATGCCACTCCAGAAAACCTTCCACAGTAAACGGGGACCCTGGGAGGATAAGGTGGAATGGGTGGAGGCCGGCTAAACTACTTTTAGATTCAGCAATAGCTGGTCTAATCTTTCCAAGGTAGAAGTCAACCCTTCTTTCATTCCCATGTTAATAACTGCTTCCAAATCAGCAAGGGAGTCATAAGCGACAATAGTTTCCACCAGGGTATTTTCTTTTTTGTCAAAGAAATTGACTTGCCACTTTGTTTTGGTAGATCCGTGCGCTGATTTCCTTCGCTATCACTGAAGGCATCTAATGTTTCATAATAATCAATAGGGTCTATTTTGGTATAATCTGTCCACCCCCAGTATTCGGTACCATCCGGGTCTATCATTGCATAATGCCAGTGTCCACCTTCCGAGAAATCCATTGATTTGGCTTTGGTAGTAAATGGTTTTGGGGCAAACCACTGATCCAGAAGGTCGCTTTTGGTATAACAATCCCATACCAGTTGACGATTTGCAGCAAACTCTCGTTTAATTGTGATAGTATTCTTTTCCTTATCAACCAGGAAATCAAATTGCATAAAACTTTTCATTTTATTGATTCTTAAGTTTAGTTAATAACTTATCTAAGTTGTTGAAGCGGTCTTCCCAAATTTCTCTGAATTGTTCAAGCCAGGAATCGATTTCTTTAAGCTTATCAACTTTTAGCTGGTAGTAAATTTCCCTGCCTTTGGGGTTTGACTCAATTAAATCACACGCTCCCAACACTTGAAGATGTTTTGAGATTGTGGGGCGCGCTGTTTCAAAATTTTTGGCAATAGCTCCAGCTGTTAATGCCTGCGAAGTAAGCAGAACCAGTATCGCTCTTCTGGTAGGGTCAGCAATCGCCTGAAACGGGTCTCTTCTTAGTTTCATTTATTGTTCGGCTTATTTGTGTAGCTATTTGACTACAAATATATATGTAGCCATTTAACTACGCAAGTATTTTTAGTAATTTTTGATCAGCAACAGTAAACACCGTTGGTATTACCACCGGTAAATTCTTAAATTGTTGAAAATTCATTTTATGAAAGCATCAACTCGAATTCTTATTTTCACCATACTATTATTTTCGGGTTTCATAGGTATCCGTTATTCATTTAACACCGCACCAGCAACGCAAACTTTCCGTTCATTGGAAGCCTCAATGGCCCCGCTTGATGCCGGGTTTGTAAAATGCCAGATTAAGCTGGTGTTTGATTTCAGCGAATTAAATCCCAATGAGCCCTCTGCCCCGTTGTTCGATAACCTGGGAGATCATCACTTTAAGGTCACCACCTCGCACCCAAAAGCACAGGAATATTTCGATCAGGGCTTAAGACTTTTGTATGCTTTTAATCATACCGAAGCGCACCGGTCTTTCAGGGAAGCATCCAGATTGGATCCGGATTGCGCCATGGCGTACTGGGGCCAGACTATGGCCTTGGGCCCAAACATTAACGATCCATTGCCAGATATTGAACGCACCACCAGGGCATATGAAGCGGCGAATCAGGCCGGTATTAAAACTTCCGGGGTGTCGAAAAAAGAAAAGGCGCTGATAAAAGCAATTCAATCACGTCAACAGTCAGATCCGCAGACAGACCGGCAGCAGCTTAATATGGATTACCACCAGGCGATGCAGCCTTTAAGTAAGAAATATTCAGAAGACGCTGATATACAAACATTATACGCAGCTTCAATTATGAACACCATGCCATGGAATTACTGGGACAGTGCCGGATCGCCAAACCCTGGGACCATGGCTGCAAAAGCTGCTTTGGAAAAAGCCATAGAAATAAACCCGGATCATGCAGGAGCACATCATTACTACATACACATGATGGAGCTGCCAAACCCCGACCTGGCTGAGGACAGTGCTGATCGCCTTGGTCAGCTTATGCCTGGTGCCGGTCATTTGGTGCATATGCCAGCCCATATCTATGTGCGAATTGGCCGGTACAAAGATGCCAGAATCAGTAATGTCAAGGCCATTGAAGCGGATGAGGACTATATCAGTCAATGTCTGGCGCAAGGCCTTTATCCGTTGTCCTATTATCCACATAATATACATTTTCTATGGTCTGCAGCTTCTATGGAAGGCAATAGCGATGTTGCTTTAGATGCAGCCAGTAAGACTGCTTCAAGAGTACCAAGAGACCAGGTAAAAGAGATGCCCTTTATGGAAGATTTTCTGGCAACCCCTTTGTTGGCTCAGGTACGCTTTGGAAAATGGAATGAGATTCTATCTACACCCAATCCTGGGCGGGAATTAAAGCACGTACGGCTTATTTGGCATTATGCCAGGGGACTAGCGTTTGTCGCCAAGGGTGAAATACATCAGGCGCAGGAAGAATTGGACGCACTTATTATCCTTGCGAAGGATCCCGATTTGGAAAATCTGTTAGCCAACTATATGAATCCAAGTTCTATGGTGATACCTATTGCAATTCATGTATTATCCGGTGAGATGGCTGCAGCCCAAGGTGAAACTGCCAAGGCCGTGGGTCTGCTTGAAAAAGGCATTGAACTGGAATCACAGCTTGTTTATAGTGAACCTCCCGCCTGGCATATACCGGTAAGGCAGAATCTGGGTGCAGTGCTGCTGCAGTCAGGGCAACCAGCGCAGGCGCAACAGGTCTATGAGAAAGACCTGGAAATAAACCGTGAAAACGGATGGTCTTTGCTGGGGTTGTATCAGAGTCATCTGATGCAAGGCAATAATCAGCAAGCGGCTGAAAGTCAACAAAGGTTCAACCAGGCGTGGTCAGAAGCAGATGTAGCAATTACCACATCCAGGTATTAACCCCACCGTCCTTAAGGCTGAATATTCAGATATCCCGCACTTATACTACTGAAAATTTGGGCAAAGGACCACTGGTGAATGATGGTAACATCGCTAATTGAACATTGACCATTGAATTGTTTTATGTCCTTCCTATATTGTGCTTGATTTAAAAAAATACATCTATGAAATTCTCTATCTATTTATTCTCCCTGATTTTAATTCTTTCAAACTGTCAACCTGCCGAGCAGCAAAATACAGAAACCCTGCCCGCGCAAACCCAGCAACCCGATGTGGAAGCCCGGTTGGTGGAATTGGGCATCGAGTTGCCTGAAGTAGGAGAACCTGTAGCCAATTTTGTGCCTGCAGTCCGCACCGGGAACCTGGTATTCGTTTCCGGAAATGGTCCCAAGAAATCGGACGGCACCTGGATCACCGGTAAAGTTGGTGCAGATTTAACTATTGAGGAAGGATACGAAGCGGCACGATTAACCGGAACTCACTTATTAGCTGCACTAAAATCAGAAATTAAAGACCTAAATAAGGTAAAACGAATTGTGAAGGTACTGGGAATGGTCAATGCATCACCTGATTTCTCAGAACACCCAAAGGTGGTCAATGGTTTTTCAGATT
>BQJT01000033.1 GCA_021604845.1 Cyclobacteriaceae bacterium
CCTGATACCCCTTTCAATTGAGGCAGGGGCTCGGTATAGAAGGTCCATCCTTCCGGACAATGTTGACCTGTGGCGTCCGGCCCATTCAGGGTACCACATTTGGTTCGATCAAAGCTGGCCATATGCCCGCTGGCCAGCGCCACCCAGGCAATTCCGTTACGATCTATATCCATTCCACGAGGGGAAAACCCTTCTATTGGTTCACCATTACCGTCCAACGGCAGCTCATAGTATTCAACCAGGGAAGTAGCCGGTGGATCGCTGCCTGGGTCCAGCCTGACAACACCCCCTGGATATCCCAGTGAAGACCCCCAGACTGAGCCGTCTGTGGCAGGTGCTACCGAATACAAGCCCCGGTTGATCCTCTTATCCTTAGTGGGATCCACCGGTTGATCGGGTTCTACATAGTCGTCCCGCTTGCCGTTTCCATTGGTATCAAGGATCAAAGCCGTCCATCCTTGTGAAGATGCCTCGTCCCCGGTTTCCAGAAATTTTTTAGTATCCAGCCATCCGATTACACTGCCTCCGCCGCTGGTCCATAAGATGTCATTCCCATCTTCGGAAAACATTAGATGATGGGTGCTGAAACAGGTACTGCAATGAGTGTAGGAATCAGTTTTAGGGTCATAAACACCAAGATGCCGCCCGGCTCTGTTAATGGGAAATAGTCTGGCTGAAGGATGATCCGAACCTTCCTTACAGAAATCGGGATTATCCGGAGGACGTACTGTGGCGGTAATCCAGACCCTGCCTTCACCATCAAACATGGGATTATGTACATTGGCTTTGCTGTTCCAAATTGCCTCATCTCCCCAGTAAGGTGAGGGTTGCGGCATGTCAGGACCGGATGCTGGCTTGGTCTCAGGGTCACGTACCGTCAAAGGAACCTGACTAATTTTATTGGCTACCGGGTCCAATACCGGGAGGTAGTCGGCACTGGCTTCCAATGCACCGTACAGTAATCCGTTAGCATTTACCGTGGGATCTCTGCGATCGGTTGAAACTACATCATGAAGATATGCTTTAGGGTCCGCCCAGTCCCACTGGGTAATTACCACGTTTCTTTCAAGTCCCTGAGGTCTGGGTGGCGCTTCCGGTATTTCTCCGGCCTCGATGCGATCGGTCCAGTCCGCAAACATTTCGGTGGCTCCCTCAAAACCGATCCGTTGCATTCCTGAGATCATACTTGCTCCAGCCTGCCCGGACTGGATACGTCTGGCCCATGCATCATAAGATGAGGAAAAAGTACCCAGCGATTCAGGAATCTCGCGGGTGCCTTTACTGCCAAGCTGATGACAGGCCAGACAGGTACCCGATTTGATGGTTCGTAAGAAATCTGCCTGGGTAGTTATGTTAGGGGAAATTCCGTTTCCTTTGGGACCTGTTCCGGGGAATGCGCTTTTAGGTGGAACATCAAGCAATGAAAACCAATACCCTGCAGGGTAATATTGTGCAGCCGCGGCTGGTGAAGGTGCCGCTACTGCTTTTAAATCCAAACTCGCCCCCGGACTGGTATTTATCTTCTCCGAATCGACCAGTCCATACCCTCGAACCCATACGGTATAATTTGCCTGGGGCAGATCAGGAATGAGATACCGCCCATCGTCATCGGTTACCACAATTTTAGCGTACCGGGTTGAAAGGTCCTCAGTTTCCGCTATCACCCAAACCCCCGCTTCCGGTCCGTTCATTCCAGTAACTATGCCACTAATATCATCGGTACCAACTGTGGTAGAATCCGGTTCAGTACAGGCATTTAGCGCCGCAAACAGTACAGTCACCAGGATCAGGTATTCTTTTAAAGCTGACTGACTAGTAGGGTAAAGTACTTTCGACTCCATGATTTTTTGGTTTAGAGTGGAGGCAGCCGGGAGGCTTGCCGTTTGAATCAATATATCGATTTTTGATCAGGCTGGCAACCGACAACTCACTCGCTCCGGTATATTCGTATCTACTCAGAACCGGCCAGTTTATCAATCTCATCATACAATGCCTTAAAGGCCTCCACCCAATTCCCACCTCTTCTCTGATTGCTTGCTTCTTGCCTGCCATAAAATTGTTCTATGGTATTTTCTGCACTGGTCCAAACAGTGTGTAACATACCCTGGTAGTTCTCTTTGACTACATCTGTAGCACCTTCTCTAAAATCCAGCATCATATGAAGCTGTTTCACCGTTACTTCAGGAAATCTCCAGGGGCAGGTTATTACTTTAAAACCTTTTAGGGCAAAATACGCAGCGGTAGGGTCCGGTCGTTCATAATGCCAGTCGTTAATCACTACATCTTTTGGGATCAGGTCAATCGCTTTGTGGGTATTGTTGTAACTCCCTTCCCATAGACCAATTCCGGTGGTTTTACCATCTATCAACCGATCGCCCCAGATCCATAGTTTCTTATCGGTTAATGCCAAATGGTTCCTGAGGGCGGTTACTTCGCCGGCAAACAACTCCGCATTATCACGGCCTTTACACCGTTCATCCATACCCAGAAAGAATACCTCGTCCATACCCGCATGAAACGCATCCGCCTCAAATACATCAACAATTTCATCTATTACCGCAAAAATAACCTGGTGCACTTCAGGGTGTAGAGGGCAATAACTTAAACAATACAGGCCCCACTGATTAGGCCAGTCAATATCCTGATCCAATGGAATTTCCGGGGTTTCGTTGAATTCAGGATATTGCTCCAACAGTTTACCAACATTTGCATACCACGACTGATGCCCAAGCATATTTACCTGTGGGATAATTTTGATTCCTCCTTCTCTACAGGCTTTTACAATCTTTTTCACCTGTTCTTCCGAAAGTGCTCCTTCAGCAACCAGTTCCGGGTGCGATTTGTATTGATACCGGTAATCAATTCTTAAAACAATGGTATTTAACTTCCTGGGGACTAATTCATTTTTTACAAACCCAATAAATTTATCGACCCCTTCCGGAGTTGGTGCGGCCATACAAATACCGCGAACCGGTAAAATGGAATGGAGTTTATGCTGGGCATTAACAGGACTGACCCAACAACAAATTCCTAATAGTACGATACTGAATTTTTTCATGATAACTACAATATTTGAATTCTTAAATTTGCAAACCGGTGTCCAGTAGCCTCAGCAGGCGATCATTCTCACCAGAACCCTGCAATCCGTTCAATCAGCCAAAAGGCCGAAATGGAACCTATGCCATAGGCGGGAATTTTTTTCAAGACCACGGGCCAGGTTTTTTTATAAGCCAATAGACTCAATAGCAGAGCCACTACCAGCACAAAGGCAATCTGGCCCAATTCTACACCAATATTGAAAAACGCCAACGCCAGGGGTATCTCAGTCTGTGGCAGCCCTATTTCCGCCAAAGCTCCGGCAAATCCCAACCCGTGCAGCAGGCCAAAGGTAAATGCTACAAGCCAGGGCTTTTTGCCGGTTAGTGTTTGCTGGCCTTGCTGGTTTTTGACGATTTCCATTGCCAGGAAAACTATACTTAGTGCGATGACCGCTTCTACTGGTGGTCCTGGAAAATTTACCACCCCCAGTACCGCCAGGCTTAAGGTGATACTGTGAGCCACGGTAAACGCGGTGATGGTTTTAATGATCTTTCCCAGTCCTTTAGTGATGATGATTAACGCCAGTACGAACAAAAGGTGATCAATTCCAAACCAGATATGCTCAACTCCCAGAATACTGTAGGTTTTGACTACATGCCATTTGGTGGTTGTACCCGGGAGTATAGCCTGATTGTCATCGGGTTTCAGCAGCAGTGAAGATTTTTCTCCATTTAGATATTCCACACTTACCAGGACATCGACCATAGTGCGCTCCAGGCCGTCGATATAAAGGGATTGCCCTTCTAACGGCTGGTCGCTTTGCAATTGATAGGTATACAGCATAGCGCCCGACGTGGATTTGGGAATACTTGCTTCATGCAGCTCACCGGCATCCGGAAAAACTGGTTTCAGTCGGATCACCATATCTCCCCTTCTGGGGATCTTCCAGTGTATGGTGTATATGTTTTCTTCTATTTGGGTTATTTGCAGGTATGCAGGCCGCATTTCATGAGACAACGCCGGTAATGTAGTCAACAACCACCCTCCAACAAGCAGCAGCCCAAAGACCCTAATCCTTTTCATGGTTGAATCAGGTTTGCCTGGAGTCTTTCTAACAGCTGCTTATCCAGATCAGCGGTGATTTCAATTTGATAATTGTTTTTCAGGCTTTGATAAATTGCTTGTTGATTTTCTTTTTCGGCCTGGTAAGAGTAGTCGCGAACAAGTTCATCACGGATTTCCTGGAATTCCGGGATGCTGGGTGCCTGTTTTTTAGTCAGGTAGATCAAATGGAGGCCATATCCAGATTCCACCGGACCTGACCATTCATTCAAAGGTAAATCGTGTAAAGATGCCGCCAAATTTCCTCCAAGTTCCTGCTCAACCTGTGGTTCATAGAGATTCTCAAAGTTAAAGGGGATGGATAACAGGTCACCTTTATCGTACATGTCATCCACCGGTTTTGACCCATACTTCTCCAATACCATTTGTGATGCGGTTTGGGGATCCTGGTGCTTGTCGTGGGTAAACACTATCTGCTTAAAGGAGAATTGATAGGGAACCAGATACTGCTCCTGGTTGCTTTTAAAGTACTCCAGAAGCTTTTCATCTGTTGGTGCATCTACCAGGGCACTGAAATCATCGGATAAAAATTCCATTTTTTGGGCCAGACGCCGCTTGACCACCTCGTCGTTGTGGTCCAGGTTCACTTTTAAAGCTTCCCGATAAAACACTTCCTTCTGAAGGTGCTTTTCCAGGATGCCCTGTAACTCTTCCTCAGTGGGCGCCCGGTTCCATTGAAGTTCCCAGATTGATTTCAAGTGGGCTAAGTGGCTGTCATCGATGATGATCTTATTCTTATCTGACTCGTCATCCGATACCCAGCCGTATAGCAAGAAAATCGCCAATCCTAGCAATAGAAAATGAACCAGCGGTTCGGCAAATATTTTTTTCATGTGCTTGAGATCCTTAATTAAGGCGGTCACTCCCCACACCCACACTCACACTCACACTCAATTTGGGTCATACCAAATTGGTGAAGTAGCCACCCGTTCCTGGGTAACAAGGGGTACATTTTGATCCATTTCAATATTAAACCTCACTTTGTCATATAATGTCCATCTCGGAGTAGGGATTTCCAGTACCCTGACGTAATAAACGGCTGACAGCGACGGGTCGAAATCAGGGTCCTTAAATACGGCTTTCAGTTCTGCGGATCCGATGGTATTGGTATACTCGGCGGTCTCCAAATTCACGGTATTGCCAACCGGAGGTACCTTCCCATTGCTATCCGGTTTCCGGTCTCCGGACCATATCACATCATAAACTTTTTCATGAGTTTGACCATTGACGTCCAACCACCCCTTAATAATCTGAATCCGGTCAAGGTTAGCACCATTGGGCGCCTTGAGAGCAGAAACCATAAAAATGGGTGATTGATTACCCGACCCGGAAATATCCCCTCCCATTGGGACTCCTTTATCATAACCAGCCTGTGCCAGGTTTCCATTGAGATCTTCCTCGGTAAAATCAAATCCACCGAAAAAACGAACTTTCATTCGGGAACCGGAGCTGGCATAGGTTTCCCGGCGCTTCATGGCGTCCCAAATTGCTTCCCGGGTATTGGATTCCGCCCAAACGCCCATGAATCCTGCTGCCTCCTGTTCCCAACCCATGTAGTTATCATTTACCCCTTCGAGCAATGGAAAGTTCCATCGCTGGTGATTGGTAGGCTCCAGGGTTTTAAATTTGCCATTATAATTATCCTCTTCAGTGGAGGAAAGTCCGGTGTGGGTGTCAGTACCTGCATTAGCCCCGTATTTAAAGGGGTTTATTCCAAATTCCTGTTCTAACCTTAATCCGGATTTTAAGGCCTCTCTCCAATACTCATACTCCAGATCGCCTTCCTTTTTTGGCCTTAAAATTAGATTGCCGCGATCCCAAAGAGCATAATCGGCAAACTCATCTGTAGTGGATAAACTGGGATGAGCCTCACTTTGACCTTTAATCTGATATAGTTCATACAAACGCTCATATTTGTTGCGCAAATTAGCCCATTCTTTAGTCATTGGGCTTCCATCAAATTGTTGTTCCTCGAACATACGTCCATTTGACATGTTTCCATTGTGTGGAATGGCTAAAACCTGTCCACCCGTACTATTCTCGTAATTTTGCAACCATTCCCAAAGTTTCAGGGGGTCCTGGGTCTCAAAAGTGGTTAGCGGCAAAACGTTTTTGGTTTTGTCAGCGCCATCCCTAAAAATCACATTCCGGTGTAAGTTGTTACCGCCATCAGCATTAACGGTCCATTCATAAGCTATGAAGGTGGTGAATTCTCCAGGTTTGTTAAATTCTTCAGCTGCATCTACAGTTTCCTCCCAGGCGGTTTTCATCCATTTAGGATCCATCACGATGGCTGGTAATTCTTCATTAGCTTGCATTCTGACCAACTCGCTTTTTGCAGAGGCTGCTTCTTCACCACCTTTAGGAATGGCCTCTGCCCATTTTTTTACCACATCAACCGCCATCATCTCCTCATTGCCTTCTATCATTTTATTGACCACTCCCATAGCATCTGAATGGTCGGTAACCATAAACCAGTCGTAAGCATATTTCAGTTGAACATCAATGCCGCTGTTGGCTTCAACTTTTTCTCCAAGCGCATACCTGTAAGCATCCCGGGGACTTTTGACTGCTCCATCCAGCCCCGCATCCATAGACCATCCAGTATGGACGTGGGTATCTCCAAAGTACACGTCTCTTAATGGATTCGACTGGACATTCGATTGTTGCTCTGAAGGAGGGGCCGCGGTCACCTGATTCTCATTAGCAGAGGGGTTTCCACATCCTATCATCAAAATCAGAAGTGCAAGAATTAAAGTTGAGCAAGGTCTGTGGCGTTCCATCGGTTCTATTTTTTGTTAAATGTTTCTGTTATTGTTTTAATAGTTTGTACAACTCCACAATGCGACCTTTAAGTTGTAAAAGTCCCAGCCAACTATTGCATATAAAATTCAAACCTACAGGCCAAATCGGAATAAATGAGAGATTTGCTTAGTGCAGGGGAATCTGTTTTGGATTTATTAACAGTAGGGTTAAACAAGTTGCATTTAAGATATTAATAAGTTGTTACAATTGTTTGATTCTGTGTTGAAATATTATCTTAGTTATAATTGCTGATCCAAACCCATCCGTAACACCAGCAACCACTATTCAGCCATACTCATCTACCAACTAAAAACTCATAATTAAAAACTCAAAACTCAATCCGGTTTTACCATGGGAACAAAGCGCACCGGAATAATATCCTTTTTGGTAATCTTTTTAGCGTCTTTGGTTACAACGATAAGTTCTTGATAGTGCTTACCTACCGGTAGTACCATCCGGCCACCTACCGCCAGTTGTTCTACCAAAGCTTGTGGTATCTCTTCAGGGGCTGCAGTCACAATGATCCGGTCAAATGGTGCATATTCGGGCCAGCCCTGATATCCGTCACCGTGCTTGACCAAAACGTTGTGGTATGATAGTTCTTTAAGCAATGCCGCCGACGATTGTGCCAGTGGTTTTACAATCTCAATGGAATAAACCGCGTCCACCAGTGGTGAGAGCACTGCAGCCTGATAACCTGATCCGGTACCAATCTCCAGCACTTTTTCATACCCCTGTAGTTGAAGGAGTTCTGTCATCAGCGCCACAATATACGGCTGTGATATGGTTTGGTTATGACCGATTGGCAAGGGCCCATCCTGATAGGCCTGAGATTGGTATGCCGAAGGCACGAAACGATGTCTGGGCGTTTCCCGCATCACCTTTAGCACTGCGTCGTTGGTTATACCCCTTTCAACTATTTGAGTTGCTACCATTTTTTGCGCATCTTCTTTCCAGCTGCTTGCCACCTGAGCATACATAGCATTGTTCAAACAGTATGAAACTGCCAGAAGAAAGCCAATAACCTTAATTTTCAGATCCATGTGTCATGAAGTTTGCTGTTGAGATATGTTACAGAGCACAGGACTCAGGTAACACCAAATCTGTCTAAACCGTAGAGATTGAAGGCATTATCCCAATATAATTTAGTTAAAGCTTTTTCAGATAGGCCAATGCCGTCGATCTTCCAGCTCCCCTGTATGGGTGTAGGGTGTTCAAACTGAATATCGGTGGACTGGAAATATCTCCAGTGAATATTATAGAATTTTTGATCTTCTTCCCTGGTAAAGATCTTGCTAGGTCCGGCGCCCTGTACCTCCCCATCCTTCCGAAATACCCTGTCAGTTCCAAACATCAGCCTGTCCTGATATTTTTCGAAAAAGGCCTTACCTTCTTCAGCAGAATGTCTGCCAAATTCACCGATCCTGGCACTGGTATCAACATACATATTGGGCATTTCGTCCATCCAGGCATCGACGACCTCCAGGTTTTCAGAGTAATTGGCCCCATGTACACATTGAAATCTCACTTTAGGGTAAGCCCTGATTACATTGTTCCTTTGTTCAAGCACATCGTCACGGGTCGGATATACGGTTCTGTCAGCAAATGACCAGTCCGGATGTAACTCCAATTCTTCCCAACGCTCATTCTGCTCATTCCAGGGTTCAAAAAACGCCACCGGATCCACTGTGTGAAAGGCAACGATGCATCCAATTTTTTCCGCCCTTTCCCATATAGGATCCAGTCGTTCATCGTCTATTCTGACCAGGTCTCCATTCGGATCTTTAACCGTAAGACCGAGGTCCTTCCAGATTTTGACTCCATGAGCTCCTTTTTCAATAGCATTTTCCAGTAAATCCGGAGTTTTAGAAAGATAGTCCGGGTCGGATTGCCAGCTTTGCCAATCAAATGCGTACATCATGCCTAACCGGTCTTTGTAAGGTTGGTAAGCTTGTTGAAAGGCCTCAAATTGCTCCCCACCAATACCAATATTCATGCCGTAGTGAATGTGATTCTGATCCATCACCGTTAGACACCTGTCTATAGTGGTAGCATCCAGGTGTAAATGTGCATCGATGACCTTGCCGGTAACGGGAACTGCAGAGGACGTCGTATGCCTGGGTTTTGGAGATTTACACCCCGAAAGACCGGTAATTATACCCCCGGCAAACGCAGCTCCTGTGGCCAACACAAACTCCCTTCTATTGTAGCGCTTTGACATAGCATTATTTAACATTAAATCAAACAAAACTTAAAAAAAATCGGATTTTTAAACCAGATATAACTTACCTATTGCCATATTTGTATTGTAAGTCTTTAATATAAACTTTTTTAATATTAGGTGGTTACATAGTATTTAAGTTTACAAAGTGTTCCTCTTACGAAAATACAGATTTCTCAGATTGCAGATTGGGGTGTTACTGATATCTACAATTGCAATAAATGCAGGTTATCAGTGTAGTGCAACATTTTTGGGAGATCCATTCGCTATTGATGTATGTGAGCAAACCGATGGTGAAACTGAATGTGAAAAGGAAGGAAAGGACAAAGCTGATGATGTAATCAGCCACGAATTAAAAAGTATTGCATTTATTGAACCCGATCTTAACATTACCGGGAGTACTTTCGAATTCGACTATAGTTTGAATCATCCGGAAATATTTACCCCCCCTCCCCAGTACCTTATTTAATCCAGCGGGTTTAACCCAATTCACTATACAGCGCACACGCTGTGATTTTAAGTACTCAAATAAATAATTTCTTTCCTTTATGAAAAAGTTACTTGGACTAGATTTCACTCATTTTAGAGGAGACCTTCTCGGGGGTATAACTGCCGGAATCGTTGCTTTGCCGCTGGCCTTGGCTTTCGGTTTACAATCCGGTATGGGAGCGGCAGCCGGTCTCTATGGGGCAATATTTATTGGTTTTTTTGCCGCACTTTTTGGTGGCACAAACACCCAGATCTCAGGGCCAACCGCGCCCATGACCGCCGTAAGTATGGTGGTGATAGCGGGTATCATAGCGGGCGTTGAGGGGGATGTGGATCGTGCAATTCCGTTGATATTGATGGTTTTTCTTTTGGCAGGCTTGATTCAAATAGGTTTGGGCATAATCAAGATCGGCACTTATATTCGATATATTCCATATCCCGTAGTCTCAGGTTTTATGACCGGAATCGGTGTAATTATTATAATTACCCAGGTTTTGCCTTTGCTCGGATACTACCCAAAAGAGGATAAGAGTTTTGTCAGGGAATTTAAACCACAAGCGGAAGAAGTATTGTTAGAACGAATACTAAGAGAAGAGGCAGCAGAGGATATATTGGTTCTGGAAGATTTTAAAGAAACAGTACGACGTGCAGGGTCTATCACCAGACAGGAGATTCAGCAAGAGTGTGTAGTATTGGCTCAGAATGGGTCGTCTGGTGTTATCGGCGCGTTAAAGGTTATGGCCAGGGCCTTTAGGAACATCAACTTTATTGACCTAATTCTGGGATTAATCACCATAGCAATCATTTATGGATGGAAAAGAATTAATAAATTGATTCCCAGCCAATTGGCAGCCTTAGTGTTCGTTACTATCGGTGCTTACTTCTTTGTACCCGACTACCGGACTATTGGAGTGATCCCGGCGGGCTTTCCGGACCTCCGCCTGGATATCTTTACCGGGTTTACCTTCTCTGAGATTAGGCCATTTATAGTTAGCGCCTTTTCCTTGGCATTCCTGGGTGCCATTGACTCTTTATTGACCTCTATTGTGGCGGATAATCTAACTAAAACCAAGCACCGGCCCAACAAGGAGTTAATAGGCCAGGGTATAGGAAATTCAATTGCATCCTTGTTTGGTGGTATTCCAGGAGCAGGCGCAACCATCAGAACGGTGGTCAATATTGACTCAGGTGGAAAAACCAAGATTTCAGGAATGGTAGCCGGGTTGTTATTACTTACGGTATTATTATCATTAGGCCCATTGGCTTCGAAGATTCCCGCCGCGGTATTAGCTGGTATTTTGGTGACGGTCGGAATCGGAGTAATGGACTGGAAGGGTTTAAAAATGATTAGGAAAATACCGACCAAAGAAGTAGTTGTAATGCTATTGGTTTTAGCGATGACCGTATTTGTTGGATTAATAGAGGCTGTGGCAGTGGGAATGATATTAGCTTCCATATTATTCATGAAAACAATTTCCGATGTGGTTGAGCGACGTACAGTTAGTGCACCATTGAAAGATTTTTCTCGGGAAATACCCTGGTATGATGAGGGTGATATCATCGAAAGGCTCGGGCATAAGGTATATATCAAACACCTTGACGGCCCATTGTTTTTCGGATTTGCCACCCGTTTCCAGGAGATGATTAAAGTGCTGCCAGAGATTGAAGTAGTAATTATTCGTATGGATAAGGTGCCCTATATGGACCAGTCGGGCCTATATGCCATGGAAGAAGCCATCATGGATCTTCAGGCCAAGGATATCAAAGTAGTTTTTACGGATTTAAAAGGACAACCTTTGGCTATCATGGAAAGATTTAATCTCATTCCACGTCTGGTTGAACGCGAGTATTGCTTCGAAAACTTTGGAGCGGCATCGGAATGGCTTGAAAGGCATCTTTTGAATGAAAGCCTGAAACCGAAAAATGCGGATTCGGAAGTAAAAACTTCTTAAGACTTTTAAGTCCAGGGTTAAGCAACCGCACAATTTTACCGCTGAGAACTGCTAATAAGGAAGAATAACTGAAGGAAAACAGACATTTCTGATTGGAGGACCGAATATTCAACAATAGTTAAAACCCTACATCAGTAGGTAATCAAATTCAGTTTTGTTGAAAATCAGCAGCTTAACGGTCATTTTTACTTTTTAAAGCAGGGACGCTACCCTGCATAAAGTAAAAATGACTGGATCATGAAAAGGATTTTTATACCGGTACTTATGTTAATAGGCATGGTACTTTTTGATGGCTGTACCTCAGGTAAAGTAGCCTATGAAAAGGGTAACTACGACGAATCAGTGCTGAAAGCCATATCAAGATTGAGGAAAAGCCCAAATAACAAAAAGGCTTCTCAAACCCTAATGGACTCTTATCCATTAACCATCAGCTGGCATCAGGACAACATCTCACGGGCTATGCAGTCAAATGATGATTTCAAGTGGGAGCGAGTAGTGACTGAGTATAAGCAGGTTAATTATCTGTACAATCAACTAAATCGCTGTCCGGCCTGTCTTCGACTAGTTAATAATCCGGTTCATTATGTTTCGGAATTAAATGATGCCCGGGAAAAAGCGGCGGCAATCCGGTACCAGCGGGGAGAAGAACTGCTGGCCAGAGTTCGTACCACACATAATAGGAATGAGGCCATAGAAGCATTCCGTCATTTTGAGGTAGCATGCGCTTTGATGGGGGAGTACAAAGATGCCAGGGATAAGCTGGCAGAAGCAAAGTTTCTGGCGACTTTAAAGGTGGTGGTTGAACCTATTCCTGCCCATCGAAACCTGGAGATTTCTCATGAATTCTTTGAAAACAAAATCCTGGAATTTGTAGAGTCTATGCAGGTCAACGAGTTTGTTCAATTTTACTCTTTTACCGAAGCAAGAAATATTGGGCTGGAGAACCCGGATCAAATTATTCAATTACAATTCGACGATTTCGTTTTAGGTCAGGTGTATTTAAAGGAAAGAGAGGTCCAGCAAAGTAAGGACAGCGTGGTGTTAGCAGTAATAAAAGCACAGAGGCAAGTAGAGCACTCGGATGCTTTGGTGCTGAATCGTCCTAATGATAATGTCGCATTGTTGAAATATTACCGCGCAGAGCCTATTATTGCCAGTCCGGTATTAAAGTCAGATCCTTATTATAATTCTGGTAACAACAAGAAAGTAACCGTGTGCCACAAGGTCCCCGGAAGCTTAGGTAAATCACAAACACTTAGTATTTCTCAAAGTGCACTGGAGCACCATCTTGATCATGGTGATGCCCAGGGTTCCTGTAATGGCGAGACGGAACCGGTCAAGGAAACTGAAGCAGACAACGGTAGTCAGTCGCAACCAACACAAACTATTACCACTACCTATAATTCAACCGGTGCCACCACAAATAACGCAGGCAGTGGTTCAAGCAACAGTAGTGAGAAAGAAACTTCCAGTGTGGTACAAACCAGTACGGAAAAAACGAATGCGGACCTAAGCTCTATTCAAAATAATGCAGTGCAGATCAACAGCCAGGAGCAAACTTCTGCTGATCCCGAACCCACATCGAGAAAAGTATATGGTACCGTAAAGGCTACTGTTCATGTCTTTAATAAATCGCTCACTTCCCGGGGAATACTTGATTTTAAGATTATAGATGCTCATAATCAAAGAGTTTTAACCCAGGAAAAAATGCCGGGCGAGTTCGTATGGTATACTGAATGGGGGTATTTCAACGGTGACGAACGAGCTTTGGATGAGTATTTCCTGGAAATAGTTAAACTAAAGGAGGCATACCCTCCACCGCCACAAGACTTGTTTGTAGCATTTACCCAGCCAATTTTTGGTCAGGTAACTAGCAAGATTAGAGACTTTTACCGCGGATATTAGTTATGGGTGACAGGTTATAAGTGAGTACATTCCATAGCTAACTCATAACCGGTAACTATTTAAAGGCAGATTTGACAAATTCTCCAACCGGGTTTTGATTGGTGTATTCCAGTCCCAGGAAATTGGCCACGGTAGCAGCTACCTGGTTCTGATACAATTGTTCATGATGTCTGGCTTCACCCAATGCTGGTGTATCAGGCCCAATCACCGCAATCCATATCTGGTCAGCTCCATTGATCTTTGACCCGTGATGTTGCCAGGTTTCTTTTGGTACCGTACCTCTGCCGTGATCAGTGGTAACAATCAAAGTAGTTTTATCCTGGCAGTGCGGGTTGGATTGAACATAGTCCCAAAGCTGGGCAATGAACTCATCGGTTTGCCTGGCGGATTTCAAATAAGCGTCGTAGTGCCCTTCATGGGCAAAATCATCAGTTTCTCCGAAAGCAATGTAGGTTAACCTTGGATGATATTCATCAATATATTCCATCGCGTAATGGTAGGTGAAGGCATCCAGGCGCACGGTTGCCCAGGGGCTGGGGATTTGTCTTTGCAACATATTAAGGAACTTTTCATGCTCCGATAATCGGGGGTGATCTGCGGGCTTGAAGCCGGCATTAACGGGAATACCACTGCGTTCTTCGTTAATTATAAATGGAAATACATCCCACGAACCAAAAGCAGCTACTGATCCGTTAAATCCCTGTTGTCGATTTACAAACTCCAAAACCGTAGTATTCGGATTGTTAATTTTATCATTGCTGTCAATCCTGTGATCATCTGAGAATCCGCAGAGTATTTCACTGTATCCCGGATAGGAAAACCAGTGCTGGTTGGTACAGTTGACCTGGCTGCCAAGGCTACGGTTGCCATACAACTGGCCCTGCTGAGCGATGGTGTTCCAAAAAAATGGCATCAAAGCTGCTCTACGGGCTTCGGCAGTAGGCTTCCAAAACAGCTGTTTCAAAGCTGTAGTGTCTTTTACATAAGATTTATCATTGATCAGATTGCCATCGGCTCCACCAAATAACTCCTGCCAACGTAACCCGTCCAAGGTGATCAGGATCACGTTTTCCGATTGTAATTCAGACTGAGAAAAGCAACAGATAAACTGCAGTTGAAAAATAAAAATCAAGACAATTTTCATAAAGTATTTTAAAAAGGCCTAACCATGAGATTACCGGCCAATAAGATACATAAATAACCCAAGTTAGTTCAACTCTAACCAGACCTGGGGTTAGAATTAAACTTAAACCTGATCCAATAAAAAAGCCACGCCTATAAGGCGTGGCTCATACCGAAAACTAATAAACTAAACTAAACCAAACTAAGTCTTACTATTCAATGATAATTGACTTTGAATAATTGATATTCCTACCATTCATGCTAATCAGGAATTTCCCCGGTTTTACTTTGGAAAAATCATATAGCTTACCCACAGTCGTTTCATTGGTAATCCTGCTTTGAGTCAAAAGTTCATTGGTTTCACTATGGTAAACCAATATGTTGACTGGATCCCTGGAGGTATTTAGCAGATTAATACTCACAGTTTTTCCCTTTAGGCGAACAACAGGCTTAAAATACTCCGTCATTTCGGCGGTCTGTAGCGTTACCTGGTTTTCTTCAATGACTAAGGGCGTCATCTGGACTCTGTTTACGAACTCCAGTTCCAGGCTGTACTCACCAGACGGTAGTGACGACAGGTTGAACACCCGGTTGTAAGCTACCGGGGAAGCAACCTGTTCACTATATAGAGTCTGTCCCGCAGTGTCTTTAAGCCTAATTTGCACATTTCCGGTTTCATCTTTAAGTACCAGACGAAACGATTTAACACCGGTAACTGCCATTTCTACCTGCTCAGAAACGTTCGAATACACCGGAGTTGCTATCAGCAGTCCCAGCATAACTGTTGCAATTTTAATTATTGAATTCATGTCGATTAATGGTTAGGTAAATAATTGATTCGAGACAAAGGTATTCACTCATGGCACCGGTAAAAACCTCAAATTTTTCCAATTTATGTTCTATTTTACCCAGGTATGCGACTATCAAAATGTAATGGGTTAATTTTGCACATATACAGGTTAATCCAATGCAACTATTTCCCGCAGACGGAGGTTAATTTTGAGTTTAAATCATCTTATTATGAAATCTGTAAGGCCTTCTTTTGAAAAAATCAGCCCTCCATTTGGCAGTTCAATATCTGTAAAGAGGTTTTCCGAACCATGTAGTAACAGGCGGCCAAACTGGCACTTTCACCCGGAAGTAGAACTGGTATATGTAAATGGGGGAAGTGGTAAACGGCATATTGGAAACCACCTGTCCTATTTTGGTAACGGAGAATTAATTTTTATAGGCTCAAACCTGCCTCATTATGGGTTCACGGACCGCCTGTCTGGAAATAAATCGGAGACTGTAGTGCAAATGAAGCCTGATTTGTTTGGAGATACTTTTCTTGAACTTGCTGAAATGGCGGAAATTGACAAATTACTGGAAAGGGCCAAAATGGGGTTATCATTTCATGGCACCACCCGGGAAACTTTAGGATCAAGAATTGAAAAGCTTTTAGATCACAACCCTTTCGACAGACTGCTGGAAGTTCTTTCCATTATACAGGCGCTGGCGGTATCCAAAGAATATTCCATTCTAAATGCACAGGGACTGGTATTAGAAATCAGCACGCAAGACAATAATAAAATCAATAAAATCTATGATTTCGTTCGTGATAATTTTACCCGCTCCATTGCCCTGGAGGAAATATCGGATCTGGTGAGTATGACTGAGCCGGCATTCTGCCGATACTTTAAGAAGATCTCAGGCAAAACCTTCACAAGATTCGTTAATGAATATCGATTGGTTCATGCTTCCAAGCTATTAGCAGAAAAGCCATTTAGTATTACAGAAATTTGCTATCAGAGTGGATTTAGTAACTTCTCTCATTTCAATAAGAAATTTAAAGAGTTTAGTGGCAGGAATCCATCAGCATACAGAAAGCAATTCAGGCACCTGGTAGCCTGAGTTAAATGGCAATCAGGGGTTATCCAGACCGTAAAACACAACGTTTTTCACCTGAGCTCAGCGCTCACTGCTTTTTATCCGGTCCAGCATATTTCTAGTCATTTGTTGCACTCTTGGATCGTTTTTTCTAAAATCTACAATCCTGTCTGTAAAAAGACCCTTGGGGTTTTGAGGATAAGGGAATGCAGGTGGTGTGGCCAATAGCATGTTCCACCAACAGGTGGCAGCATTAAAAACAAAATTACCTTTAGGGGTTTCATAGTAGGTAGCGGCATAGGTATTACCAGAATCCGGTTCGAACATACCTCCGGTAGCCAGTACTTCAAGGCCTTCAATATTTCCCAGCGGGTAACCATGATATTCCCATCCCACCAGGTCCGCGATGGAATCCCCTTTTTCCATTCCGGTATCCTCAAAGATCCAATGATCCGGCATTACACAGGTCCAATCTGCCAACCCCACACCGTAGGAGCTAGAGCCCATTAATTCCTGTTCATCAGGAAACCATTCGATCCGACCGAATACCCGGTCACTGACGCCATTGGATGCGGGCTGTAAGCCTATCTTTCCAAAAACAGAATTCCCTCCAAGGAATAGCAGATTGAGACCCTGATCCCGGGCATGGGTGACATTTTCATACATTTGCTGCGTCCAGTATTCATCATGGCCTACAGAAAGAAACCCCCTGGCCCTGTTCAGTCCCTGAGGATCCGTGTGGGTATCAATATTAGAAATATAGGTTACATCATAACCCAGTGATTCCATCCAGTAAGCCAACGGGAATTCCCATAAAAGGAATTCACCTGATCCGTTGGTGATTGGCAGCAGACCCGCAGGGAGGCTGTTCATATAGTATCCGTAGGGTCGGTCAAAACTGACGTCAGCTCCCACTCTTACATGCCATGGATTGTGGTTGTCGGTACCCTGGTAAGTCCAATCGTATAATGAGCGCCATTCTGGCCAACGATTATAGGCCTGCCAGGTAAGGTCTGAGCATTGGAAAAGGAAGTCTGCCTCCCTATCGTCCTTTACTATAAAGACAATGTAGGACTGCAGCCCACTTTTAGTAGCAGTCATCTTACCTAAATAAACGCCACTGATCCATTCCTGGGAGGTCTCAATCTCAAAACTTTGCTCCCATTGACATTCCTTAAGATTGTTCAAACCATCTTCCGGAACTGGCTGGGTAATGCCCTGAAAGGGACCCAAACTAGCAACCTTTCTTCCTCCAGTTCCCTGATAGTACCCCATCCTGAAAATGTCCACTTCAAATGGTGATGGAGGGTCGGTGCTAACAAATACTTTCAACGCTTCACCCGCTTTTACACTGGTTTTTGAACAATAGCCTTCAATTGGTTTGCTTCTGCAAAGAAATATTTCCGGATAAGGCTCGGTAATGCTACAGGTATCGGTTTGGGAATTAGTAAGCATCCAATCTGTTGTCCCGGGAAGTTGATTTTCCGTAACAATTGGATTTTCTGCGGCTGTTTGCAGGTTTTGTTTGCAACTGACACTACCAATGGTCAGAATTATTATCAGATAATATTTGATAGGTTCCATTTGCATTCCATTTTCTACTATATAAAATAACTGTTTGGCACTTTATCCCTGTGGAGGAACCCCTATCAGTGCCAAATACGATTTGACCTTTTAAAAGCTTTTCGAAATTTATCTTCAGGAAGATGCAAAATAATCCTATCATTTGCATCAATTTGACCAGTTACGGGTTCTCTGCAATGCGAACATTGCTGTACACCTCAGCTACCAATTCTTCTGCTAAGCGGTTTTCAATACCGGTGAACCAGTCCCAACTAAACACTAAAAAACTAAACGGTAAAAACCCACAATAACCTTACACGGGTTACCATAGACAGACATTGTACAGCTTAGCGTGGCCTGAATAACTAATTTGGCAGATTATTAAGATCACATAATTATGGAACGATTTAGTTTTCGCCTTTTGTGTACAGCGCTGTTCTTGCTGAGCTTGAATGTCCAGGCCCAGAAATTTCATGTAGGATTAACCTCGGGAATCAATACCACTTTTCTGTTGGATAAAGGCCTGTCAGAGGATCCGCGTTACAATGCAACTTACACTTATTCCTTTTCTCCCGTCGGCTTGTCAGCCGGGGTTGATTTCAGCCCACGCTTCGGACTTCAACTGGAATCAATTCTTACCAACCAGGAACAAATTTATGAAGTAATTGACATCGCCAAAACGGTAGTTGGGGAAAGGCATATTGACTTGCAGTCAATAAATATCCCATTGCTATTCAAGTTTATGAGTGGGAGTTCCAACCGTGCCAGAATGAACTTTTCCCTGGGCCCTCAACTGGCCATTCTAACTGAGGGAAAAGAAACCCTTGAATATTCGGCATCTACCCAGGAAATCCCCAGTGGGGTAGCGGTTCCGATCGGAGCAACAGAGAATGGCGACGGCACCTATGACGTTCCTGCTTATCCTAAGACAGAACTGCTTAGTACATCCGCAGAGAATAAACTGGCAGAATTTAAAAAATCTCAGGTCCAGTTTGCAGCCAACCTGGGAGTTGATATCGATATCACCAGTAATCTATATCTATCAGCCTTGATCAGGGCTAACTATTCATTGACAGATATGCGCAATGACGAATTGATTGAACTACTAAAACAGAGCAGCAACCTGGCAGATGGTCTTTTTGGCCGCCGGGCAAATTTATTAGTGGGACTGCAGGTTGGGGTGCATTATATGATTGGAGGGGTTTGGAGTGGACGATGATCAGCTTCCAAACACTTTTCTGTCCAATGAATATTTACCTCCGCCGGTAAATAAAAGCGTTATGAAAATTATCAGGAATAGCAGCGGCTTTTCCTTAGTGCCAAAAGGATCTGCTGCATGATGGATCACAACTGCTACCGCCATTGCAATAATCAACGGAATGGTGGCCCAGCGAGTACCCAATCCCAGTATCACAAAAAAACCACAAACGGCTTCCGCAAAAGCTACCAACACCAATGATACTTCAGGTCCCAAACCAATAGGATCGCCGAAACCTAAATCCCCGGAAAATATCTTCTGTACTTTGGGAACTCCATGGGTCATGATAAAGGCCCCTGAAAATATCCGTAAAAATAATATGGCCAAGTCCACGGGAGCTTCATGGATATTCGAATTTATAAACCGTCCGAGCATAAAATTGAAGTTTAATTTTTCAACAAACTAGTTAAAATTTCAGGCAGGTGCAACAGGGAAGAGCATTCAGTTGGTCAGTAAGGGGAAAATGCAAAAACCATAGGGTTCCCAGTACGCTGTTGCTAAGTACTGTTGCGTAGCACTTTGCAATTTGGTAGAACCGAATGTTAGCTCATTTCTTTTTGCTGTTGCTAAGTGAAACCTATATATTGGTGTATAAACAACATTAAATATGGAGAATCAAAATCAAACCTCTGACAAAGTTATTGGTATTTTAGCTTACATAACCATTTTCGGACTGATCATCGCTTTTATTATGAACCAGGAGAAGAAAGATCCATTTGGTAGTTATCACATCCGGCAAGCACTGGGAATCTTCATCTGCAGTCTTGCGCTTTCCGCAATTGCGATGGTACCGTTCGTTGGTTGGGCAGTAGCCGTGATCGGATGGCTGTTGATTTTGGTGCTGTGGGTTATGGGATTGATCAACGCGATCAGCGGAAATATGAAGCCCGTGCCAGTATTGGGTGAGAAATTCGAGGAATGGTTTAAAACGGTCGGTTAGCGTTAGGGCGACTGTCACTAAATTAATCAGGAAATCGATTAATCATACTGCATAGTCTCCAGGTTTAGCGCGACATTTAACAGGCTATTTTCCGGACTTAACCTTTGTGTTAGCTTCTTACCCCTGTAAATAAATACCAGTTCCCTGGTTCGTTCGGGAATTTCAATGGTATAGCCTCCGTTGGGATTTGACACTTTAGCAACAGTACTTCCCGGTACCATGATGTTTACACCACCTAACTGTTCCCCGGAATCTGATAGGGTTATTTTGCCATAAATCCGGCGGGTAGGGCCTGCTGGAACTATTTCTTCCGTCTCGACTGGCCGTTCAACAACCGGTTCTTCAGCTGCTACCGGGTTTGTAGATTCCTCAACATCTAAGGCTGACACAGTAAGGTCCTCAGTTTCCTCAACCTCAGATTCCACTTTTACCTCAACTTCCCCCGTTTCAGTTTCCTGAGAATTTTCCGTAGAAGTAATGGGAACTTCAATGTTCTCCACCAGAGGGGTAACCGAGGCAGGAGCGGTCGGAGGTTCCGACATCACTTTGTTAATTACAGGTCCCTGAAATTCGTATATAAAAATAAATAAGACGGTCGCAGCTGCGGCAGTGACCAGCCCCAGCTTGGCTAATAATTTCACTTTCAGCTTTAATTTAAACTTTAAAAAATGCGAGAAAACTAATCCCGCTTACCAAAACAACAAAGTTAAGCAGATTTTATTGTTGTTGCAAATCACTTTGTTTTTACCTCTCGATGTTAAAAATATATACGCAAAATTCACGCCAAATTTCAACGCATAACTGCAACCCAACACTACCATACAAACAGTGCTTGCAACCTGGCACCGCTCAGTAACATCTACAGCATGAACTGACTTTTGTTTTGTAGCCAACAATGTTCAAACACACACAAGCTCATAACTTATACCGCCGGCTCCTGCATAGAAAGACAGTGCAAGCTGCCTAACCCCCGGACTATCTCCAGGGAATCAATACCAACAACTTCTCTTTTAGGAAATAGACCGGATAGAATATCCAAAGCAACCTGATCATTTGCATCCCTGTAAGTAGGCACCAGTACAGACCCATTGCAAATATAAAAGTTGGCATAACTAGCAGGTAATCGTTGACCCCGGTGATATTTGGGTGCAGGCATGGGCAATGGTACTATATCAAGGGCCTGTCCATTAATCAGTTTAATTTTTTTCAGTGTGTTTAAATTGTTTTGTAGAGGCTGGTAGTTTATTTCCGAGCGATCATGCTCCACCACTGTTACCACCGTATTGGGATTAATGAATCTGGTAATGGTATCGATATGCCCATCTGTGTCATCTCCGGCTATTCCATGATCCAACCATATGACCTGAGTCACTCCAAAAATCTTCCTGAGCTTCGATTCGATGGTTTGTTTTGACAGTCCGGGATTCCGGTTGTGGTTAAGCAGGCAGGAAGTAGTAGTAAGCACAGTGCCCTGGCCATTAAATTCCACCGATCCTCCCTCCAGCACCATTCCCGGATGATAATACTTGAGTTTTAAGGCTGATGCTACATGCTTAGGTATTGCATTGTCGAGGTTGAATGGAGGATACTTATTCCCCCAGGCATTGTACTCCCAGTCAACAATTATCTTATCACCCATTGAATTAATCAGGAAGCATGGACCGTGATCCCGGCACCAGGTGTCATTAGTTGGGTGATTATAGCACCTGATATTCTTTTGATCAACATTATGCTCAGCCAATCTGCATCGCACGTTCGACTCCATAGTCTTATCCGCTACATTAATGCAAACCGTTTCACTTTTAGCTATTTCCTTTACAAAATCTATATATCCGTCAAATATTGAGTCAATATCTCCAGGCCAGGTTTGCGGGTTATGCGGCCAGCTTAGCCAGGTTGCCCGATGTTGTTCCCATTCTGCAGGAAAGAAATATCCCTGCTGGAATACAGACTGATCAACCTTCATCAGAGAATCTTTGCTCCAGATTTTGATAGCTATCAATACGTCGGTCTCTGAAAAACGGCCAATGGCTGCGATAAAAATTGGTCTGTTTCAGGTCAATTTTAGTCACTTGTACACACGGCTGATCATCTGCCTGATGAAGTAAGCCGCCAAATGGGTTGACCACCATCGATCCTCCCCAGAACTTAATATTACCTTCAATTCCAACCCGGTTTACCGCTACCACATGAACGCCATTGGCTATGGCGTGTGCCCGTTGGATTGTTTGCCATGCTTCAAATTGCTCAGTATTGGTTTTTTGGTCCTGACCGAGGTCCCATCCAATGGCTGTTGGATAAAACAATATATCCGCTCCCTTCATGGCCGTAAGTCTGGCAGCTTCAGGAAACCATTGATCCCAGCAAATTAATGTACCAACCTTTGCGTACCTGGTATCGAATACCTTATAGCCCAAATCACCTGGGGTAAAATAGAATTTCTCATAAAACCCCGGATCATCAGGGATGTGCATTTTTCTATATTTGCCCAGGTAGCTGCCATCAGCGTCAATTACCGCCACCGTATTGTGATATATGCCCGGAGTACGCTCTTCAAACAAAGAGGCTATGATCACCACTGCTAATTCTTCGGATAACTCCTGGAAAAATGCAGTTCCTATTCCAGGAACAGCCTGGGCTAAATTGAATTTTTCATAATCTTCTGTTTGGCAAAAGTACTGGTGCTGAAACAACTCCTGCAGGCAGATTATTTGCGCACCCTCTCTGGCGGCACCACGTATGGCTGCTTCCGTATTGGTCAGATTGATGGCGGGATCCGGGGCAGCAGTTTCCTGTATGATTCCTATAGCTATCATAGGAGCAAAATTAACTACTTCAATCCATTAACTTTCTATATTCGACGGGGTTTCCGAATTGGATTGCTCCGGGTAAGGTAGGCTTTCCGGTTTTAAATTTAGGTCAAGTCGTCTGGAGTCAGGGTTCAATGGTTTTACCAATTGTTTTCCGTGATAAATAAAAAGCAGGGAGCGGGCATGATCAGGCACCTGGATATAATATTTCCCGCCGTCGTCCGAAATACGTCCGGACTTACTGCCGGGAACCATCACCGTGACCCCTGATAAAGGTTGTCCATCTGCAGTGATTTTGCCATAGATTCCCCTTAGTTTTACTCTTGGCCGAATCTGTTCTTTTTCGATATATTCATCGAATTGTTTATTGGTGGGTAGTGGGGTTTCGATTGCTGGTTCCTCACTTATTTGGGCAAGGGTATCGATCGCTTCAATTACTGTTGCCGCTGTTTCACCGCCTTCTCCAGCTCCTGGAGGATCCAATGATGGAGGGGTGAAAGCCTGAGCTACTTTTTCAGGCGACTTAGATTCTGCTCCAAAGTACAATACCGATGCAGCCAATCCTATTAATAGAAAAACAGATAGTATCCCAACCAGCATCGGAGATACTCTTCGCTTTGGTGCGTATTGTTCCCGTACTTCGGATGGCGACTCCAGGCTTCGACGGATATCGTTACAACGTTCACAAATCTCAATGTGCTTTTTGGCTTCGCGTTCACTCAGATCCGAAAGTTCATGCAGTACCGTTCTCCTGATACTGTCAAAAGTAAGATGCTCCTCACTACCAATTAACTTGTATTCCAACGGCTGCATATCTCCCTTTGTGACTCTTTTACCCTTATTGTAACCCTTTAGCACTAAAAATCAAAATTGATTTTCTATTTGATCTCAGCCGCACCTTACACTTTCAGAAGAAAAGTGGCACTGTACAGTTGAATTTAGCACCGTGATGTAGTCAACTTGACGTGAAATTAGGTCCAAAGGTTCCATTTATTAAGAGTTTTGAGAAATAAAATAAAACTGGTAGGGTAACAATTGGATAAAGCCGTTTTTAAAACTTAACGGTAATCCGGTGAACTTATCGATTAAGTTTTCAGATTGATCAAAACCCTGTTCTCGTAGCAGATCCCGGTTAATTAGCTGCTTCACCGAATCAAAATTTGCAATAGTTAGTGTTTTGGTTTCTTTTAACCCGGAATCAGCTGGTAAAGGTCCGGTTCGTATGAACGCCAGGACATGCTGGTTTTCACAATAGACCAGCCTCCGGTTGTTAAGGTCCATCCAGTCTGGTGTGCTCTTGCGTATTTCAATAAGTTTTTGTATTGCAGTAAATATCTGTTGTTGAACAGAATCAGGGACATGTCGTTTATCGGCCGATTCCCAATTCATATCAGCTCGATGCATCCATCGACTGTCATGTTTCTTGCTTTCATCTTCCAGATAGGTATAATCGTTCAATTGTCCTATTTCATCTCCGCTGAATAGCATTGGCAACCCGCCAAACGACATGGTCACAGCGTGACTGAGTATGATTCGGCTGATTGCAAGCTCCACCTGCATTCGATCCTGACCCGCCAGGGCTTTTTCCAAACCAGCCAAAGAAGCCAGGCTGCCGGATAGTCGGGCATCTCCCGTCTGGGGATTGTGCATAAATAGGGCTCCACTTGCCTGACTTCCCTGAAACTTACCGGTATAGTAGTCCAAAAGGAATGAACGATGCATACCCGCGTCGAATCCAACCTGATAGATATCTTCATCGTCGAAACATAAACCTATGTCATCATGACTTCTTACGTAGTTGATCCAGGAAGTGCCCAATGGTTTTTCGGGAAGTTTGTTTAAGGATTTTAACATAAGTCCCACCTTGGTAGTGGCCATTGATTCCCAAATCAGAGCCATTAATGTTGCATTGTATGCGAGATCACACTCAGGATCACGGTCACTTCCGAAGTATTTAATGATCTCGTTGGGAGCCACGATGGCCTCAGCAATGAACTTTGTTCCCGGTGCAACTATTTCCGAACAAAGCTTCATCAGATGGAGCACATTATGTGCCTGAGGTAAATTCTGACTATTTGTTCCGATTTGTTTCCAGAGAAACGCGGGCGCATCCAGCCTGAGAATATCAACTCCCTGATTTGCCAGGTAAAGCATTACATCCACCATTTCATTAAGCACTCTGGGGTTTGAGTAATTCAGGTCCCATTGGTAATGGTGAAACACGGTCATAACCCATTTATCAATTTCCTTCTCATAGGTGAAATTCCCAGGTGCGGTTGCAGGAAAAACTTCAGACATGTGGGACTCAAATTGATCAGGTATCGTCCGATCATCGTAGATGTAATAATAATCCTGGAATTTCTTGTTGCCCTTCCTTGCCTTTCTGGCCCACTTATGTTCACGGGAAGTATGATTCAATACTACATCCAGAGTAAGCAACATACCTTTTTTCCGAAAAGATCTGGCTATTGATGCGATATCATCCATTGTACCAAGTGAGGGTTGCACTTTTCTGTAGTTCTTGACAGAATACCCGCCATCATTTTCATCAGCGGATGTTTCGAACACCGGCATTAGGTGTACCACATTTATTCCCAATTCCTCCAGGTAATCTATTCGTCTAATAAAGCCGTCCAAATTCTTGTTGAAATGAGAGGGGTATAACGACATGCCTACCCATCTTTGGTCTAATAACCAATCAGGGTTAGCTGAACGCTTTTGATCCTGGTTTTTCAATCCCCGGGATCTCAACCGAAAATTGTTGTACAAGGTAAAAATCAGTTGGTTAAAATGCTTGTTGCAATTCGACCTTCCACCATACAGCGACCAGTAAAGGTCCTTTAAACTGCCAAAATTCGCTGCCAGCCGGGTAGTAAAAATGCGACCTGAGTCATTTGGCATTTTACCGTATTCCTTTTCAATCCCCGCCAGGATTTTTAACACATGAATATTTTCCAGGGAACGATGCATAACAGTAATCGACCGAATCTACAATATACATGGATGTTAACCTCAAATGCGGTTTATTTTCCATTAAACATTGCATGCATTAATTTTGAGATGAATCAGGACAATTTTACTTTTGTTTATGTGTTAATATGGCAGGAAGAAGATAGTGATTATGAAATATACATTGCTGGTACTACTGTTTCTGGGTTCATTTACTTTAGCTCAGGCGCAATCCAAAAAGGAAAAAAAGCGACAGAAAAAGGAGACCCAGGCCCAGAAGGAATTGCCTTCTTCACGGGAACCCGGTTCAAGCGATAATTTGTTTCGCGGACAACGTAAGATGTCTAAATCTTCAGGAAGTCTTGAAGCGAAAGCTGTGCAGGAGTATCAGCAGCGTATGAAACAAAATGCGCGCAAATACAACAAGATAGATCGTATAAAGGACAGGCCGCAATATTCGGATCCGACTTATTTCGGTCACAAACGAAAACCTAAAAAGCGGCCAGTTGGAAAGCGGAAGTTCTGCAAGGAGTGTGGAATTGTTCATTAGACATACCGGCAATGAAGCATTATACCATCCGGGTTGACGGAAGGGTCCAGGGGGTATTTTTTCGAGCAAGTACTTTACAAAAAGCCACATCACTGGGGATTACAGGCTGGGTGAGGAATCAGCCCGATGGATCGGTGCTGATTTCAGCACAAGGAGAACCTGAAAAACTAAAGCAGTTGATAGACTGGTGCAAACAAGGTCCGGAATATGCAACAGTAACTAAATTAGACTACCAGGAGTCGGATTTAGCAAATCTGCCATCTTTTACCATCATTCGTTAGTTATACCCAAGATGTTTGGCCCTTTTCCGGAATAAAGGATTCAATACAAACCGGTCCAACAGCACTAACGCCAATCCACCATATATTACCATCATCGAATTTATTAGGGCTTTATCACTTATCAGGTTACTCAAAAATTGATTGCTATTAGTCAGGCTGGTTTCAAATACGGCGGTTGGCATGAAACTTTGTAAATCAATATAGCCACCATTAACCACTGACAGCAAGGTTACCAGTGCAGTTAAGCAACCAGTAATCAGTAAAAAGCCGGAACTGCTGGACAGTCCATTCGGCCGGTAATATCCTTTTCTTGAAGAATCTGATATCTCCATCAGAATCTTGTCCGAAAGGTGGTCCGGGGCTTTTTCCAGTCGGTTGGAATGGAAAGTTTGATTTGCATACTTCAGCTGCTCAACAGTGGCCTTTAATTGCGGATCTGTTTTCAGCTGCTCTTCAAAAGCTTTTACCTGCTCTGCAGAGAGCTCCTGGTCCAAATACTTGAAAATATGTTCTTCCGTAAAATGGCTCATATCAATGAATTAACCTCATTTTTGAGAATTCTATTTAGCGCCGTAGACAGTCTTTTCCTGGCTCTAAATAATTTTACCTTTAAAGTATTAACGCCAATTCCCGTAATTTCTGACATTTCTTCCAGAGAAAGCTCCTTAAAGTAGAACAACGTCAGCACAGACACATCATCGGGTAGCATTGAATTCAAGGCAATTTGTAAAAATTTCCTCTGTTCAAGTCGTTGGTAATCAACCATGTTACTTATCTCTCCCTGGTCAAATTGTTTGTAGTCCTCAATTGTTTCCAGGGGGATTTTTTTCTTGCGGCGGTATGAAATTGCAGTGTTCATAGCTATGCGATAAATCCAGGAAGTAAATTTTGCATGGCCCTGAAAATTCTTCAGACCATTGTATGCTTTGACAAATACATCTTGACTTACTTCTTCAGCATCTTCTCTGTTACCCATGATCCGATAGGATATGGTATAGACGTAATCCTGATGGCGCTCAACCAATGTCTGATATGCTCTGGTACTACCAGACCGCACCTGATCGATCAGCTCAGTATCTGCAAGCTCGCTTTTCACTACCATTTTTGACGCCAACTTTTATGAACAGGTTACATCGCATTGTTCCACCACTACATTAATTACGGAAGTCCTGCGTATTTTGCGCCCCCCAGCATGTACGCCGCTCAGCAACCGTATACTAAAAACCGCCGAATCACTGCTGTTCCATCAGAAGATCCACACTATTCAGGAAAAACAAAATAAACAACCTGGACCTGTGACTTGTAACCTGTATTTCAGTTCCTGCGTCATATGTTTCGAAATTGAATTTAAGGAAATAAACATTAACAATTATGGACGTTGCAGTAGTAGGAGTCTTTGTTCCAATACTAATAAGTTTAGGAGCATTTATAATGGTAGTATTTTTGAGAAGATACGAGAAAGAGGAAAGGTTGAAAATGATTGAACATGGCATGGATCCCCATTCTGGTTTGCAAAAAAGAAAGGGCAACAGCGGGCTGAAATTTGCTTTGGTGGCTATAGGAGTTGGAGTTGGGCTGTTAATTGGGAGTTTTCTGGATGCAAGTGGCCTGGTTTATGAAGAAGTAGCGTACTTTTCAATGAGTTTTATTTTTGGCGGGATTGGTCTGTTGACAGGATATTTGATCGAATTAAAGCAGTTAAAAAAACCAGAGGAGGAATCTTAGGAGGTTTGAGTTTTTAATTTTTAGTGTTTAGTTAGTCCAAACTAAAAATTAAAAACTAAAAACTCAAAACTACATTTCAAGTCCCGGGTATTTCAAATCCAGAGCCCTAAGTGTTTCTACAATTTGCTTGACAATGGTATATTCCTTATACCAGTTTTGATCGGCAGGAACAATGGTCCA
>BQJT01000034.1 GCA_021604845.1 Cyclobacteriaceae bacterium
GCATACAGGTTTGCTCAGCAAGGGCAACAGTGTGGGGTATACAGGTTGGTGCTTTCTACTGTATGCTCTTGCTCTATGCTGTTGCTGCTATTCAGTAACTTTCCTTTTTGTTTGGGAAATCCTTATTCTTTACGTCTAAAATGTATTGATTAAACGCACCTTTCATTACTGTGTCAAGATCGGCGTACTGTCTTAAGAATCTAGGTTGGAACTCCTGGGTAATCCCCAACATGTCATGGATCACCAGAACTTGTCCATCGACGTAAGGGCCCGCACCAATACCAATAATCGGAATTGAAACTTCTTCTGCTACTTTTTTAGCCAATGCTGCAGGAATTTTTTCCAGTACAATTGCAAAGCACCCGCACTCCTCAAGAATCCTGGCATCCTCTAGCAGCTTGTCCGCTTCCTGTTGGTCCTTTGCCCTGACCGCATAGGTACCGAACTTAAAAATTGACTGGGGAGTCAGTCCCAAATGCCCCATCACAGGAACTCCTGCGCTCAATATGCGTTGAACCGATTCCCTTATCTCTTTGCCACCCTCCACCTTTACCCCATGGGCTCCGCTTTCCTTCATTATTCTGATGGCTGACCTCAGGGCTTCGCTTGAATTGCCCTGGTAGGACCCGAATGGAATATCCACTACCACAAAGGCCCGGGTAATCGCTTTTACCACAGAGGTAGCATGATAGATCATCTGGTCGAGCGTAATGGGCAAGGTAGTTTCATTCCCCGCCATAACATTGGAGGCGGAATCACCTACCAGAATTACATCAATCCCGGCACCATCCAGGATTCTTGCCATGGAATAGTCGTAGGCGGTTAGCATAGCAATTTTTTCTCCCCGGTCCTTCATAGCCTGGAGTTGGTGGGTGGTTACTCTTCTGATTTCAGATTGATGCTTTGACATGACCGCAGATGGTTGTGGTTAGGCGTCAAAAATATCAAATTAAATGCAGAAATAAGAGCCCCATTAGTCATTGACGTATATTGGGTATTTCTAACCTAAAGGTAGTACCTGAATGTTGTTCAGATTGTACACTTACTTTGCCGCCAAGCTTTCCAACCACATTTTTAACGATGTACAATCCCAGCCCACTGCCCTGGTTACTTTCTGTGGCCCTTACAAACATATCGAAGATACTGGAAAGCTTTGATTCTGGAATACCCTGACCATTGTCGGAGATAGAAACTATTGCCTTATCGTTATCTACTATTGTTTCTACCACAATATAACTTTGCTCCGGGCGGGTACTGCGGTACTTGACTGCATTCGAAATAAGGTTATTCAGTATGATCCGGATTCGTGTCAGGTCAGAAACAAACTCAACTGGCTGGTGTACTTTGGCAATTATCCTGATATCAGAAGAATCTTCGACATGATAAAAATTCGTAATACTATTATTTATCTCATTAATAAAAGAGATTGTATCCCTTGAGTTGCTGGATCTGCTTCCTTTGGAGATTTGCAATAAGTCTATTACCAGGTTATCCAGCCTTTTTATACTACCCTCGATCATCTCCAGACAGTTCTCCTTTCCGGAATGGGTTTTTTCAAGTCGCAATAAATTGATCAATCCCATAATGGATCTTAGAGGAGCACGCAAGTCATGGGAAGCGTGATAAACGAAATTATCCAGGTCATAATTTGCTTTTTGAAGCTCAAGGATACTTTCCTTAATCTTGGAAATGTCCATCATTACACCCTCTACCACATTCTCTTCAGCGTGGTAAACCACTGAAAATGTAGCCCAAAACGTAGATCCATCTACCTTCTTCACTTGAATCTCACGATCGGCAACCCTGCCGTGTTCCATTAAATCCCTCATCAGGTCTGCCCTATCCTCAGGGTTCGCATAGAAGTCTAACGCGCTTGATCCGTTTTGCGGGTCACTTCCGAGAATTTTCCACACCATTTTATTAGAGTAGATGATTTCACCGGTACGGGCATTTGTACGGAAAACAGCGATAGGAACCTCTTCAAACACTGTTTCATAGGTCACCTCAGGTCTGGTGGCATCATCCTTATAAGCCTGAAGCTGGCGCTTGAGTTTCTTGATTTCCAGCATACTATTCCCGTCCTTCTTTTTCAGTAAGGACAATTCATACTTCAAGGCTTTCAGCTCCTCCAGAAGGTCTGTTTGTAGGTTAGTTAGGTTCTGCATGGAATGATCCAATATAACTTAAAATGTTATATTCTATCTTATAAATGTACTAATTATGTCATTTAAATAGCACTTATTCTAGAAAAAATTTGGCATTTCGCATATTTAAACCCAACTTTTTTAGTAAAAGAGCCATCATTCAAGAGCCGCGTACTTATCTGATTCTTCCAGTACCACCACGATATGTTCGCTTAATGTAGTAGCGAGTTCAATACCCTGATAGTTGGCGGAAATAGGAAATCGTTTATGGCTTCGGTTAACCAATACCGCAGTTTCCAGTTTTTTCAAGTTTCTATTAAGGAAAGGTTTGAAACTATAGGCCATGGTTTTACCGGTATTAAGCACGTCATCCACCAGTACGATGGCCTTTTGGTCTAATTTGTCAGGAGCAATGTCCAATTTAATGTCACTTAACAAAGGTTTTTGTTTGTCGAGTTCAAGTTTGGCCAGGATTACTTCAAAAGGAGCAACCTCCTCCAGCTCTTTGACCAGTAATGCAGCCAGGTGATATCCCTGTGGGAAAATCCCTACCAGCACCACACTTTTTTCTTTAAGGTTATGTTCACAGATCTGATAAGCCATCCGCTTGATCTTCTGAAGCACTTGTTCCTGATTTAGAATAATATTTCTCGGTTCACTCATAGTCAATCTTGCGGAAGTGGAAGATAAGAGCTTTTTTTCAAGGTTGAAAGAATAACCATCGACTCGAGATTATCAACCACCGGGATCTCACTGATCTGCTCCAAAATTAATGATTGATAGGCAGAGATCCCGGTACTTACGGTTTTAAGTAAAAAATCCCCTCTTCCGGTGATGTGATAGCATTCGATAACTTCGTCAATCTGATCAATGGCCTCTGTGAATTGCAGCATATTGGATTTATTATGGCCCTTTAAGGTAATTAGCAAATAGGTGCTTACCTCTAAACCTATACAATGTTCATCCAGTGCAGCGTGGTAACTTTTAATCACCCCGGTTTTCTCCAGTTTTTTCACTCTTTCCAGAGTGGGAGCGGGCGACAGACCTACCTCCTGGGATAGTTGAGCATTGGTAATCTTTGCATTGGATTGAAGTATTCGAAGAATTTTTCGGTCGGTGGCGTCTAGTTTCTGGGACATTGGATGGCTAGTTGGTAGCCTTAAAATAAGAATTAATTGGAGTATTGCGTAAAGGTGGAATAATTTTCCGTTGTGCAGAGGCTATAGATCAAGATGGAGTATAAGATTTTTAGATCTATATCCACTGATTTTTAAAACTTTCTAAGCTTCGCAGTTCATTCAAATCCCACAATGCCAACGATTTGTCTTTATAGCGGCCGTTACCCTCGGTACATCCTTCATTAAAAATAGCAATTGGGTTGGGAAACATGAATGGAGGCTCCTGCAAATTTATAGGTCTCCAATTGCCGGTGATTATATTGTAATTCTTCTTGGCTGGGAATGTAGTGGTTAGTAGAAATTTGCATTGAGATCCAATTATATTTCGAATGGCAACTCTAATATCCTGATACGAAAAATGTACCAAGCAATCACGGCACAAGATCAGGTCATGCTGAGGCAATGTGTCTTCCAGAATGTTTAAATTATGAAAAGAAACCCGGTCACTGGCGAACTGTTGATTTTCATCGACCACTCTTTGTACTATATCTCCACCAGTATAACCCACCGCGGATAAGTCTACCAGTCGCATCCAAAGCCAATCCCCGCACGGAACATCTAGAACAGATTTTATACTATAATTGACAAACACCTCTAGCAAGGTTTTTCGCACTAATTTTGTTTGATCCAACTCTGAGCCAGGACCGGAATACGATTTGCTTTTCCATATTTTTTTACTATAGATATCATCAAAAACCTCCCTGGCTGATTTGGAGCGGTAAGGGTAGAAGAACAGATGATTGTAAAGCCTGTTAGCTATTGATTTAAATTGGTTAATCATAACAAAGAATGAAGACGAAATTAGCTAATCAGTCTGGAAATATGGCAATAGAAAGGTAATTTCAGGTATTCTTAGCAGAGGAAAATAATCAATCAAGGATGATACTTAACGACTTCCTATTCCTGCCAATAACTTTAATATTGGTTTACTTTCTGGCTTTCAGACTGCGAGACAAATTCACCATTGACTTAACCCGTGGATACTTTATTCCCGCGTTAACAGTAAAGCTGATTGGAGCAATACTCCTGGGCTTAGTTTATCAATTTTATTATAACGGCGGGGATACCTTTAATTATTACCTTCAAAGTAAAATCATACATGAGGCCATTATAAACAAGCCGCTTGCCGGACTATCGTTATTATTTTCGGACGGTACCTACACGCCCTCAACCTTCGAATATGCTACCAAAATTTACTGGTTTCGCAGCCCGTCTGAGTACTTTATAGTTAAGACAGCTGCAGTTCTCGGTCTACTAAACGGTCATAGCTATAGCTCAATAGCAATTTTGTTTGCAACATTCGGATTTAGTGGAGTTTGGGCATTGTACCAAACTTTTGTGAAGATGGCGCCTCAACGACATATGACACTGGCGCTATGTATATTATTTGTTCCTTCAGTTTTCTTTTGGGGATCCGGTCTAATGAAGGACACCATAACGCTGGGAGCATTAGGGTGGCTATTCTATGGTGCTTATACCGGGTTTATTAAAAAGAACATTACAGCCTTATCTGTATTATCAATCCTAATTCCGTTCTACATAATATTTAAGGTAAAACTTTACATCTTATTGTCCTTTCTTCCACCGCTTATTTTCTGGGTTTTCTTGGAAAATAGCAGTTATTTCAACAAGGGGTTTTCACGTTTCCTTTTAAAACCATTTATTGTGATACTCGGGGTATTCCTGGCCTACCAGGCTGCAATTAATGTTACCGAAGGGGATATAAGATATGATCTAAGTAAGATAGGAGAAAGGACAAAAATAAATGCCGAATACCTCTATCGAATTAGTCTTCTGCAAGATGGTTCTGCATATTATCTGGGAGACCTGGATGGGTCAATCAATAGCATGCTCCGAATTGCTCCTGAAGCTGTGAACGTTACCTTGTTTCGTCCTTACCTTTGGGAAATTGCCAACCCCCTGATGCTTTTATCAGCACTGGAATCCTTTATATTCAGCTTACTGCTTATAAGTTTACTATTTGTGCCCGGACCTTTACAAAGTTTACGTATCATATTTGGTCATCCGGTGATATTGTTTTGTTTCGGATTTACATTGATTCTGGCTTTTGCAGTAGGACTAAACAGCTATAACTTTGGGACTCTGGTTCGATACAAAATACAATTGCTTCCATTCTATCTTACAGGGATAATCTTAATTAAACATTACCATGCCATCAGCTTCCAAAAGCTTCCTGGAGTGAATGAACAGATACAACCTCCAGTTAACTTCAGGATAAAATCCATTGAAAAATTATCAGGATAAATATACCTGCTTTACACGCCTTGCAAGCTCTTCCTGTTTAAATTTCGTTGCAAAGTCTATCAATGAATTCATTGCAAAGTGAGTTCTCAGTTCCTTGTCCATTGCCAAACGGTTAATTGCGCTGGCCATCTCATCGGTATTTCTATTCTGTACCAGAATACCGTTTACGTTATGTCTGATAATCTCTTCAGGTCCACCCGACATAGTCGCAATCAGGGGAACCCTGCATCCTAAGGCTTCTAGACAGACCATTGAAAACGATTCAGATTCAGAAAAATTCAGTACAATGTCACTAGATAACATCTTTTTGGCAACATTTCCGGATGGACCACTAAACGCTACAAATTTGTTAAGTCCACGTCGCTTGGCGGTATCAATTAACGACTTGAGAAACAGTTGATTTTTCTTTTTACCGAGATCTCCCCCAACAAATGTTAATCGAAGGTTGGGATTAGTTTTCAAAGCCTTACTTAATGCGATTAACGCCAGATCCTGGCCTTTGCCGGGAATAAAATTACCCACGTACAATAGTTTCACCAACTTGGATCCGTTATTTAAAGTTGGTTTGGAATAAATCGCACTACAGGGTATGGCATCATAAATCACTACAGTCTTCCCGGCCTTTTGAATGTCCTTGGCAACGGCGTTGGAAACGCAAATAATACCATTGGCAAATCTTAAAATCAGAGAAAGCCAGGTACGATATAAGGGCTTTGCATAGCTTGATTGAAGCAGCCGTATGTGATAAATCAACTTTATATCTCTATTAAGCAACTTTAAGCAAACTCCAACCATATTGTAAAGGTCACTTACATGGACAACTTCAATTGAGTTTTTACGAATGAAGGCGGATAGTCTAACTGTATTGATAAGCAGCCTGGGCAAGTACCAAAAAACTGTAATTTTTTTACTTACTTCCAAAAAGTTGGCGGTGTAAATCCTGTTAGACCTTATATCTGAAACCTTCTGCCAGCATCCTTTAGGAACAGCAAAAAAAAAGTCGAACTCACCATCTAATGCCCTGGAGAGATTGAGGACAGATTTAAACGCTCCGGTAAAGTGACTGGAGTTTTCTACAATCAGAATGCGCTTTAGACGATTTTCTCCCAATGTGGTAGTATCTTTTCAGCAGTGTACTGCGATGCGTGTTTTTTTGCACGCGCAGTAATACGGTTAGCTTTTAACACATCATTAATATATCTCTCAACAGTCAATACCCATTCCCTGACTTCCCCATTATTTTCATCTTTTAACATTGGAAGTAAAACTCCATGATCACCCTCGTATGACGTTTCCAGCACCTCCTTTTTCAGATTACCGGCAATTATTTCTCTTGGACCATAGGGGCAGTCGGTAGAAATTACCAAGGTACCGCAAATCATTGCTTCAAACAGAATATTCGGGCCGCCCTCAGATTTTGAACCAATTAATAGTAAGCTGGCATTTTTTAAAAAATTATAAGGATTATCCTGATATCCTAAAAAATAGATCTGGCTGGCCGCAGATTGGAGGAGAGGTTCGTTTCCATTTGATACCATCATTCCCTTCATTTTAGCATAATGGGTTAAATCACTGCGTATAGGTCCATCTCCAACCATGAGCAGCTTTAAATTAGGCATCTTAGCAAGTAAGTGATGAAAGCAATCAATCACAGGTTTCAAACCCTTCTCTGGTGCTAGCCTTCCACTATACATTATATATTTTGATTCCGTAATAAACTGGTATTGATTTTCCAATGGCTGGTTTGACAGGTTTTCGATTAAGGCAATATCGTAGAAATTCCGTATCACTTTGACCCGTTCTGGGTTAAGTCCAAATCTCTGAACCAATTCCCTTTCGATACCCTTGTTAAGGGCCACCACCGTATCGGCAAACTTATAAAGAACTGGTATCAGGATTTTCCTTCTCAGGTATCCCGTGAGTCCCTTTATATTAGGGTCATGATACTTGGATCCCCTGACACTTAGAATAAGCCTATCTCTTCGGCAGGTAAGTACATTCAAAAAATTGGCACCTTCCAAATAGCTGATCGAAGTATCTATGTTTAATTGTTTCTTCAATCTATATATTGATCTATATCTCAGAAAAAGACTATAAATCTTTGAAAAGAAGGTTCGCCCTGCTGGTATTCCCAAATCAGTAACCTTAGGTTGAAAGTCATAAGCAATCCCATCAAATGCGTTAAATACACATATATAAACGTTATGCCGATTGTATAGCCCATTTGCCAGACTGCAAAAACTCCTTTGGGCTCCGCCAAAATCCAGATTCGGTATGATCATTAGTATATTTTTTCCGTCCGCTGACATCGTACTTGAGTTTAGGGTCATTTAGAACCGCTTAACCTGCTTGATATTTAATATCATCAACCCTATTTTGCAGCCATTTCTTAACCAGGGCCATGGAAGAAACTGCAATTCTTCGATTGGCTGCAAAATCATCTCTTACTACTTCCGCAGGTATTCTCAAAGTCGTGTCAATGCTTTTCATCAATTTAGGCAGAAGTAAAGGGCACTCTACATAAGAACTTCCATTTGGCAGCATATCGTGAAAAGTACGAAGCTTAGGATCAATCCCAATACAAACAGATGGGATGTCCATTGCCGATGCCAGTATTGCACCATGGGCCCTGGATGTCACAACCAAATCCAGTCGACCAAATAATTCAAGATATTTGGATAATCCGATTTCCTTTGGATCCCAGATATATCGATTAAAATCGTTGAACATTTCACTTACCGGTTGGTCAAGTTCCTTTTCGAACACATAAATGGAAACTAAATAACCATCTGCGGCTAATTTGCCAGCACATTGGTGAATAGTTTCCAGGTAGCTTTGGTCCATTTTCCACCATCTAATTACAAACCCGACCCTTTTTTGATCTGAATCGACCTTAATTCCAGTATCAGTTTCAACAGCCCAATATTCCTTTAAAAAGGCAAGGTCCGTAGAATTCCAGATTTCAGCCTTTAGATGCTTTTCCTTTAATCTTTTAAAACTTGAACGATCTCTGGTTATCATAAGATCAAAATCTGCTAATTCGGCAGCTTTGACAAAGTATTTTTTAGAATTAAAAACAAAGTTACCTACCCCGATTCCAAGCCCTATTCTAATTCTATCCCGGCCTGCAGGCCAACCCTTAAGTAATCTGAAGCGCTTTAATAAAGTGCTAAAATGCATAAACCCTATCCCGTTTATTAATTTATTGAGAAGGTAGTATTTCCAATTCCCTGGTTGAAAGTCAAAATATGTACCTCCCCCTCCATGAATTATCAGGTCAGCTTCAGGTTCCGGGTATATTGAAACTACACTTTTAACTAAACCCCCGGTCAGTTTCGGGATATAGGAAAATCGTGAATTACCGGCAGTACAAACTATGATGTCACAGTTTGGAAATACTTCTTTAACCCACTTGCTACAGATCAGCATCAGTATATCGTCTCCTAAATTTCCAAATCCGTAGTAACCCCTAAGAACTATAATGGGCATCTTACTTTCAATTGTTATCAATTAAATCGTGTATCAAATTCGAAAGCCGGCTGGAATTAACCCTGGCGGAATATTTTTGTTCAAGTTGGTACGGTGAACTGAATACCGCGTCCTTTGCTTTATATCTTCTGGTCATTTCTATTATATAATTCTTAATGCCAGGAATATCATCATGTGCGAAGCAACTCCCATAACGGCCATGTATTACCTTATATAAAGTACTACCCGGAGGTGTGATTGTTAGAATGGGTTTGCCTGCGGATAGATAATCTAATGTTTTCGACAAAAAGAAAACGGCTTGCTCAGCCGGTAAATTAAAATCGATTACTGCTAATACCGATGCCTCCTTGTATAAGTTATTGCACTCCTGGAATGTTAACGGACCGATGTATTCAACCCCGAACTGCTCATATCCTGACATCCGTTTTGTTATGGAGTTGTCCTGAAACCCAGCAAATAAAAACCTGGCATCAGCTAAAAGAGCAGGCTGTTCCTTATGGGCAGCAGAAATTGCTTCTAAAATTGAATCAGGTTTCCTCTGTTTTCCATAGAAGTTTCCTGTATGTACAAAGGTGAATCGGCTCTCGAAATCAGGTTCTGGTGAAATAATCTGACTGTCATCATATACATTTGGAAACCATTCAAACTTATTTGAGAATTGTGGATAATGATGCCGATAAAGACCTATTTGTTCCTCGGAGGTAAAGCAGATCTTGGTAGCTGAGGAAATACACCTCATTTCCATTTCCAGGTGATATTCCCTGGCATTGCCACCTAGCTCAAAAAAAGGTGACAGAGTCCATGGGTCACTCAGGTGCATGACCCAGGGTACTTGATAATATTGGTGGAGTTTTAGTGCCATTATAGTCGAACTAACAGGGGATGATCTGGAATATATAAGGTCCGGTCGAACCTCAAGTTCCCTGACTACGGTTTTCCAGCCTGAAATAAACCTTCTTTCATTGTCTGGTGTGTTAAACCATCCTGGATACAACCTTTTAAGTGCGCCTGATAATCTGGAATTAAAATAGGCAGGTACCTTGATGATCTGTTCCAGTTGGTCCATAACCGGAAGATATTCGTTGTCAACTTTACGCCACCCGGGAGATTTATCAGAAATTTTAGCCGTTACCATAGACAATTGCAAATCCCCTCCCACCAGATATTTTAGATATTTGCTAAATTGCAGACTTTCGGGATTGGTATATGGAGGCGCGGCAATGCTAACCAGAAGAACTTTCCGGAGGTCATTTTTCACTCCTTGCTCATTAATCATTTCATCCATCTATGGCATTAAATATAGCTGAGTATTTAAGAAATAACTTCAATCAGTTGTTAGTTAAATACCAAAAATATGAAACAAGGTTGAATCCACAGGCTCATCAGTTAACCAGTGTTACCAAAATAGATCGTTACCCTGGAATTTTTAATGCGGTTAAGGATTGTTACCCCTTAAACCAAAGGGGTCCTAAAAAGATACTTTCTTTCGGGTGCTCAACTGGTGAAGAATGCGCCACCTTAAGAAATTATTTCCCTGGTTGTGAAATTGTCGGCGCCGACATTAATCGCAAAAATCTGAAAAAGTGTAGAGAAAAGTTCGATGATGATTACCTGAGTTTTATTTACAGTGATCCTGACCTAATAAGAAAGGAGTCTCCATATGATATTATTTTTTGCCTGTCTGTGTTATGCAGATGGGAGGAAACCGAACTGGTGAACAATTGCGAAGATATTTACCCATTCTCAAGATTTGAACAACAATTAAACTTGCTCGATCAGGTTTTGTCCCCAGGGGGACTATTAGTTATATACAACAGCAATTTTCGATTTTCCGATAGCAAACTATATCGTAATTACCGTGTAATGAATAGCTGTTTTATTGAGGAAAGCGGATTCGTGCACAAGTTTGACTTAAAAAACAATAAAATTCATGAACCCTATGTCGAATGTATCTTCAAAAAATCAGCGGCCAAATCATCCTTAACGAATACATAAATGCTACCATCAGGAATAGAGCAATAATGGACTCAGCCAGTAAACCTAAAGCTCTAACCTGGGTTTTTTTAAGGGTAATCGCGACTAGCGTAAATTGCAGAAGAAAACTGATGCAACTATATGCAATAACCAACGCATAATAGGTTTCAAACTTTAACGAAATGAACATGCCGATGGTCAATAAGAAAGCACCAGATAATACAATGTAGAACTGTAACTTTTCTAATCTAAACACTCTAAGAAGCGAACTTATTGATGTAGAAATAAAGGTCGCATAGGCCATCACACTAAGATATCCGGCGAACACACCTGCCAATTGCCAGTTTTCTCCGAAGACAAAAGCGAATAGGACATCTCCATATACTACTATTAGTGAAAATGGGACTACGGCTATGTAAATCAATCGTTTAAAAAACTTTCTGGTAAACGATCTTAATTCATTTAAATTGGAGTGGTAGGTTTCAGATGCTCTTTGGAAGAATACCTGAGCAATGGCTACTCCTAACAGTTGCGTAGGGGCGTTGATAAGACTTACCGCTAGTGAAAAATGGCCCACCACTGCTGAGTTGAAATCTAAGGCCAGCAAATACACCGGAAGTTGCCCGCCCAAACCGATTAACGTATTAGCTGGCAAATTATATAAAGGATAATTTCTATATTCTTTGGCAGCAGCAATAATTCCTTTGAAGGAAAAATTCAGCAACCCCCTCCATTCATTCTTTATTGATTTGCTTAACAAGGAAACCGTGGTAATCGGTTTAGAGATCAAGTCTCCTAAGATAAATCCCAGGGGATTTCCTGCGTTTAAAGCTCCATGAGCAATTGTGACTAATTTAGCGCCAACAATACCGACAACTTTTGCTTTTGCCCCTTGTTTAAATTCTTTAGTTCTAATGTTCCACAGTTCCAAAGTACGATTAACTGCACTAAGCAGCACCATTACCGGAACAAGGGTAATAAGACCTGTCAGCGCTTCTGCGCTAAAAAACGCCAGGATCTCGGTTTTGAAAAAGTAAATACTGGCTATTGAAAGAAACAATGTAGTTACTATCAATATTAAAGCAAGCTGGAAAAGTGATTTGAAGTCCTTGAAAGTCCTTGGTAGCAGCAAGGCATTCACATAATCCAGAGATGCCATTAGAGTTAAACTGGCGGCGAAGGCATTGAATAGAGCATATAATCCATAAGCCTCTGGTGGATAAATCCTGGCAATGATTGGAGATAATACGAATCCAAGTAAATAGGCGGATGAGGTACCAGCAGAATTTATTAAAATATTTCTTCTGAAAGATCCATGCTCCCGAAGTGACTTAAGGGTTTCTTGAAATTCAACTGCTAGCTTTGAAAACAAATTCTTCTAAATTTCCAGATATGCTACAAAATACCATGGAGGAGTATCAAATAATATTTGAATTATAATTGCCTTGCTCAACATTTGCTTTATTCAAATAGCTATCGCGTCTTCAAACAATGAAATAAATGCTTGGCTATTCGATTCAACTGAATAATTATTAACTACTTTTTCTCTACCCTTTTTACCCATACATCCCCGTAGTTCTGGTTTTTTGATAAGCCTTTCAATATACATGATCCATTCTTCTTTGGAGTTACAAAAATAACCATCTATTTCATGTTCCACGATTTGCTTGTTTACTCCAACAGAGGATACCAGCGCGGGGATGCCCAAAGCCATATATTGAAGGGCTTTTAACCCACATTTACCTTCTGCCCACTCCGTTTCAGTTAATGGCATTATACCAATATCAATTTTAAGCAGATCTTGTATTTCAGTTTCCTTATTCCACTGTTTATAGACAAGGCTATTAAGATTTAGTTTAGGGATTTCATTGCATATTACCAGAAACTTTATAGGATAAGATTTTTCAAGAGAGCCAATGGCTTCTGCCACCAAGCTCAAATAAGGCAGTGTGGAATGACTTCCAGTCCAGCCAACTACAACTTCTCGATCTGCCTGATGTTGCTTGATCAGTGTATGGGTGTTTTCGGTATCTATGGTAGTGGGGATCACGCACACTCGATTGTTATATTGTTTAGCATAAGCAGCCAGATATGGATTACCCGCGCAGACTTTCATACTTATACTGCAAATGTTGGAAATTTTAGTAGTTGGCTTGATAACACAGGCCCAAAGGTTAGCGTTGGAAACTTGTTTTATCCAAAGGGAATCATCGAAATCATAGACGATTTTCTTTTTAAAGATTTTTACCAGGATCCATTCATACCAGGGGGGGCCAAATGGGATTGCTTCGCGATGAATAAAAACCCAGGTATATTTTCTAATATTTCGAAGCAACCACAGTCGCCTGATGATTCCCCTCAAGGTTCCTACCAATTTCAATTTAAAAGACCCTTTGATATACAATACGTCCCAGGTTCTGTAATCAAAAAATGAATCGAAGTCACATACGTATCCATTGTTTGAGAGGATCTTTAAGTATTGCTCGAATCGGTATCGCTGGGATGGGGCAACTCCAAATGGGTAAGGTGCCAGGAATAAAATACTTCTCAAAGTGTCAATGTTAACTATTATTGGTGTCCAAGACTGTTCCTAACTCTTCATTCCCTTCAACCGGTCTTTCGCCCGGTCGTGTGCCGGATGGCTACTTTTTGCCTCCTTCTTAACCCTTTTGTAGAGTTCTCTGGCACCCCTGGGGTCTCCGGTCTGTTGTGCTATGTCTCCCAATCCAATTAATGAAAATAAGTAATACCCGGATTCAAGATCGTCTGATTGCTCTGCAAAACTAACTGCCCGTTGGTAGTATAATTCCGCATCTTCAAATTGCTGCTTATGGGTATAAATCTGCCCAAGAAAAAATGCAGCATACCTGCCGGTTACCGGCCCATATCCTACTTTCCCGCTATCTATCTTCTGAATTATATTCAAGGACTCTTTTTCGGCCTGCCAGTGTTTACCAGTGGTATATAATAACCTTGCATAGAAACGATGGAAATACGAGTTATCAGGAAAGGTAGTTGAAAGATATTCACTCACCTGTAATGCCCGGATTAGCTCCTGCTCCTCTATCGCCAGAATCCGCATCAGGTAGGACTGGGCCTCCGTCCGGGTATAAAAAGCGTTGGTTGCTACTTCCTGCAGCTGTTTAATACCCAGTTCCTTGTCTCCTCTTTTGAAAAATACCAGGATGGGTTTTAAAATGGGATAATTTTCAGGGATCCAAACAGAATAGTAATTATACAAGGCATCCCCGAACAAAAATTCCGGACTCAGATCAGATTTATCTGAGCTTTTTTCCAAGTACTTCAGCGCATTTTTCCCTGCCAAGGCAGCTTTTCGCCAGTTCTTACGCTCAGCCAATAATCTACCCTTAAATCCATATCCGGCGGCCAAAAAGAAATTTGCCTCAACATTTTCAGGGTCCTTATCATACAATTTCTGCGCCAGGTCCAGAGACTGGTCCATGTATTGCATAAATGTTTCGTCGTAGGACTCATTATCAATATTCGGTGCCATTCGCCACCATTGACTTAAACCAAGTAAGAAGTAAGGCAGCGGGTGGTCCGGATAATCCTGGGCAAGCCAACGGAACTGACGATCTGCTTTTTCAAATTTAAAGTTGTACATATCGTTCACCGCCTGGGTAGCATCAATTTGTACGTCCTTGTCCATTAGCAGAATGCCCACCGAGTCTTTCTGGACAACCGCTGAAATCGGATGACCCAGTAAGCTGCTACTTACCAATATATATAAGAGGTTAATCCTAGTGGTATTTATAGGTAATCTTAACTTCTTTCCTACCTCGATTATGTCTTGAAGCATACAATGAGAAGTGTGTTTACGTTAAGGTAATGACTGGTATCTAATTAGTCAGGTTAAAGATAATAAAATCTTAATTTACGGCCCTTTGCTGCAATTATTTATTAATTTCGCCAGGTTATAATTTTTCGATGATATGCCGAACTTCCAAAGGCTGAATACCTATGCTGGTTGGATTATATTTGCCATTGCTACCCTTGTTTATATCCTGACCGTTGAAGAAACTGCGAGTTTTTGGGACTGCGGTGAGTTCATAGCGTCAAGTTACAAACTTCAGGTTCCACACCCTCCCGGTGCTCCTTTCTTTCTGTTAACCGGCAGAATTTTTTCGTTTTTAGCGTTTGGTGATACCTCTGAGGTTGCTTTCTGGATCAATCAGATCAGTGTTCTTAGTTCCGGGTTTACCATTTTGTTCCTGTTCTGGTCCATTTCACTTTTGGGTCGAAAACTGTTTAAAATCAATGAGCAGGAAATTAGTATGCCACAAACACTGACCATTATCGGTGGGAGCGCCATCGGTGCGCTGGCCTATACATTTTCAGACTCCTTCTGGTTTTCCGCCGGAGAAGCAGAGGTATATGCCATGTCGTCTTTTTTTACCGCTTTTGTCTTTTGGGCTATCCTTAAATGGGAACGGGTTGAAGATGAAAGCAAGGCCAATCGCTGGCTGATACTTATTGCCTACATGATGGGGTTGTCCATTGGCGTCCACCTGTTGAACCTGGTAACTATTCCCGCCCTGGCAATGATCTATTACTATAAAAAGTATAAGCCCAGTACTATGGGGTTTATAGCCACCATGACTATCAGCCTGTTAATCATTCTGACTATTATGTCAGGGATCATCCCTGGGCTTCCCAGTTTGGCAGGTGCTTTCGAGATATTCTTTGTGAATAATCTGGGGCTACCCTTTGGCTCAGGCATTATAGCTATTGTGGTGATTTTACTGGGTGGTTTACTCTATGGAATCTACAAAACCCAACGGCAAAATCGACAGATACTTAATACGGCCCTGCTCTCGCTGGCATTTGTACTAATAGGATATTCCAGCTACACCCTTATCGTAATCAGGTCTAATTACAACCCACCGATCGATCAGAATAACCCTGACGATATTATGAGTATTGTTTCTTATTTAAAGAGAGAACAGTACGGCTATCGTCCGTTGATGCATGGCAGATACTTCACTGCACAACTTACTGATCAGAAAAAAGGGAAACCGGTCTACGTGAAGGGTAAAGACAAATATGAGATTGCCCAATACCGGATTGAAAATATTTACGACCCTACGCAAACCACAATCTTACCCAGAATCTATAGTGGTGATAACAACCATGTGGCCCGCTACCAGGAAGTACTTGGTTTGAAGGACGGGGAAATCCCTTCTTTTGTAGATAATATTGCTTTCCTGCTAAAACATCAACTGGGCCATATGTATTTTCGTTATTTCCTCTGGAATTTTGCCGGTCGTGAAAGCGATGTACAGGATGCCGACTGGTTGGCTCCCTGGGACACAAAAAGTGATCTTCCAGAAAGGTATGCCGGGAACAAGGCTCGAAACAACTATCTGATGCTGCCTCTTATCCTGGGAATTGTTGGTATGTTTTTCCAGTATAATCGTCACGAAAAAGGATTTTGGGTAGTACTGCTATTGTTCTTTCTTACTGGAATTGCCTTAATACTTTACCTGAACTCCCCTCCTATTGAACCCAGGGAAAGGGATTATATTTATGTGGGTTCCTTCTATGCTTTTGCCATTTGGATCGGCTTTGGAACCATGGCACTAGCCGACTGGCTAAAAAAGTATCTGACAGGTATTAAGGCTCCGGCGGTGGCTACTGCGGTTTCAGTTTTGATTCCGGTGGTTATGGCGGCAGAAGGATGGAACGATCATGACCGATCAAATAGATACTTTTCGGTTGACTCTGCCATCAACTACCTTGAGTCCTGCGCCCCCAATGCTATCCTGTTTACCGGCGGGGATAACGACACCTTCCCATTATGGTACGCTCAGGAGGTAGAAGGCGTTCGCACAGATGTGCGGGTGATTGTGCTTACGTATTTTGCTACTGACTGGTACATTGACCAGATGAGGAGACCGACCTACGAGTCTCAACCACTGCCACTGTCTTTATCTCCAAAGAATTACAAACAAGGTGGTGCCAATGATTACCTTCTGGTCAGGGAGGACCCCAGACTAAAAGGTCAGGCGGTAGACCTGAAGCAATATTTGAAATTAATACGGAATGAAAGTGATCTGCTGCGATTGCCAACCTCTTTTGGAGATTCCGTCAGTGTGATGCCTGCCAAAAGAATTGTCCTTGGTGTGGACAGTGCAGAAGTCATCAATAAGGGAATTATCCCTAAGGGAATGGAGAACCTGGTAACCAACCAGATGATAATACCAATAAAGGGAGGGGCATTGTACAAAAATGATCTGGCCTTGCTGGACATTCTTGCTACCAACAATTGGGAAAGGCCTGTATATTTCAACCAAACCTCACTCATGAATGTCAACCTTAATTTGAGGGACTATGTGGTGCAGGAAGGTGCTACCTTCCGGCTGTTGCCTGTTGACAGTAAAAAACAAAAAATTGCCAATAGTTCATTGGATACCGAACTGGATTTCAACGCTGTTCAGAACCTGGTGAATTCAGAAGTGATGTTCCAGAATGTAATGGAAAAATTCAGATGGAGGGAATTAGATAATCCCAACACCTACTACACCACCGAGGATTATAAGGATAAGGCGGTTTCGGTGCATAGATCATATCTGAATAACCTTGCGGCTACCTTAATACAGGAAAACAAAATAGATAAGGCCAGGGATGTGCTACTAAAAAGTCTGAAAGAAATGCCTGATAAGTCGATACCTTACGGTATCTACAATGCCGAAATGGTGAAGTTACTTTTCCAGGTTGATGAATCGGAGAAAGCCCTGGAAATCGCAGGTGTTCTATCCAGACGAGCGGATGAAGAGTTGGCGTATTTAACCCGAAAAGGCACTACCACCAGAGATACTTATATCAATCTGCGTATTCTTGACATCCTTAGGAATACTATGAAATCTATGGGACAAACTGAAGAGGCTCAAAGGCTGGAAGAAATCTTTCTTCAACACTACAGTCTGTTTCAAAGTCAATAAGCAGTAATCAGTTGACCGTTTTTACAGCCTAGATAGTTAGCAGTAATTCAACCAAGCTACTTTGTAAGTATACAGAACAGGTCCAGGCTTTCTTCTGCAGAATCACTCAACAGATAATCTTCATGGCTGATAGAAGCAACCAACTGATCGTCCTGATTCTGAAGCTTTCGACGATTCATACGATTCAGGATCTCATATGGAACCTGCAACCAGCTGGCAGGCAGTTTGTGCTGTAGATTAAATATATCGAATCGGGTTATTCTTTGAACCGAAGCTTTGTTCCGATGATAGTATTCCATCACTTTTTCATTCCCCCTGATTCCCTTTATTTCCACCTGTTCGAATACGGAGCGGCAACGATTTAGCAATTCTTCTGCCAGATATTCCCTTTGATGCCAGGGGTTCCTGGTTAGGGTAAACTTTCTGTTGGGAGTAGTAAGCAATGCCAGACCCCCAGGTTTAAGTACTCTTTTAATTTCTTTCAAATAGGCACAGTCGTCCTGGATGTGTTCTATAACCTGAAAGCTAATAACACGGTCAACGGAGTTGTCCGGGATGCCGGATAGTGGTGGAATGCTCAGCTGAATGAATTCCCCCCAGGGATACAGCTTCCTGAGCTTTTCAATTATAGGTCCATTTTTATCAACAGCCAGGTAACTTTGGCATTTGTCTTGTAATAATTCAATGCCCCGACCTTCACCACAGCCGATTTCCAATACATCCCCTCTGATAAAAGGAATCGACAGGTAGTAAGCTTTGATCAACCTTTGGTGTATCGGATTATCAGAATCAAGGCTGTCGCTGGTTATTTCGGTGGTATAGGTGGCCATTTACTGGATTATCAATGAGTCAAAGATATGCCAATTTCAAAGATCTTAAGAAAGCCGGTGTAATAATTGAGTGAATTTCTTTAATATTAATAATGCACCAGCTTAAAGCTTTCAAGCAACGATACCTTTTAAGAAATCATCTTTTTGCGTGTTTAATGATCTGGTCTATAGTACCTGTTCACGCCCAGGATCCTAGTGTAAACACCTTAGATCTTTATCGTACCGGAGCACCGGTGAACTGTACCTTTACCGCAATAGACAGGAATGACTCTTTATTGGTATATGCCCTGGTTGAGTTTACGGAAAGTATCTCTGAATCTGTTTGGATTAGTCATTCCTGGTTTCTTTCCGGAAAAGAAGTACTTGATTCTGTAATGGTTAGCACAAACAGCAGGAGTAAAGTTATCCAATGGTCATTCAGCCAGGACCAGGTCCCTGCACTAATTACCCTGAGCTTGGATTGGAAAGCGCGCAGCTGGACCTACCAGGAGCATTTCCCTATGAATGCCTTCCACACATCCGGCGGAGTATGGTTATGGAGATCGGGATTACCACAAATGAAACCCTGGATTAATCTTGGTGATAGCATCCAGGTGGTGGCACCGGACCGCGAAAATATTTATGTGTACTATTATGGGCACCCGTTCGAACCGGCCAGGCCTCCAATGACAGTTAATCCCGGTAAAAACAGCGGATCACTCAGCATAGATTCTATACTAATCCTCAAACCGGGTACACACTATAAACCCGCCAGCATCGGGTTATACTTTTTTCAGGGAGACAGTACCACCACTGAGGGTACTTCACTAGTGGTTGCCGATGAATCCTTCCCTCAACCAAGAAAAATTTCGGACCTTACAGAACCGTTGATTTATATTACCACTCGAAATGAATTTCGAAAATTGAAAGAGGATCTTAGCAACAAACAGGCCTTTGATAAGTTCTGGCTGTCTACCTTAGGCTCAGCTGATAAAGCAAGAGAAGCGATTAGAAGATTTTACCAGAATGCCGAAGAAACAAATGTATTGTTCACCAGTTACAAAGAAGGCTGGAAAACCGATAGAGGCATGATCTATACTGTAATTGGACCGCCTCTTTCAATAGTCAAAGATCATGATACTGAAACCTGGATTTACCGCGGCTTATCAGGCGATGATGAGCTAAGTTTTGTATTTAAAAAAGTCAGAAATATCTTTTCAAATAACCATTATGAACTGTTTCGAAATAAAGCTTACGATCGAACCTGGTTCCTTGCCATTGACAGGTGGAGAAAAGGGCAAATCAGGTAACTATGACTGGTGAAAAGACATTCTTATATGGTACACGGGCGGTAATGGAGGCAATACATGCGGGTAGAGAACTTGACAAAATCCTGGTACAGAAAAACCTTAATAACCCACTGATTCGCGACTTACTGGCATTGGCCAGAGAAAATTTGGTTCCCATCCAACGGGTGCCGGGACAGAAGTTAAACCGGTACACCAGAAAGAACCATCAAGGCGTAATCTGCCTGCTGTCGGCAATAAGTTATGGATCTCTTGATCATATTGTCTCTCAGTGTTTTAGTGAGGGACGGATACCATTAATTGTCATGCTGGACAGGATAACCGACGTTAGGAACTTCGGAGCTATTGCCAGAACTGCAGATGCTGCCTCAGTGGATGCCCTGGTGGTTCAATTGACTGGGCATGCTCAAATAACCGGAGATGCAATTAAAACCTCTGCAGGCGCACTTAATCATCTGCCAGTTTGCCGGGTAGGAAGTTTAAAACGTTGTATCAAAGAGCTACAGCATTCCGGGTTACAAGTGGTTGCCTGTTCAGAAAAGGCTAAACAACTTATGTACTCTGCAGATTTGCAGGTACCTACGGTGGTTCTCATGGGTTCTGAACAGAATGGAATAAGTCGCGAATTATTGGAAAGCTGCAACCAGCATGTCAGGATCCCTATGACCGGAAAGATATCTTCGCTGAATGTGTCGGTAGCTACCGCCCTGGTGCTCTATGAGTGTGTAAGGCAAAGGCTAAACTTATAAATACTCGGTCATCTTCCTGGCTTTAATATCGGCGGCAAAATCCCGGAATTGCCTTTCATTATCCTTTTCACATATTAACAAGACGTTGTCAATATCAGCCACCAGATAGCCGTCCAAACCCTGTACTATTATTAATTTGTCCGATGCCCCTTTTACGATGCTATTCCTGGTGTTATATGCCAGGATGTTAGCTTCAAATACGTTGTTATCTTCGTCCTTTCGTTTTAAGTCATGCAGAGTGGCCCAGGAACCTATATCTGACCATCCGAAATTTGCCTGAACTACGTAAACATTTGCTGCTTTCTCCATAACGCCATAGTCTATAGAGATGTTCTTACACTGGGAATAAACGTTCCTAATGAAGGCCTGCTCTTCGGAGGTGTAGAATATCGCATCCCCCGGAGCAAACAATTCAGCCATGTCTGGAAGATGCTGTTCAAAGGCCGATCTAATAGTTTTGGCATTCCAAATAAATACTCCTGCATTCCACACAAACTCGCCACTGTCTAGAAATTTTTGTGCCAGTTCAAGCTCAGGTTTTTCAGTAAAGGTTTTTACTTTCTTGATCTCACCACCGGTTTCCGGTATGAACTGAATATACCCATAGCCTGTCTCCGGTCTGCTTGGTTTTATTCCTATGGTGACGATTTTATCTGACTTGGCCACAGCGTCAACAGCTGTTAAAACTACTTCCTCAAATTCTCGTTCCTTAAATACCGTGTGATCGGAGGGGGAAACGATAATATTGGCATTTTTATTCCTGGAAGCTATTTTATAACTGGCATACGCAATACAGGGTGCGGTATTCCTGCCAACCGGTTCTGATAAAATCTGATCATCGCTCAATTCCGGCAAATGTTCCTTTACCAGGTCCACATAGATGTCGTTGGTCACCACGTAAACATTTTCCTGGGGGCATATATTTTTAAAGCGGTTGTTGGTTAATTGTATTAACGAGTATCCGCTGTCAAGAACGTCCAGAAACTGCTTAGGCCGATAACTTCTGCTGTAAGGCCAGAACCTGCTGCCTACACCACCTGCCATAATTACCAAATAGGTATCCTTATTGATCATATAATTCCTTCCTTTAACAAATCGTGTAAGTGAACAAACCCCAGAATGTTATCTTTCTCGGCAACAATTACCTGGGTTATATTATTTTGCTGCATGATTGCAAGGGCCTGAGTTGCAAAACATTCTTTATCCACTGTTCTGGGATTTGCGGACATAATGGACTCCGCGGTAACTTTTCCGGGGGCGTTTTTGGTGTTTAGCATTCTTCTTAGGTCTCCATCCGTAATAATACCTTTTAGTTTCTGTTTTTCATCAACTACCGCGGTGGCGCCTAAACGTTTGGTGGTCATTTCGAGAATAATTTCCTCAATACTGGCATCTATTAAAACTACCGGGCATTGATTATTGGGATAAATATCCGAAACTTTGAGATAGAGCTGCTTACCCAGGGATCCACCAGGGTGAAATTTGGCAAAGTCTTCGCTGGTAAAACCGCGGGATTCCAACAAGCATACCGCCAAAGCATCCCCCAGGGCCATGTGAACGGTGGTACTGGTGGTAGGTGCCAGGTTGAGCGGGCAGGCCTCCTCCTCGATGGTTGCATTAAGTACATAATCAGCCTGACGGCCTAGATCGGAATCTGTACTGCTTACCATCCCAATCAATTTGCAACCCGCTCGTCTGATCAATGGGATTAGTACCTTAATCTCCGGGGTATTACCGCTCTTGGAAAGCAGCAAAACGATATCTTCCTTTCTGAGCATCCCCAGATCTCCATGGATGGCATCGGCGGCATGCATGTACATTGAGGGCGTACCGGTCGAATTTAGCGTGGCAGTAATTTTACTGGCAACAATGGCGCTTTTACCGATTCCTGAAACCACTACACGCCCTTTACACTCAAGTATGGCTGATACTGTTGATTCAAATTCCTGGTCAATTAAATGACTCATTTGCTCGATTGCTTTTGCTTCATTTAAAAGCACGTTCTTAGCTGTTTCCCGGATATTTTTTACTAAATTCAATATTGATATTCCCTTGTTATAAATTTGCTTAAAGATAAAAAATTTAAAGAATCTATGGGGTTTGAACCATTGCTGATTGAACAAAAGGACCAACTTAAAGATAAGTTAAAAGAAGTATTTGGTTACGGTCAGTTCAGGGGCGACCAGGAAGTAATAATCAGGAATATTTTAAATGGCAAGAACACCTTTGTAATTATGCCTACTGGTGCGGGCAAATCTTTGTGTTATCAACTGCCTGCGGTGATGTTAGAAGGTACTGCAATCGTAATCTCACCACTTATTGCCCTGATGAAAAATCAGGTTGACCAATTGAATGCATTAGGTGTAAACGCACAGTTTTTAAACTCTACCCTAACCAAGACTGAAATTAACAGGGTGAAGAAAGAAACGCTGGAGGGAAAAATAAAACTGCTTTATGTGGCGCCGGAGTCCCTAACCAAACCCGAAAATATCAGTTTCCTAAAATCATCGAACCTGATTTTTGCGGCCATTGATGAAGCGCATTGCATTTCTGAATGGGGCCACGATTTCAGACCAGAGTACCGTCGTATCAAGTCGATCCTGGAGCAGTTGGGTAATCTGCCGATCATTGCCTTGACCGCCACTGCCACTCCCAAGGTAAAGTTGGATATTCAGAGAAATCTTCAAATGGAAGATGCTGACATTTTCAAATCGTCCTTCAACCGTGAAAATCTGTATTACGAAGTCAGATCAAAAAAGGGCATAAAAAAACAGTTGATCAAATTTGTAAAAGCCCACCATGGCAAGTCCGGAATTGTGTATTGTCTGTCCCGGAAAACTGTAGAAGAAATTGCCGAGTTCCTCAGGGTAAATGATATCAAGGCAGCTCCATACCACGCAGGTCTTGACAGTAACGTGAGAATTAAAAACCAGGATGACTTTCTCAACGAGGAGGTACACGTCATTGTGGCTACCATTGCCTTTGGAATGGGAATAGACAAACCAGACGTTCGTTTCGTGGTCCACTATGACACACCAAAATCTCTGGAGGGCTACTATCAGGAAACAGGCCGGGCAGGGCGAGATGGGTTGGAAGGGAATTGTTTGATGTTCTACAGCTACAACGACATCCTTAAACTGGAAAAGTTCAACAAGGACAAACCTGTGACTGAAAGGGAGAACGCCAAAATACTGCTGGAGGAAATGGCATCGTATTCAGAATCTGCGGTGTGTCGCAGAAAGCAACTGCTTCATTATTTTGGCGAAGTGTATGAAGACCCAAACTGCACGGATACCAAATGGTGTGATAACTGCAGGCATCCTAAGGAACATTTCGAGGGTCAGGAGCACATTGTTACCGCCCTGGAAGCGGTGCTTCAAACTGAAGGACGTTTCGGATTAAAGCACCTAACTCATGTAATTACAGGGGTGAACAGTCAATATGTTCAAAGCTATAAACACTTTGAGCTTCCGGTATTTGGATCCGGCAGTGAAAACGGCAAGGAATTCTGGAGTTCGGTAATACGACAGGCTATGTTAATGGGTTTCCTGTCAAAAGACATCGAGCAGATTGGTATAATTAAGATCACTCCAAAAGGGCGTAGTTTTTTGAAGGAACCCTATCAAGTGGATCTGTTGAAGAACCATGATTACGGTAAGGAAGAGGAGCCCAGCATCACTGATGAAGCTGTTAATACCAGGTCGTATGATTTGGCATTGTTTGATCTGTTGAAGGGTTTAAGAAAAAAGCTTGCAAAGCAAAAAGGACTGCCTCCCTATGTTATTTTTCAGGACCCATCACTGGAAGAAATGGCCATTGTTTATCCTACTACCAAGGAGGAGCTATCCAGGATCAATGGGGTAGGTAGAGGAAAAATTGACAAATTCGGGGTTCCTTTTATTGAAGCGATCAAAGAGTACGTGGTTGAAAATGATATTACCACAGCTTCCGATGTATTAATCAAATCAGCGGTTAACAAATCTAAAAACAAGATTTCCATTATTCAGCAGATTGACAGAAAAGTGGATCTTGAAGAAATCGCTGAATCAAGAAATATGAAGATGGAAGAACTGCTGGGAGAAATCGAACAAATCTGCTTTTCCGGGACCAAGCTGAATCTGGATTATTATGTTGAACAGATAATGGACCATGACCGACAGAATGAACTGTACGATTATTTTCTAAATGCCGAATCTGATAGCATTACCGATGCGCTGAGTGAATTGGAAGATGAAGATTTCTCCGAGGAGGAGTTAAGATTAATGCGTATCAAGTTCCTTTCTGAATACGCGAATTAAAAGGTTGGTTTTGGTTTACTAATATTAATTGAATACAACGATTCAAGAAGTATGAATATTTTAATCTTAGGCTCAGGTGGACGAGAGCATGCTTTTGCCTGGAAAATAAAACAAAGTCCAACTTGTGGCCAGCTCTTTATTGCTCCGGGCAATGCTGGCACTGGTTATTTAGGGGAAAATGTTCCAATCGATCCCACTTCTTTTCCTGAAATCGGCGACTTTGTGTTGAGAAAAAACATAGAGCTGGTAGTTGTTGGTCCTGAAGTACCCCTGGCTCTGGGCATCAGAGATTATTTTGAAAGTCGTCATGACATTGCTCATATACCATTGGTAGGGCCTGGAAAGCAAGGTGCGTTGTTGGAAAGCAGTAAAGATTTCGCCAAACAATTTATGGTCAAATACGGCATTCCTACCGCGGGTTATGCAACCTTTGATCAAACTCAGGTTGAGCAGGGCCTGGACTTTATCAAAACACAAAACACTCCTATTGTTCTAAAGGCGGATGGCTTGGCTGCCGGTAAAGGGGTGGTAATTTGTGAAAATCAGCAACAGGCTGAAAAGGAATTTAAGGAAATGCTGCTGGAGTCCAAATTCGGTCAGGCAAGCGCTAAGGTAGTGGTTGAGGAGTTCCTGGACGGGGTAGAAATTTCCGTTTTTGTAATTACGGATGGTAACTCCTATAAGATCCTCCCCTCTGCCAAAGATTACAAGCGAATTGGTGACGGAGATACCGGTCTTAACACTGGCGGTATGGGGGCGGTTTCACCAGTGCCGTTTGCAGATCCGGCCTTCATGAAGAAAGTTGAGGATCGAATTGTAATTCCCACCATTGAAGGTCTTAAGTCGGAAGCGATCGATTACCGCGGGTTTATATTCCTGGGATTAATAAATGTGAAAGGAGAACCAATGGTAATAGAGTACAATGTACGGATGGGAGACCCCGAAACGCAAGCAGTATTACCCAGGGTATCCAGTGATTTGGTCGATTTGTTGTGGGCCTGTGGTACAGGAAACCTTAATAATGCCGAACTAACCATCGACACCAGGTCGGCATGTACAGTAGTAATGGTTTCAGGAGGATATCCTGGAAGTTACCAGAAGGGAATGGTAATTGAAGGTCTGGGTACCGCTACCAATAATCTGGTATTCCATGCAGGTACTGCCTATCACCATGGACGAATAGTCACAGACGGAGGCAGGGTACTAGCAGTGACTTCATTTGATAATGAAATTAAAGCAGCGTTACAATCTGTTTATGATACAGTCAAGTCCATAAACTGGCAGGGGTCATACTACCGGCAAGACATAGGACAGGATCTCCTGAGATGGGTAAACAAACCTCTGGAAACTTCCACTGAGTAACATAAAATTGTAAATTACCGGTTACATATAAATCTTATGTCAGGTTGTAGTTCATGTGGAACAGGAAAAACCGGAGCGGTTTCCGGCTGCCAGAATAATGGCGGTTGTCTAACCGGGGGATGCAACAAGCTCAATGTGTTTGACTGGCTTTCCAACATGGGGATGCCGCAATCCGAAACCTTCGATATTGTTGAAGTTCGTTTTAAGAGCGGTAAGAAAGAATTCTATCGTAACCAGGAAAGATTCGATGTAGTCACAGGCGATGCAGTGATTGTGGATGTGCCCAACGGACATCATATGGGTTATGTTTCGCTCCAGGGTGAATTGGTCAGGCTGCAGATGCAGAAGAAAAAAATCCGAAATGATCAGAATGTTCGCAAAATTTACCGTAAAGCCAATGTTAGGGACCTTGAAAAATACCAGGAGGTTCGAAAAAGAGAAAATCCCACATTGATCCGAACCAGGCAGATTATCAAAGACATGGGTCTGGCCATGAAACTGTCTGATGTTGAATATCAGGCAGACAATTCCAAGGCTACCTTTTTTTATTCTGCAGATGAACGGGTAGATTTCCGGGAATTAATAAAGGTGCTGGCCAGCGAGTTCAAAATCAGGGTTGAAATGCGACAAATCAGCTTGAGGCAAGAAGCAGGTCGACTGGGAGGAATTGGTTCCTGTGGTCGGGAATTATGCTGTGCTACCTGGCTTACCGATTTTAAAAGTGTTACTACCGCAACTGCAAGATATCAGAACCTGAGCCTCAATCCCAGCAAACTTTCCGGCCAGTGCGGAAGATTAAAATGCTGTTTGAACTTCGAACTGGACACCTACCTTGGCGCTCTCACGGATATACCAAAATTGAAAGGACCCCTGCTCACTAAAAAAGGAGCGGCAAAGCTGCAAAAAACTGATATCTTTCGGAAAATCATGTGGTTTGGCTATGAAAAAGAGAATTCATGGCATCCAGTTTCAAGTGAACGTGTTAAGGAAATCATTGATCTGAACAGTAAGAATGTTATCCCTGAAACACTGGAACTTAACGAAGTTAACAATGGGAAAAGCCACTTTGCCGCTATAAACAAAGAACTAGAAAGAATTGACAAAAAGTACAGATCAAAAAGACGAAATAAACCGCGTAAGAAATCACGCGGCAGGAACAACCCGAATAGTTAGTTTATGCGCTGTATAATTAGTTTGTGCGCTCTTCTGGCGATTGTATCTATTGCAGCGTGCACCGACCCCGGACGGATCTACGAAAGAAATATTGATTTCGAACATAACCTGTGGTTAGCGGATAGTGTTGCAGAATTCGAGTTTGAAATTGCCAAAACCGAGCCGCTTTATAATTTATATTACAATGTGCGAAATTCTATTTCTTACCCCTATCACAATTTATACGTGCAGCATACCTTGGAAGATTCGACAGGTAATGTGCTGTTAAAAGCATTGCAAAACATGGACCTGTTCGATCCAACCACGGGGAAACCCCTGGGCAAGGGTCTGGGTGACATCTTTGATCACAGGATTCTGGCTATTTCCAGTTATAAATTTACCAAACCAGGATGGTACCGTTTTAAAATCCAGCAGTTCATGAGGCAGGATTCACTCCCCCTAATTCTCAGCGTGGGGCTTCGGGTCGAAACCATGGAAGCAGATGTCACTTCAGATTAATTGATCCAACATTCACGTTGTTTCTTCCTTTGCTCCCACTACTTCTCCGGGTTGGCCCGGCAAATAAACTGTGAAAGTGGTACCTTCACCCAGTTGACTACTTACCGAAATATCGCCTCCGTTAAGCTGGGCAAATTCTTTACATAACAGCAGGCCAAGGCCGG
>BQJT01000035.1 GCA_021604845.1 Cyclobacteriaceae bacterium
AAAGAAGGTATCGATCCAGGTGTGGCTAAAACCGGTACTATAAGTGATGAGAATGCTTCCACCATGGTCAATATGAACTACATAGTGAACCATATGTTACCGGTTAAAAATGAGATGATATCGGTTTATCAGCAATATATCGATGCCAATAAGGTGGAGAAGGTAGATATATGGGCAGACCGTGATGTTGACATCTCAAAAGAACCGGATCTGAGTCCTGTAGTGATGGCCATCTGGGATAGTGGAGTAGATATCCCAATTTTTAAAGGTAATGTTTACCAAAATGAGCAGGAAAAATTCGACGGTAGCGATACCGATGGTAATGGTTTTGTAGACGATGTTAACGGCATAGCATTTGACCTTAAAAGCCGCAAAACTGAATCCGTGATATTTCCGTTAACCGATGAACAAAAAGCTAAGGTCCCTCAGATGGTTGGCCTGATGAAAGGCTTACAGGACCTTCAGGCAAACATAAGCAGTGCGGAGGCATCGGAGTTGAAAAAGCGGATGTCGCAGATTAAGCCAGAAGAAGTGCGTCCATTTATTGAGGAATTGAATCTGTTCTCTATTTACGCTCATGGAACGCATGTTGCTGGAATCGCGGCAAAAGGAAACCCTCAAGCTAAGATATTGCCAGCAAGAATCACCTTCGATCACAAGATGATCCCGGAAACTCCTAATAAGGAAGACGCTACCCGTTTTGCCCAGGCCGCTAAGGATGCTGTAGCATACTTTAAAAAATCCGGGGTAAGAGTAGTCAACATGAGCTTTGGAGGGTCTCCGGAGGATGTTGAAGCCGCATTGGAGGCCAATGGGGTGGGAGAAAGTGCAGAAGAAAGAAGGAAGATGGCCAGGGAAATATTTGATATTGAAAAGAATGGAATGTTTGATGCTATCAAAGGGGCACCGGAAATCTTATTTGTGACTTCCGCCGGTAATAGCGATCAGGACAGCGAATTCTATGAGGCCATACCGGCTTCTTTTGAATTGCCAAACATCCTGACTGTAGGAGCGGTAGATCAGGCTGGGGAAGAAACAGGGTTTACCAGTTTTGGTAAAATCGTTGATGTTCACGCCAATGGCTTTGAAGTAGAAAGCTATATCCCCGGGGGCAACACCATGAAAATGTCCGGTACTTCAATGTCTTCGCCAAATGTGGCCAACCTGGCGGGAAAACTTCTGGCTATGGAGCCATCCCTAAGCGTGCAACAGGTAATTGATCTGATCACGGAAGGCTGCGATATCAGTCAGGATGGCAGGATCACCTTGATCAATCCGAAAACTTCGGTTGATCTGTTAAAAGGCAGAATGAATTAGGGCCCAGCGGTCGGGCATTAGGACAGTGGAGCAGTGTGCGTGGTACCTGGCACAAATCACGGGGCGCTGGCTCCCAGCACCAGGCGAAGGGACTGGCACCTGGCGCTACATTGCTTCTTTCCACCATTCGCTTTTAGGATAGTCTTTACCCAGTTGAAAACGCTGACCTATGGTGGGTAAAATGTAGGGTAGGTTTCTTTCACGGGCCGCTTTGGTGAATCGTATGATGGGATCGGTCCAACTATGCGGGGCCAGTCTAAAAGCCCCCCAATGAATTGGCATGGCTAGCTTAGTGTTCAGGTCCAATCCGGCCTGTACTGTTTCTTCCGGCATCATATGGATATTGCTCCAGGCCTGATTGTACTGGCCGCATTCCAGCATGGCAAAGTCAAAGGGACCAAGGTTCAGAGAAATTTCGGAAAAGAAATTGCCATAGCCTCCATCACCACTAAAATATATATTGTGCGTATCCGCTCTGAGCACCCAGCTTGCCCATTGTGTTGCGTCCCGGTCTGCAATACCCCGTCCTGAAAAGTGACGTGAAGGGCAGGCTGTGTATAATATCCCGTCACGTTCAGTATGTTGCCACCAGTCCAGCTCAGTGATTTTCTCAGTCGCTACTCCCCATGACTTTAGATGAGAGCCAACACCCAGTGGAGTGATAAAGTGATTAACTTCATTTTTTATTTTTTGGATGGTAGGATAGTCAAGATGGTCGTAGTGATCATGTGAAATGACCACCACATCAATGTTTTTCAGCCGTTCTAACGGGATTGGCTGCTGGTATGCAAACCGCTTACTACCCAGGAAAGTTGGTGAGGCCACTTTTCCAAACATTGGGTCGATAAGAATGCGTTTACCTTGCAATTCCAGAAGAAATGCCGAATGTCCGTACCAGGTAATGAATGTAACGCTATCGGCCGTTTGCAATCCTGTATGGGAAAAAGCTGCCGGAAGTGGCTTCTGTGGATTTTTGTCACCCCCTGAAAGCATTTCTGGCATCTTTTTCAGCGCTTCCCAAATATCAGCGGTGGTGGTTTCAGAAAGATTTACAAATCCCTCCTCATTGTAATGGGGGGATTGACTAATGCGTATTAAATCTTCTCCCTGGGGCTTTTGACCAAATTGCGGGCTGGTGCTTATAAAAACGAATATAATGAGCGCCAAAAGCACTATTAAGCTTAGGATGGTAATAGTTGACCACATTAGGAGTTGTTTAAGTCCTTTAAGTACAGGTTGCATGATTTTTAAACTGCATCAAAATTTTGTTAAACGTGGAGTTGTTGGTGTGTGTTGCCATTTCCTTTTGCTCCTGTCCTCTATCGAATACCAAAATTGTCCGAAAAAAGGCTACCAGTGCAGGAGAAGTATGGTAACACTGATATGAAAAAAGAAGAACCTGGCCGTAGATATCCTCCGGGTTTGCGTTAAGACCGGTACAAATCGAGTACCGTTATTGACTTACTGGGAAGTATAACCTGAATTAATAAACACAAAACACCTAACTGATTAGCATAGTCTGAAATATTGATTTAATCATTTTTTCTGAAATAGCCTTCATTGGACACAGCAGCTTCACTTACAAATATACTTGCTGCTTTAAACCAAACCTCTGCGTAGTTTCCGGTTTCATATTGTTTTTGTATATCGCCGCCGTGTGTTTCTGCTCCGGAACACCAGTTCTTATTTACTTCCGGAGATTTTCCGTTGGTTTGATTGTAAGAGCCTAGTTTAAAAAAAAGACCTTCATCTGCATACGCATTTTCTCGCTCCACTCCGTCTTGACCGATTGGCACAAATAGATCTTCAGTTTGCTTAGGAATATCAGCAGTTGTGGTATATTCTGATTTGATCAAGTTCTTTGTGAATGATTTGGTTTCATGCCCTTCACTGGTAAATTTTAAGTTCATAACACCATCTTTAACCTCGATTTCATAACTCAATTCCTCACCTAAAGCAATACCATCCTTAGGTTCTTCCGGGTAGGTGTTTTCATCAGTACCGACAACAGAAAAATCATGTCCCCAAACCGCAGTAGAATAATCCCATCTTTTAGAATTGTCATCACCTGCTGTATTGATTTCATAATGCCAAAAAACCGAGCCTTTTGTATGACCGGGGAATTTCTTGTAAAATATTTTAAGCGGTTCGTTTTCATGTCCATCGGCACTATGAATCTGACCAATGACTACCGCGTACGAAGCCGCTACCCGTGCATCGCCGGTGGTTGATACATTCATCACTTTGAGTGTAGCGGTCAATTTAGCATCAGTTACTGGAGACCACTTTTTCGATTGAGCCAATTCGGTTCTTGTATTGTTTGAAGTTCCGTGGGTATCTCCAGCGTTGGGTGCTTTATAAACTACCCAATTCCTTTTACCATCATGTGCAGCATAAAAGAAATCTTCATGCTCAAAGTTATTAGCATGACCAACATTCGAACCATCACCTAAAATCAAATTCCAATGATTGAAAAATGGAATAATGTCACTTGGGAAAACAGTTTTGTTAGCTTCTTTTTTGTCAGGTTCTTTTGCGGCATTGGAACAGCTAATTAGTAATTGGAAAAGACCAAGGATTAAGAACGTTGATAATGAGGTGATAACTATTTTATTCATTGCTTTTTCTTTTGTTGAAGCCATTGCTGTAGCAGTCTAATTATTTGGCAAATGAATAACAAACTCACTTCCTTTCCCTTCTTTACTATCCATCTCCAACGTGCCCCCGTGGGCCTTCACAATATCATAGCTCAGTGATAAGCCAAGCCCAGTTCCTGACCCAGTTGGTTTTGTGGTAAAAAAGGGCTGGAATATCTTATTCTTGATATCGGCAGGAACTCCGGAACCATTGTCAGCAACTCGAATTTCAATTACTTCCTCCCCTTTGTTTCCATCGGAGTGTGATAACTTCGTAGTAATTGTTAATTCGGGTTTATATCCATTAATTCCTTCTTTGGCTCTTTTATCGACGGCGTAAAATGCATTATTGATCAGGTTAAGAAGAACCCTGCCAATTTCTTGTGGAATGACTTTGACTTTTGGAAGTGTTTCATCTAAATCTGTTTTAAAATCGGCATTGAAAGATTTGTCTTTTGCACGAAGCCCATGATAGGCCAGTCTCAAATATTCATCTGTCAGCGCATTGATGTCGGTTGGTTCTTTTTTACCGTTACCCGATCTGGAATGTTCCAGCATCCCCTTTACGATACTACTTGCTCGTTGACCGTGGTGGTTGATTTTCTTACAGGTTTCTATAACGTCGTCAGAAATAATTTTTGCCTGACTGACATCGCCCTTGTCCAATTCTTCTTTCAATTCTGTTACCAACTCTTCGCTAACTTCAGCGAAGTTATTTACAAAGTTCAGCGGATTCTGGATCTCATGTGCGATTCCCGCGGTAAGTTCTCCTAATGAGGCCATTTTTTCGGATTGAATGAGTTGGGATTGGGTCGATTCCAGTTTCTCAAGTGTGCTTTCTATTTCTTCCTTTTGCTCTTTTAATAGTGCATTGGCTTTTTGCTTGTTCTTATTGTTCCGATATAGTACCAGTGCCAACACTATGGCAGATAGCAGTGCTCCCGTAATACTGAAAATCCAAAGCCGCTGAACCTTATTTTCCTGATCTGCCAGTATCCTTTCTTGCTCAATCTGTTCTATTTCCTTTTGGCTTTTTTGCAAAATGGCGCGTACTTCAGCATCGGCCAACCGGTTTTTTGCATCCAGCCGGTCATTCTCAGCCCTGATATCCTGATGCATTTTTAGATACTGGTAAGCTCTTTGTTGTTGCCCCAGGGTATCGTAGATTTCAGATAAGATTAAGCTTATTTTCAGCTTTACTTTAGTTCGGGATAAACCAGTTTCGCTTTCTGTTTGTAAACACAACAAACCATGTTCTAATGCCTTTGAAAAATCTCCCAGCTGCTGATAGCACTCAGCCAAATACAAATGCATAAATGGAAGTCCATTGATACTTGTTTTCTGATAGCTTTCCAGTGCCTGTTGGAAGTATGGAATGGCAGCTGTGTATTGCTGCTGATCTTTAACTATTTGTCCTTCCAGGCTACTTTTTCTGCCCAATAAGAAGACTTGATTTTGCTTATCCCGAAGTGCCAGTGCCATATATTTCCTGGCTTTCTCATAATCTTTAATAAAGTAATTGGGCATAACAGCGCGATTGTAGGCGTCAAATAATGCAACAGAATCATTTTGATGTTTAACAATCTCAATATACCTGTCGAATATTTCAGCAACCTTATCATACATTTCCAACTGTACATAAGGAAATGAAATTCTGTAGTAGCTTTCTGCTAATAGGGCTGTATCTCTACTTTGCTCAAATATTTCAGCTCCTTTTAGCAGATATTCAATGGAAAGTGCATGTCTTCCAGTGTAGTAGTATATTTCACCCATGATGAAGGTGATCAGCCCCCTGGTATTTTCATTTTCGTTCAAGGTTATGAATTCCACCAACTCTGTTTCCAGTTTTTCAGCTTCACTTGTTCTTCCTAGCTCATTTAGATAGAATACTTTCCCGGAAGTAGCATTAAATATCGGATATACCAGGATTAAATCCTTGTAGAGTTGTAAAGCTCGGTCTTGGCTTGATACGGCTTTTTCGGGGTCACCCAGTCGAAAATGAAAAAGAGAAATAGCATCTAGCAGGTTGGCTTGTATTTCTTTGTCGTCCTGCTTTTCAAAGTATTGCAACATTTCAGTAAACTCGACCAACAATGTCCCCCAATCACCTGATCCATGATCCTTATAATTGAGCTTTTGATAGTATTCATCCAGATGCTGTTCCGGATCCATAGATAACCATTCAGCTTGTTTTTGATAATACCTGGCCATGTTATCGTTTCCGCGAAAAACCGCCAATGATAAATAATACATGATTTTTCCACCGTTAAATTCAAGTTTTTCAGAAAGTAACCGGGCGTCCCGGGTGGCGATCAAGCCTGATCGAAAATCAAGGTTGTAGAAACAAAGTCTGGCGTACTCGTTCAGCAGGTGGACTTTTTCTTCATCTTCTTCAGGATACGAATCGATGAGTTGGTGGAGACTGTCAATTTTGATGAGGTAAGTCGATTTTGTGTCCTGCCCAAGGCTGGGTTCTTCGCAGAAAAGTAAAAGAATTATAGTGATAGATAAATACTGTAATCTCATAACTACATAGTAATGTTCAAATGAATACTACCTTGGTTTATTGACTTTCCTGCACTGGTATTTGCAGTGCATTCTTTGAAAATACCATAAAATTTGCTCATACCCACCTTTCTTATCCTCTGTCCAGGTTTTTCTATTGAACTTCCATAATTTCAAAATGCTGCCCGTTGAAACTAAACTTAAAACCGACCTGTTGGTTTGTTAACTTTTGCCCCATGGGTGAGCCTGAAGAGATGCAAAAATAACTGCCGTTTTCCAGCGTGATCTTTCCCAGGCCTATTGAAATAAAATATGAGCCCTGGTTAGTGACTACCAGACTGCCCTGGTCTGCCTGGACCGATTGGCTGGTCACATTAATCTGCTCCAGTTGATTCTTTAGCAACATTGCCTGATGTAGTTGTTTCTGATAATTGTCTTCTTCGATCTGTAACATGGCCCGGCTGGTTTCGTATTTATCACCCGCACTGCTTTTGGTTTCATTGTTTCTCGATTCCCTAACAGCCTCCAGGTTATTCTCAATAACGCTGATTCGATCAGAAATAACCTGCTTGCAGCTATCTAAGATTTGTTGCTTTACTACGGATTTGTTTTTCATAAGCTTCCACCGATGTTTTTTCAGTTCCTACCTGCATGCTCCCGGTTCTTGTTCCAGGCTCTATACTCCATGGGCCAACACCAGGTTCCGAATATATTTCCCGTTGCTCCTAGCCATCAGTGCCACGCGCGATCCAACGATCAATTTTTTTCTCCAACACATCCAACGGCAGGCTTCCTGATTCAAGTACCTGGTTATGAAATTCCTTAATTTCAAATTGCTCTCCCAAAGCCTGTTCAGCTCTGGCTCGCAATTCCAGTATTTTCAATTGGCCGATCTTATAGGATAATGCCTGTCCCGGAGCAACCATGTACCGTTCGATTTCCGCCACCACTGATGATTCAGATTCCGCTTCATGGTCCAGTGAATATTGAATGGCCTGGTCTCGAGTCCATCCTTTAGCGTGAATGCCGGTATCCACTACTAACCGTATGGCTCGATGCATTTCGGCACTTAACATCCCAAAATACTGATAGGGGTCTTCATATAACCCCAATTCTTTACCCAGTGACTCACAATAGAGCGCCCATCCTTCCACAAAAACACCCAGCCCTTCGGCCTGCATAAACTCAGGTATTTCCTGGCTCTCCTGCTGCAAAGAAAGTTGATAATGATGCCCAGGGATTGCTTCATGAAGAAACAGGCTCTCATCCTTGTATTTGTTGTATGATGCTACATCTGGAATGGGCACGTAAAATATACCTGGCCGGGTGCCGTCGATCGATCCGGCGTTGTATTCCGCTGAAGCGGAGGCTTCCCTAAAGCTTTCTGTTCGCCTTATTTCGAAATGCGCCTTGGGCTTAAGGTCAAATAGAATGGATACCTGTGGTTTCACTCTTTCATGAATGTTCTCAAAATTTTCAATCACTTGCTCATGTTCACTAAATGGCATTTGCTCCCTGCTGGTTCGAACATGATTGAAGAACTCATTTAAGTCTCCCTTAAAACCGGTCATTTGCTTTACCGTTTCCATTTCCTTTTGAATCCGTGCAACCTCTTTTAAGCCCAGTGCGTGAATTTCCTCAGCAGTCATAGAAGTAGAGGTATGCTGGCGGATCAGGATATTGTAGGTTTCCTTTCCCCCTGGCAGCGACCCGATACCTGATGTTTCCCGGGAAGCCGGAAGGTAGGTTTCAGAAAGAAAGTTTTGCAGCTGCTGGTAAACAGGGATTAACTGATTTTCAATCATTTGTTGGTACAACAGGGACAACCGCTGCTTATCATCTTCAGAAAACTGCTGCGGCAGGTTTCTGATTGGACCATAAAAAAGGTGATCTTCGGTTGGGGTATCGATAAATGGATCAAGTTGATCGATCATTTTGATGGTAATAACTTTTGGCAGCACAATTCCCTGGTCAATTCCCAGACTCATGTTTTCGATAGCGGAGTTGATAAAGACAAAATAATCATCCATGCGACTGAGCCAGTTTTCATAGTCCTTTGGATTGTTAAACGGTTGTGCCCCGCTGCCACTGCCCAATTGTCCCATAAACAAATGCAGTGAAAATATTTGGTTCAGGGGTAATAGTTTGATCATTGGCAAACCGAATAGCGGAGACTTTATCAGAACTATCGAGTTCCTGAGCCCATCCAAACGAACACTCAATTCCCATAGCAGCACATCCCTGCTAATTTTCTGAGCATCGGTTAGGATTTCTTTTTTAAAAAGGTCTAACTCCTTTTGAGTAGCCCGGAGAAATTCGATTTGCTGATTTACATACTGGTCCGAAATAAAATTGGGCAGTTTGTCATTATAACCATCTTTCCCTGCCTGGGTAGCTTCAATGGGGTTAAAATCCAGTTGCTTCTGGTAGTATTCTTCAAAGACTGTTTCAATGGACCGGGTTGGTGGCAGAGACCGGTCTGCACTATTGCAACCAATTATCGTAGATGCCAGGATGATAATTAAGTTGTTGGTTAGATTCCTCACAGTTGGATTTAATTATGGGGTTTAGATTTGATTTCTTTTTCCAGATGATCCAGATACAATATCCCGTTTAAATGATCGATCTCATGTTGAAAAATTACCGCGGTGAAATCTTCAACCATCTCTACCTGGTGGGACTGATCCATCTTGTCGTATTCCAGTAGAATGGCGTAGGCCCTGGTGTTCAGCGTGTCTCTGCGATTGGGAATTGAGAGACAGCCTTCCAGGCAGGTTTGTTTCTTGGCAGAGTATTGAATAATTTCAGGATTTAAATAAACCTCAAAAGGAAACCCTTCTTTATCAAATCGTTGCACCCAGATAATCCTTTTCAGTATTCCTACCTGAGGTGCGGCAATGCCAACTCCCATGGACAGGCTATCCCTTACCGTGCGGTACAGGCGGTTGATGAAAGCCTTTAGTACCGGATCTTCAGGATCTACCTTCACTTCCTTACTGGACGTGCGCAAAACTACGGAATCATTGGGGTTATTGATTTTATATACCCGCATAGGCCTGGTACTATCGGTTTCCATAATCATCACCGCCTCAGTTTCCGACCAACCTTTCGGGTTGGAGCGCGATAAATTGTCTAAACCAGTACAACCGACCAGCATCGCAATAATGAACAGACCGTATCGCAAGGTAGATTTCATTCTTAATTAACTAATTCGATGGGAATGTATCATGTATACAGGCAGCAGGCCAGCAAAAATCTATAAAGTAAAATTTCCATTTAGTCCTTCCTTACTACTGGTACCTACCATTATTTCAAACTCACCGGGTTCAACATGGTAATTGCCTGCGCCATCATAGAAGCCAAGTTCTGCTTCTGTCAATTGAAATACCACATTCCTGCTTTGCCCGGGATCCAGCGAGTACTTTTGAAAACCTTTGAGTTCTTTAATGGGTCTGACTACACTGGCCACTACATCTCTAATATAGAGCTGCGTAACTTCCTCTCCTGCAACCTTACCCTTATTAGTCACTGTGACTTCAACGCTTACCTGATTTTCACCTGTGACCTCCACAGAAAGATCTGAATAATCAAAGCTGGTATAGCTTAGCCCATAGCCAAAAGGGAACAGTGGTTCTATAGACTCGTCGGTGTAAGTAGACCAGAAAACAAGGTCCAGCGCATCGGGTCTACCAGTGTTATATCGATTGTAGGAGATGGGTACCTGGCCCACGCTGCGTGGAAAAGACATTGGAAGTTTTCCACCAGGATTGTGGTCTCCAAATAATACCTGGGCAATGGCATTACCACTTTGAGATCCAAGGTGCCAGGTCTCAAGGATCGCCGGGATATGCTCAGCCGCCCATGGGATTGCCAGAGGCCGTCCGTTCATTAAAACCAATACGATGTTTTGGTTTACTTCAAATACTGCTTCCAATAGCTCCTGCTGAACACCGGGCAGGTCCAGTTTGGTTCGGCTTCTACCCTCACCTGACTGGAATCCGTGCTCCCCTAAAACCATCACTACTATATCAGAACGCCTGGCCAGCCTGATTGCCTCATTAAATCCGGATTTATCTGATTCATTGATAGGCACTTTTTGCAAAAATGTAGCAGGTCCGGTGATCAGATCAGCTCCCTTGGCATAACTAATTTGATCTTTATAGGGCTCCAGGCCTTTTAAAACAGACACTGCGGTACTATCATCCGAAGAAATTCTCCAGCTTCCCAAAGGACTATTATTATCATCGGCCAGGGCTCCTATTACCGCAATTTTTTGACTGCCCTTTTGTAATGGAAGCAGGTTGTTTTCATTTTTCAATAAGACAATGGACTTACGGGCCATATCAAGCACCGCTTCCTGGTGCGCATCATGATATACCAATTCCCTTTCGCGCTCAGGATCGCAGTATTTATACGGATCATCAAACAAACCCAGCTCAAATTTTACCTTCAGTATCCTTTTTACGGCATCATCAATCACTGACATATCGACTTGTCCGGAGTCCACCAACGCTTTCAGATGATTAATATAGGCATAGGATTCCATATCCATATCCGAGCCTGCATTGGCTGCCAACTCAGCTACATGTCTCAAATCCCGTGCATAACCATGATTGATCATCTCCCTGCCTGAACTCCAATCGGACACTACAAAGCCACCAAACGACCAGGCTTGTTTTAGGATATCTCTCTGAAGAAATCTGTCACCGTTAGCCGGGATTCCGTTCAGGATATTAAATGAATTCATCACGGTTCTTACCCCATTATCCACAGCAACCTTAAACGGAGGCAGCACCTCATTGTAAAGGGTAACGGTACCGATATCCACAGTATTGTAGTCCCTTCCGGCTTCGGCAAAGCCATAACCCGCAAAATGCTTGGCACAGGCGATTATTGTGTTGGTGGCGCTCAGGTCGTTTCCCTGAAATCCTTTTACCCTGGCGGCGGCGATCCTGGATCCCAGGAAAGGATCTTCCCCCCCGCCTTCCATTACTCGTCCCCAGCGCGCGTCACGGGAGATATCCATCATTGGAGCAAAGGTCCAGTTAATCCCGGCAGCGGCAGCCTCAATTGCAGCAATCCGGGCAGATCCTTCGATGGCATCCATATCCCAACTGGCAGCCTCGGCCAAAGGGATCGGAGACAGGGTTTTATAACCATGAATTACATCATATCCAAAAAGAACCGGGATTCCCAACCTGGAATTGTTAACTGCGATTTCCTGAATTTTACGAACATTTTCCACTCCATGAATATTTAGCATGGCACCAACTGACCCCTCCTCCAGGTGTTGGTACTTATTTGCGGCGTCACCTTCCGCGGGGGGAGGCCCTGTAATGCTCCAGAAACCGTTGTACAGGTTCATTTGGCCGATTTTTTCTTCCAGTGTCATTTCCGACAGCAGATTACTCACCTTGGAATCCAGTTCATTGGTGGCCGCAGGTTGTTCACAGGCTGCCATAATCAGCAAAATCATACCGACCAGGTAGCAGGTAATTTTGTTTGTCATATTGCTCAATCTTTATTTTTCATAGTTCAATCGCCGGAAGATATTAGATAGGTCTTAAGTCTCAGGTTTTAGATCCTGGATTTTAGTTGTCCCTGTCTTCGAAATTTTCGTTTCTCTTTTCTTCGATTCTCTTGATAATCAGGTAAATAAGAATCAAACCACCTACCAGCAACAACCATAGAGGGAAATTAACTGTTGCTAAGACCTTGTCCATATCATAAAAGCTTTACTGCAGTTCCGTAAGCCAAAATTTCAGCTGCTCCCTGCATAACCATAGAGGTTGCAAGTCGTATATTGACTACAGCATCGGCATTAAGCCTTTGTGCATCATCTGTCATTCGCTGTAATGCCTGTTCCCTGCTGGTAGCCTGGAGTTTTGTGTATTCGTCGATTTCGCCCCCTACCAGGTTTTTAAGCCCGGCAAAAATATCGCTGCCAACATTTCGTGCACGAACCGTGCTGCCTCTGGCAACTCCCAGAATTTCAGTTATTTCCCTGTTAGGGACAAAGTCAGTGGTTGTAAGGATCATATTGAGTGTGGGTTTGAGTGTGAGTTTGGTGTGAGTGTGGGTTTGAGCGTGTGTGTGGGTTTGAGCGTGAGTGTGGGTGTGTCTAGGGTTCGTGAGTTTCAACAATTTTTTTCAGACTTTCAAGAACCCCGTTCCAACCACCTTGATCCATGGTGTCCTGATATCGTTTATTCCCTTCCGCAACTTTCTCATAGTCTCCCTGGATTACGTTTAAATGTGTGTTACCGCCCTCGGGGGTTAAGGTATAGGTTGCCGTAAGATAGTTTTCAGGAATATCTGCATAAGATCCATGTGGGTCAAACACCGTAAAGGCAAATCTTTTATTGGGTTCGAATGTTACCAGACTCCCTTTGACATAAACTACTCCATCCTCGGAACCGATCCACTCTATCGGATCGCCAACTTTCCAGCTACATTTTGCTTCACATCCAAACATGTATTGTTTTGTTAATTCCGGGTTAATCAGGGCATCCCAAACTGTGCTGACAGGGGCGTTAATTATTATACTATCGTCTGTAAAAAGCGGCATAAAGGGTAGTTAAAATGGTAAATCAAGATAACAATCTTTTATGAAAACACCAGTAACTATCGGGGAAGGGTTAATTTGGATTAATATCATGAATAGCAATCAGCTGGTTAACTCGGTACCGGGTTTTAACAGTTCACCTGTTATTTGTTTAGTTTTCCGGTAAACACATTCACTTTTGGGTTAATGGGGTTTCCCGCAGCCCTTCTCATTAACACCACCTGACCGGTATGCCATATGGCATCCGATATCTGCCCATTGATCAGGTTCCACATTGGATAGGGGTGCTGATTATCTCCTCGTTTGAAGACCACCTGGTAAGTCTCTACTTCACTATTGGTGCTACCTTTCAAAAGATCACTGGCGTATTTCATATTTCTCAATGATTTTGACCTCAGTTCCTCAAACTCCAGTAGTGAATAGTCAGCGCTTCCCTCATTAACAATGTTCTGTGGAACATTTACCATTACCAATGTAAGCCTGTAAATATGCTCCAGCGTTTCCATTAAACTTCGCGCATCCTGGCTGGGTTTGTGTTGAAGATCTGACTCAGTAAGCCCTTCTGTTGCCCAGTAATAACGAAATCCCAGCCCATCTATCATCCTTCCCGTAACATTACCCGCTGTAAAACTGGATGGGCTATCCGGTATACTGCTATAGGGCAGCGGATCTTGTGCTTGTGATATTTCAGTAGTCATACTAAAGGTTATTAGCAATGATAATAAAATAGGTTTCATATCGGTCCTGTTTACTTTTCAAAAATACCTATATTATTCAATCAAATTTGCAACGGAAGTCTCAGACTTTAATTTTATGAATTATAAAGTACTGATAACCGGGTCTACAGGAATGGTTGGCAAAGGTGTTTTATACGAGTGTATGGACCACCCTGCCATATCCGGAATTCTCTTACTAAACAGAAGAGCAGTAGGTATCGATCATCCCAAAATTACCGAGCTCATTTTAGAGCAATTTGATGATTTCTCTCAATTACCTGCTGAATTTTTGCAGGTGGATGCCTGTTTTTTTTGCATGGGGATTTCTGCATTAGGTAAATCCGAACAAGAGTACACCAGGATAACTCATGACATTACCCTGAATTTGGCGCGAAAACTCTCTGGTGAGAATCCGGAAATGCTTTTTTGTTATGTATCCGGACAGGGAACCAACGCGAATAGTAAGACCATGTGGGCAAGGGTAAAAGGAGTTACCGAGCAGGAACTCCAGCAACTACCGTTCAAAAAAGTTGTCTTATTTCGCCCGGGTTTTATTCAACCGCGTAGGGGAATCAGATCCGCCACTGGTTGGTATAACCTGATTTATAAGATCAGTACACCTTTTTACCCATTGCTTAAACGTCTATCCGGCAATGCCATTACCAATACCACAAATGTTGGACTGGCGATGATTAATTGCCTTTTGGTGGAAAATCATCCCATGTTATTGGATAACCGGGAAATTAATAGACTGGCAAATTCAGCAAGTAATTTTTAGTATTTTGGTTCTTCAATTGCCAACTCCTACCGCTGACTTAAAAAATATGTCCAGGAAATATTTGTACACTCTATTTCTATTTTATATAACCTGTGCGATGCCGGCCCAGGTACCCGATCAGGAACCAATGAGGATCGGCGTGGTTGGGTTGGTACACAGCCATGTCAATTGGATTTTAAACAGAGCCTCTGATGGAGACTTTGAACTGGTAGGGATCGCAGAACCAAATACAGCTTTGGCTGAACGCTACCTAAAACGGTACAACCTGCCATTAAGCCTGGTCTATCCCAGCATTGAAGCAATGCTGGACGCCACAAAACCGGAAGCAGTCACTGCATTCAATACCATCCGGGATCATTTAGAAGTAGTGGAATTGTGTGCCCCCCGTGGCATCCATGTGATGGTTGAAAAACCACTGGCAGTAAACCTGGGACAAGCGCTAAAGATGTCTCGACTGGCAGAAAAGCATAAAATACATTTACTTACCAACTACGAAACTACCTGGTATGGCAGCCATCATTACGCAATGGGTTTGTTGCAAAATGAACCCTCAACATTTGGTGACATCCGCAAGGTTGTAGTACACGACGGTCACCCCGGGCCAAAGGAAATTGGGGTGGATCCTGAGTTCTTGGAATGGCTTACTGATCCTTACTACAATGGGGCAGGAGCGCTAACCGACTTTGGTTGCTATGGTGCAAATCTGTCTACCTGGCTGCACCAGGGCGTTATGCCACTGGAAGTAGTTGCAGTTACCCAGCAAATTAAGCCAGATGTCTATCCAAAGGTCGATGATGAAGCTACCATTATCCTGACCTATGAAAAATCCCAGACCATCATTCAAGCCAGTTGGAATTGGAATTATAGCCGTAAAGATATCGAAATCTACACTAAAGGCGGGTTTGTAAAATGCCACAATGCCAGCGATATTTCAGTGATGCGCTCGGAAAATGAAGGGGTGGAGGAGATTAAGACACCTGGGTTATCAGCTCCTTATGATGATCCTTTCAGCTATTTCATGGCGGTTATCAGGGATAAAGTAAAGCCCGGCCCCCACGATCTAAGCAGTATTGAGAACAACCTAACCGTGATGGCAATTCTTCAGGCTGCAATGACCTCCGCTAAACAGGGGAAAAAATTTCAGTTGAGAGAACCAAAGCAATGAACTGTTACCGATTGATGCGGTTCAACGATAAGGTTAGTTAAAGAAATAGGACATGGTAAGGTTCGCCATCAGAATGGTTGGTTTTTCCTCAATGTTTTGAAACGGTAGCACCATTGCCCCAGCTTCTATCCCAATATCAAAGTCCTTACGGCCGGTGTAGGCAAGCTTACCAAAGAACATGCGGCCCGATCTGTTGTCCACGTAAACTATTTTGGGCTCGGTAGTTATTGTATAAGTGATCGCCAAGCCGAGAGGCACTTGATATCGTTCGTTGAAATTAATATCAACCCCTCCTTTTATAGAATAAAATCCATTGCTCTTGCCTCTGGTAAAGGTTTCACCATAGATATAGGTGCTTTCTGCTCTTACCCCGAACAAATCATTAATACCCCAGGCAAAGTGTAATCCACCTCCGGTAGTCAAGGCTGGTATCTGTCTTAGGATTTTTGGATCTGATTCTTCATTGATTACATCCTTGACGAAGCCGGCGATATCAACAAAATTTGCATTATAATTTTGCACTACTACCGATAGTGAAAGACGCGTCTTATTTGACTGGTAAATCTTTACCATAGAACCAACTTCAAAGTTGATCACAGTATTAAAACCCTGGGATAAGATGCTTTCAACGTTGGTTCCCAAACGTGCGGTCAGACCCAGTTCTAAATTGAAACTAATCCAGTCCTGAACTTTTTGACTGTATTTAAATCCAAGAGAGGCAAAAAGAATCTCACCATTCAACCCATCAATGCTGTCCAATTCCGGTAATGCAGGGGAAAAGTTAAAATTTGAAGTACTTCCAATCCCAATCGGTAAAGTAAACGAGGTGTTGTTAAAGCCGGAATTCATAAAACTGACCGGGACAAAAGTGTGGTTATTCAGTTTAGGTTTCTGTCCCTCCACTTCCTGAGCCAGTGATTCTAAAAAACCACCTGCAGCCAGGTAAATTACCAACAAGAGCGTATGGAATCTATTCATCCTTGGTTCCTCCGATGGGTAAGCCAAACAATAATGTCATGTTAATACCCTGGGTTTTTACCCTGGAAAACAGCTCCTCAGGATTCCCAAAATCTGTAATGTTGACTATTCCCTGCTCATATTTTACTTCAAGCATCAGGGAAGTAAACTTGATAGGGATCCTGTATCCAACTCCGAAGTTCAGGGTAACGTTCAGGTCATTCATGATGTTGCTGCGGTCCTGTTGATCACCAAGTTCATTGGTGGTTTTACTATCCAGCAGGAAACCGAATTGAGGTCCGACAATAAAGTAAAATCGCTTGCTTTTTGTCGGTTTGATTTTGAAAAGAACCGGTAGAATAAAGTAATTTAAACTGAAATCCAGGGTATCCTTTAATCCTCCTTCAAGGCTTTCTCTATCAGGTACTTTTATCCTGGATTGCATTTTTAGATAACCAGGCTGTAAGCTGACCAGAACATCCGGGGCAATCCGAAGGTCTACAAAAGCCCCCAGAGCAAACCCCTGGTCATATGCGATCTTGAATCCATGCGGTTTATCGCCGGTAAGCTTGGAACCATTCTTAGTGTAATATATACCTACTTCCTGTCCAAATAAGGACATACAAAGAGGAATCAGGAAAATGGAAATGATCGACTTCTTCACAATTGCAAAAGATACGGAGGGAAGCTGGATATTCAAATTGATTATGCTGTTTAATGCATAATTCAATTACCGCGATTTTATAAACGTCAACTGTTTCATCCTCCTCCTTCCGATTGCTCCCTGTTTTCCCAGGGCTTAGTGTTCCCCGGTAAGTGTCCCCAGAAATGCCAGTACATCCCTGATTTCCTTCTTGGTAAGTATTTGCCCCATTGGCGGCATGCTTGACGGAATGCTGGTTTGTTCAGTAATTTCAGACCGGTTAAATGTTCTGGCCTCCTGGCTGCCGCTTCTGATAGTGATGGATTCTTCGGTTTCAGACTGAACAACCCCAGTTAGTGTTTCTCCATCTTCCATCTTCAAAGTTACCATGTGATAGCCGTCTTCAAAGGAGGCACTGGGAGTGATCAATGCGGTTAGCAGTTCCATCGCTGTATGCTCGGTAGCTACACCTGATAAGCCCGGACCCATGGTCCCGCCGGTTTCGAAAATAGTATGGCATCTAACACATTGAGCAGATTCGTGAGTATAGAAAATATCCTGGCCCTTTTGACTATCTCCTCCATGCAATGTTTCCAGGTAAGGACTTACAGGATCGTCAGCAGGTTTCGAAGCTTCATAATTATTAAGTCGTGTTACCTGCTCCGGATTATTCTGCTTGATTACAGCTTCTATTATGTCCAGTTGTATTTCCGGAATTGCTTTGCCGGAATCAAGCCAGCCCAGGTACTGATCAAGTGCCTGCACCGCCGACGGATGTTTCATATTACCCAATGCGGATAAAGCAACCTGTTGTTCCCTATAGGTTCCACCTGTCATAATTTGACGACAAAGAGTAACCGCCTGGTCTTCAGCGATATTCGATTCAGGTAAAATAGCTAATGCGGCAGATCTTACTTCCGGGTCTTTGTCCTTAAATGCTGCCTGTAACGCCGCGGTTAAATGCTGGGACTCCAGCGCAAACAATGCCTCTAATGCTGCGCTGCGTACTTTTGGATTGCTATGGTTTGTGGAAAGTTTTACCAATTGTGGCTCAGAACTTGTTTGCTTTAATTTGCCGGCGGCTGTTGCGGCTTCCTGCTGAACCACCGGGTCCTCAGAGGTAAGTAGATTTTCCATGATCTGTTCCAATTGCTGCTTCAAATAGGTATCGTCGTGTGATACGGAACCAAGATAGCGTCCATCAACTCTATCAAAAACGGAAGTTTTTGACCAGGTACTCAACGTCTGCAGCGCCTCCGCCTTCATTTCCGCCGGAGCAGCTGGTTGACCTAAATAGCTTATAATGTTGTCTACATTTTTATTCGTCCCAAGCCTCAGATTGGCATTAATTGCTCTGCGAATCAGCGCCTGATTCTGGAAGCTTGTAGTGGTAAGCAGATCGGCCAATGCAGGAAATGCCTGCTCAATGCCCAGATCATCGTTGATACCTCGGGCTGCTTCGGTAGTTATTTGCTGATTTTCGTCCTCCAGGTATTCTGCTATCTTTGGACTTTTCATTCTCCTAAGTGCCACCACAGCAGCAATACGAACTGAGCTGGAAGGATGATCTTTTAAAGAAGTTAACTGTGATTCGTCACTAAGCCGGGATAGTGCCACCATCCCAGCATGTCTAAGCCAGACATCCTGCTCCTCATTTACCTCCAACATGGAAACTATTGACTCAAAGGCCGGCTGGTGTGCCATGCGACCCAACGCCTCCGCTGCATGCAATTGAACCCTCAATGAAGGATTGTCCAGAAGCGGTACAATTTCAGCGGCCGAAGCACTATATCGAATATCTCCCAATGTTTTAGCCGCCTGGGTTATTATCTCCGGGTCCGGGTCTCGCAACAAGGCTATTATCCCATCGGCGTAATCCATTTTCTGCTGTCTGGCCAGCATACCTATGCCCCAGATACTGTGTATTCTGGCCATTTGATTAGGCGACGCCAGAGTTCCTTCAAATACTTTGTATCCCTGTTTTCCACGGTTGGCAAGTTCAAACTGGGCTTTTTGACGGACCCTCATATCAGGGTGGGCTAAATGTTCGGGAAGGTCCTTTACTGACAATTTGCTGAAATCCTGCGCTAGCAGCATACTAACTTCTGCCCGAAGAGGGTTTGCTGAACCATCAGCAACATCCAGTTTCCAAATTCTCCCCTGCCCTTTGGGGCTCCAGCCATCGATCCAATCACTAAAGTACAGCGCGCCGTCCGGCCCGAAATCCACACCGGTGGGTAATGTTCCCCGAACAATTTCTTTGGTCGCTGCCAGTTCGAAAGAAGCACCCTTTGGTTTCAGTGTAAAAGCATGTAAGGGGCTGTTTACCGGAGTTCCCCTGAATTCAGCTACAAAAAAGTGTTCATCCCATTGATCACTTAAGGCGGTGCCCGGGTTGTATACCATCCCGGTAGGTCCGTTTACATAATTAGCAATTGGCGGAAGAAAATAGGCTGCCTGACCTGACTGATGGGGAACATGCATGTTCTCATCCATCCAAACTTTGTAGGTGTTGTTGTCCGGATCTGTGTACTTACCAAATTGCCAGTTAATACGCCATCCGGTGTCAGATCCATTGATCAGATATACCAGTCGTTCCCGTTCTCCCTGGTGATCACCGTCATTATCTACCGAGATTAAGTTTCCGTATTTGTCAAAAACAAATTCATGGGTATTGCGAACACCGGCGGCATAAACTTCAAATCCACTGCCATCCAATTCAGATCGAACTACTACGCCACGATTGGGATATTCCCATTTCTTGCCTTCCTTGTCCACCACATTCATTCCGATATCTCCAATCCCCCACCAAATACGACCATCAGGACCGATTTTGGCACCTGACATGCCGTGAGCGCCAAACCCAATATGAACCGCAAACCCATGACTGATTGAGTTGACAATATCGGCTATACCATCCTTATCCCGGTCACCCGTTCTCCACATATCAGGGCCGACCGCAATGAACACTTCACCGTTGAACGCCTCCAGTCCATTGGCCACATCGGTAATTTCTTGGTGAAAATCTTCCAGGTACAACTGGGTTCTGTTGGCAAGCCCATCTCCGTTGCTGTCCTCCACAAACCAAATCTGCTCCTTCTCAAAAGTTAAGTCCTTCCAGTCGAGTATTCCATCCTGGTTGAGATCTTTGAGAAATTGCTGACCCTCCTCGTTTGTTTCTGAAAAGGTGGATCGTAGAAATTCACGGCGGTCCTCGACAGTTTTAAATGAAATTGAAGCAGCCATCCAGTTCTTGTGCCTCCGGATATCGAATTCAGAGTTGGTCTGCCTTATGGCACTAGTGTAAAACACCCGCCCCGTTTCGTCAACACTAATGGCGATGGGATCGGTCACTAAGGTATCCGCTGCCCAAAGACTCAGTTTCAAGTTATCATCGACAGTAACAGAAACCTGTTGTGAGATATCGTTTGCCAGATTACTTGCAAATTCAGGGGTAATTTCTATAGCCCTTGAGGGGTATAATTGTTCAATCTTCGGCTTACAGGAAAAAAACAGTAGTAGTACAAACCAGCAGATAAAGTACTTCCGGATATAAACCGGGGCTTCGTTTAAAGACATGTTCGGTATTTCAGCGTTAAGAGGTACTCCTGGAAGTCTGACGGTTCAACAATTAATATAAGAAAGTCATGTCTCCCTGGAACCCGTAAAAATAACTAATTAATGTTTACCAGCAAGAGCAAGAGTGTTGAGCATACAGCAGGCTGGCGTACTGATGTACAGCAAGAGCAGGAGTATTGAGCATACAGCAGGCTGGCGTACTGATGTACAGCAAGAGCAAGAGTATTGAGCATACAGCAGCTGGCGTACTGCAAACTTTTTCCTAATAATATTCCCGATTGCTGGTGGTAAATGTTAAATTATTAACCCAACCAAAACAATATTACCATGACCAAGCTCAATCCTTACCTGACGTTTAAAGGCAATTGCGAGGAAGCCTTCGATTTTTACAAATCCGTGTTCGGAGGTACGTTTTCCTATAAAGGTCGATTCTCCGAAATGCCTGAAGATCCTGAACATCCGGTTCCCGAAAAGGACAAAAATAAGATCATGCATGTGTCGCTACCTATTGGAGAGGATTACGTACTAATGGGAAGCGACTCAGGTGGTGAATGGGGACCTGAGACGGTGGTTGGAAATAATTTTTCCCTTTCAATCAGTGTTTCCAGTAAGCAGGAAGCTGACAACTTTCATCGGCAATTATCAGATGGCGGTAAGGTAAGCATGCCAATGGCCGACACTTTTTGGGGTGATTATTTTGGAATGTGCACCGACAGGTTCGGTATCAACTGGATGGTTAGTTTTACTGCCAAGCAAGGTTAATAACCTGCCCCTTCGCAAACAAATAACTGGGAACAAACAGTTCCCAGTATAAGTTGTTGTTTATACCGGACAGCCGAGCTTACGCCAGGGGTATTATCCCCGGAGCTTTCGAAAATAATTTCCTTCTCACCCTGGTCAGCATCCAGCTGAAACAACCTGGACGGTGACGCAAAGGTAGAATTCTTTATGTGTTTAGAAAGGGAATAAAGGTCAGGGTGTACCGCGACCAACAGTCTACCCGGCCCGGCCCAGCTTAAGTTGTCTATTCCGACCGCTACCGATATTTCTGACTGGAACTGAAGGTCATTATTTTCAAGCACCTGGTAGCCTTTAACATAACCAGAGAGTGTTTCCCCAATAAACAGTCGTTTTTCCAGACTATCAAATGCAATGCCATTGGGAAATTTCAAATTATCCAAGACCTTCTTAAACCGTACCCCATCGTAATACAGTACACTTCCTGTTCTTCGATTCAGGAAAGTATCAATGGCTCTGGTTTTGCGGTTATGAGCACGGCCATCATTAGTTAGGTAGAATTGATCGGGAGATATCGCTACCAGATCGTTAGGAGAAGTAAGCTGAGGTGAAGTTAAGGTCTTCAGGTGTTTCAGCACTCTGTTGGCAGTAATTTGAAAAACCTCTACACTATGCGTCCCGTCTTTTCTATGATTATTGGTTAGCAGGAATTTTTCTCCTTGCTTGCCCCTGAAGTAACTCAAACCGTGCGGATGAAAATCTTTCGGAGTGGAAAATTTAAATGGATGGTGCTTCGGAAAATCTTCCGTTAAATCCATGTGATAGATTCCACCGGCTTTTTGCGGGAAACAGGTATTGTTGCCGATAAAATATAAAATGCCCGATTCCTTATCCAATTGTATGGCCTCCGCACCGGTAACCGGAGCGCTTATCCGGCAACTTGCTTCATGGTGTCTCAGAACCTTAGTAAAAGCACCCAGCGTATGTAACCGGTAATAGGTATAAATCGCCAAAATCAACGCTAAAGTAACCGCGGTGACGACTACCCAAGTAAGTGCTTTTCTATTCATTGTTATAAAATAAGCATTAATCAGTTGCATGAGAAAGCATACCGATTTCTTTGTAAATTGGTTGAGTTATTTTCCAGGTTACAGGATTATATCCATGAATAAAATAGCCAACGGGCTTTCTGCTGTGATTACTCCGTTAATTTTCAAGTACAGCGGCCTGGTTATTATGGTGTTTTTTATTTTGGCGACATTGGGTATGTTCTATGTCTCCCGGCATCTAGGGGTGAATAGCAACACGGCCGAGATGTTCGATGAAAGTTTGGAATTCCGCAAATCCAGGGATCGTTATAAGGAGTTGTTCCCCTTTTCGGAAGATAATATTGTGATTGTCGTTTCCGGTTCATTGCCGGAATTAATAAGTGCCACAGCTGATTCCATAGCCGAACGGCTACAGCTGCATCCGGATATTTTCGCCTCGGTGTTCCAGCCTGCCGGAGATCCATACCTAAAGAAAAATCAACTGCTTTTTCTGGATACTGCTGCGCTTTCAAAGGTAGCAGTGCAGGTGGCTAAGGCCAGGCCCATGATGTCGTTCATGTCGGAAAATTATAGCCTCAGGGGCTTGTTTTCCTTCCTGGGATTGATGACCCGTTTCAGTTCGCCGGTGCAGCTTGAAAACATGGGCTCAATGTATCGGAAGATGGATAGCGTATTGTTGTCCAATGCAGCTGTTGACACCGTTGTAATGTCCTGGCAATTGCTAATGAGCAATGAACCCGGCATTCACCAGCAGCATTACAACTTCGTACAGGTTACTCCGGTACTTGATTATGAAAGCGTCCGGCCTGCAAAAAAAGCTGTCGAAACTATTAGAAGCGTTACAGGTCCATATAACAATTCATTAGTTAAGGTGAGAATAACCGGCAAAAAAGCCATGACCTATGAGGAAATGGGCAGCGTAATGGATGGCGCAATACAGGCCAGTCTACTGGCATTGATAATGGTTAGTATGGTACTTTGGCTGGGGCTGAGATCTTTTAGACTAATTGCCGCCAGTTTATTGACATTGTTGATTGGATTAATTCTCACAGCTGCTTTCAGCGCGTGGGCGGTGGGTCAGCTTAATATGATTTCGGTGGCCTTTGCGGTACTTTACATTGGGTTGGGAATAGATTATGCCATTCATCTTTGCTTGCGTTATCGAGAATTGGGATTGACCGGATCTGCCATGCAAGTGGCTCTGACCGAAAGCATTAAATACATTGCACCGGCACTACTGTTAAGTACCTTATCCACAGCCATTGGGTTCTATGCTTTTGTACCAACTGAGTTTACCGGTGTTTCAGAGCTCGGCCTGATTGCAGGTACCGGGATGTTTATTAGTCTTCTGGTTACGCTTACGCTGTTACCCTGCCTGATCTGGCGGATGTCCGGGTTGTCAGGAACCGGCCACAGGGCATTTACAAGCGTCACCAAGGGCCCCGAGCTAGAAATGTTCAGGCCTCAAATTCGTTACACCACAATATTGCTGTCCATAGTTGCGGTAGTGGTACTGACCCGGGTAAAATTCGATCCTGACCCAATTAACTTAAGGGATCCTGATAGTGAATCAGTAGCCACAGTCCGGGAATTGATGCGTACCGGTAGTTTCACTCCCTGGAGTTTAAATGTACTTACCAGGGATAGCGCACAGCTTGAAATGCTTACCACTCAGTTGAAAACCGTGCCCGGGGTGGAACGGGTATTGAATGTTGGAAGTTTTTTACCGAAAAACCAGAATTTCAAATTAGTTATTGCCGACAGTTTGCAAAAAAAAATGCAGGGGCTGTCCAGGATGGCACATCAATTTGAAGCGGTTCCCATTGCAGACCAATTAAAATCTATTGAGGTATTCTGCTCGCTGTTGAACAGCCCGAATTATCAGTCAATACCTGCAATAAGGGAATTCGGACGGCACCTGCATCAGTTCAAGGATTCAATAGGAAACCTCGATCCACCAATGCAGCTAAAATCCGTGCTTAAGCTACAATTCGGGCTGTTATATACGCTTCCGTACACCGTCAATTTGCTGCTAAACAGTAATCCGGGGGTTGTAAAGTATCAGGACCTGCCTGTAAGTATTAAGCAACGTTGGGTTTCTGAAAATGGAGATTACCGTATCCAAATATTTCCTAAGTCTGAAATTCAAAGCAACCGGCAGCTGCGGGATTTTATAAACAAGGTGCATCAGATTGCTCCCCAGGCCAGTGGAGATCTGACTGTTACCTTGGCCTCAGGAGATTCCGTGGTTAAGGCTTTTAAGCAGGCCATCGTGTATGCCCTAATTGCCATATTCCTTATGCTGCTATTATACCTGCGTAGTATTAGGGATACAGTGTATATTTTACTTCCCTTGTTATTGGCAGGAGTTTTTACCGGTGCGGCAACCGTGGTACTCGGTCTGGATTTTAACTTTGCAAATATTATTGCCATACCCGTACTTCTGGGGTTAGGAGTTGATAATGGTGTGCATATTGTTCATCGTGCAGGAGCTGGTTTGGACAATAAACCACTGCTGCAAACCAGTACCGCCCGGGCAATACTGTTCAGTTCGCTAACTACATTATTTAGCTTTGGTAACCTGGCTTTTTCGCCCCACCGGGGTACTGCCAGTATGGGGTTACTGCTAACAATAGGAGTGGTTTTCGTACTAATAACCACCTTATTGGTATTACCTGCCTTTTTGGATAAAAGCCCTCATTCCTCTTCAGTTGAATCGGCAGATAATACCTGATCTATTTTCAGAGCATCAGCCAACTTACTCCAACCAGTCAATAGACTGCTTCAATGCCTGCTGAATAGGATATTCATGCAATCCTAGTTCTTCCCTGGCCTTGCTGGTTTTGAATATCATATTAGCTCCCGCCAACCGTACACCCTCTACAGACGCAGCGGGTGCTTTGCCACTAAGTCTGGCGGAAAACTCCATGGCTCTGGCGGTCAACATAGCCATTTGATAAGGCACTTTTTTAACTGGCATTTTTTTACCGGTCAGCAATTCCAGTTGTCGAAGAAGTTCACTCATTTTCATATTTTCCTGTCCTAAAATGTACCTTTCACCGACCTTGCCATTTTCTGCTGCCAAAATGTGTCCTTCAGCCACCGCCTGTACCGGTATGAGGTTGAGATTACATTCCAGATAAGCCGGGCTTTTCCCATTAAGAAAATCCCTGATCATGCGAGTGGGTGGAGTAAGATTGATGTCGCCTGCGCCCACCGGTATGGTTGGATAAACCACTGTTGCCGGAAAACCCTGGCTTACTGCTTTCATTACTTCCAACTCCGCCAGTAACTTCGATTTGCTATAAGGTCCCGGTAACTCCTCCACACTGGGCAAAGGGTTGGTCTCGTCAATTGGCCGATCGCTGCGAATCTTCCAGGGTCTCAAAATAGTTTCACTGGATGTATATACCAGTCGCCGGATCCCTGAATTGCTGGCAGCTTCTAAAATATTACGTGTGCCGTTAACATTTACCCTGGCAAAATCCTTCGGATTCTGTTGCCAAAGATGGGGGATTCCCGCCAGATGATACACAAAGGACACCCCAGGCATTATTTCGCTCAAAAGTGACTTATCCAGCACTGATCCGGTTACCACCTCCACTGCATTGGTAAAAACACCGGTAGATGGATCTTTATCCAGCACCCTTACCTTCTTTCCCCGATCGATTAAAGCCTTAACCAAATACCGGCCAATAAACCCTAACCCACCGGTAACTAATGATATCCCCTGATCACGCATAGAAATATGATACTTTGATCAATTCTTACTAGAAATATAGTGGGAATTTTAGAAGGAAATTGACATTGCGTGCATTCTTAAAATATTCAGCTTAATTTATCCCTTTCTCAAGTTAATTATGAACAGGCCAATATCCGGTAAACGACCTTTCACCCACCCGCTATTTGGCAGTAGTTTAGCAAATATCCTACGGCTCCTTCGGTTAAACGGCGGGGTTAGCTTTAAACACCTGCCACAGCTCCTGACAGCATTAGGGGTATCAGTGCTGAGATCACCATTTTCCTTTTATGAAAGTTTGGCTTACCAAAATACGCTCAATAGAACCCCTATGTCACCTCCTGTTTTTATCGTCGGTCATTGGCGCAGTGGTACCACACATATGGCCAATCTCTTGAGTAGATCAGTTGAATTCGGGTTTGTTACACCTGTTGCCACTGGATTACCCAATGAGCTGCTAACCCTGGGAAAGTGGTTCAAGCCCTGGTTGGAGAGAACCATTCCAGCAGACCGATTGATAGACCAGGTCAAAGTAACTTCCCATTCTCCTCAAGAAGATGAATTTGGATTGGCCAACATGTTCACAGTCTCTTTTCTTCATGCGCTTTATTTCCCCCGGCAATTTGAAAGCAATTTCGAAAAGGGAGTTTTTCACCAGCGCTGGTCAGAACAAGAATTGATTGGTTGGGAAAAAACACACCTGAACTACCTGAGGAAGATAAATCGTGACCAACAAAAACCGCGACTGTTAATCAGAAACCCCGCATATACCTGCCGAATACCCCTATTGAGAAAAATATGGCCAGGTGCAAAATTCATTCACATCCATCGCAATCCCTACCGGGTGTTCCCATCTATGAGGAATTACTTCCAAAAGCTTTTACCGGTACTGGCCCTGCAGGATTACTCCAAAGTTAACTTTGACAGGTTAATCATTTCCACCTATAAGCAAATGATGGTGACTGTGATTGACGATCTGATGGAGCTGCCTGAAAACGAGTTCATAGAAGTACCTTATGAACGATTGGAAAAATCACCCCTGGTGGTCTTAGAAGAAATATACCAGAGATTAGGGCTATCCGGATATGTGGAAGCGAGGCCACTTTTTGAGCAATACCTCGACGGCATCAGGGGTTATACCAAAAATCAATATGAGCAAACCTTGATAGAAAGAGACTTGATCGGTAGAGAGTGGGGGAAGGTTATAGAGCATTACGGATACTGAATAAACAGCAAGGGCAAC
>BQJT01000036.1:0-25000 GCA_021604845.1 Cyclobacteriaceae bacterium
CCTGTATTTGTGGATTCTCCCGTAGAAATTGTTCACAAAGCGGACTGTTTTCCCAAATGCCGGAGGGTACCTCATCACCTCCCGTGTGAATAGTAGTTAAACTGACTCCCGCTTCCTGATAAATACTAACAATTTCCGATACCACCGTTTCAATAAACCGATATACGGATTCCTGACAGGGGCAAATAACATTGTCGTTATACCCCTGAACCGAGCTGTATTGGGATTGATCGTTCGGGTCGTGTAGTATAAAACCTGGTTCATCACTACTTTCCTCTTCAATTCGCCTGGAACGGACATCCATTGCTTTAATTGCCGCCCTGGCGTGACCTGGGAAATTAATTTCCGGAATTACTTCGATGTGCCTTTCGCTGGCGAATTTTAAAATATCAACAAACTCCTGACGGGAATAAAACCCGGTACCATGATTATCGGGTGCATGCGCTTTTGGCCCGGAACCATAGGCGGGAAATAAGTGACCTTTCTCGTCTAAGGTGTGACCCCTGACAGCACCTACCGAGGTCAATTCAGGAAGATCTCTGATCTGCAGCCGCCAGCCTTCATCATCGGTAAGGTGAAAATGGAGTTTGTTAAGTTTATAGAAAGACATAATATCCAGTACTTTCTTGATCGCTTCAGGTTTCTGAAAATTTCTGGCTACATCAAGATGCATACCCCGGTAGCTGAAACGGGGCCGGTCTTTTATGGTTTGACAGGCAATTTCTTTCTGCTTGACCTCAGGTAAGGGCCACAAAGCAATCAAGCTTTGGGTGCCATAGTATACTCCTGCCTGGTCACTTCCCCGAATATTGATTGACTGTGTTTTTACTGTGAGTTCATACCGCTCGGATTCATTTTGATATGTTGCAATCTCCAGTTGAATTTGCGCTTTTTCGAAATCCTCAGTGACTGATGCGTTCTGACCTAGAGAACTTAATCGCTTCAACAATAAATCCGCTTCCCTTTCAAGCCCTGGCTTGAAACCGATAGCAATGTTTTCCGGAAGCTCAAAAACACCGGCATCTGTGGTCATTTCCATAGGAGTTGGGATGATCCCTGTCATTTCAGAGTTTGAAACCACAAACAGCGGTTCATTTTGCCGAAACCTGCTTGCAGCCGTTGGAATACGAACATGATCCACATCGGATCTGCGCATCAGTTCCTCAGGCGGAAACGGCGCTATTTGATAATCATTAACAGGCTGTGGTTCGGATCCGTTCATCACCCAATACAAACCGGAAGGGGCATCTGTAAGCTTAATTCCCGACCCAAAACAGACCAAATCAATGCTGGTACTTTCACCCTGGCCCAGTGCGGTAAACGACTTTGTAGGAGTAATACGGTAAAATGTTCCACTTATTTGAGTTACCTGCAAAGAGCCGGATATACTTTCAGGAACCGGTACGCCGACCACATGATTGTAATATAGTGCCCAGTCAGCTGCCGGGAAGGTAGCCGCACCCTGATTGGTTAATTTCCATCCATTGGCATAGGTGCCCCCTAAATTTTCGATCACAGACCAGGTAACCTGCAGATCAGCTACTGAAAATGTTTCCTGGTCAACTGGTTTGCAGCAAACAGCCAACAGGATAAGAAACAGGGATAGTATATCTTTCATGGTACTAATCATATTTAAGTCCGTAACCAAAAGGGTAAAGTGGATTCGAAGAGTCATAGGGGACATCTTCATATTGACTTCTGACAGACTGCATGGACGAAGGTATTTCGAAGGGCAATCTGCCTTCCGGCCTGGCCCTGCCAAACGCAACATCCAATACCGCAGGATCGTAACAACCAAATTCAGCCACTACAGCCATGGCAGCCTGATTGATCTCAGGCATTACCGGAGGCCTGTCCATATAGATAAAAAACACCGTAGGGATACTATTCGCCAGGCTAACCAATCTGTTAATTTCTTCAGGTGTAAAATCCAAAGCGCCCTGGTGGAAGAATTGCTCTATAAAATCATCATCTCGATATTCGTATGGAGTCTCCAATCGAATTATTGCAACATCGGCCCGTTCCGGCTCGTCGACAATGCTGGCGTACCTGCCAGCATGCTGTTTATCGATGTTTTCAACATAAAGTTTAATCCCTTCTTTCAAAGGTAAAACCGGCCCGTTGGCCATTCGTTGGTTCTTTAACAGAACCATGGACTTACGCTGAGCATCTGCTCCTTCCTCCATATAGTCGTCATTGCCCACAACTTGATCCGCAAGTTTTTCATCAACAAATGGGTCATCAAATAATCCCAGCTGGAATTTAAGTCTTAGTAAACGGCGCACGGATTCATTTAAGCGTTCTTCGGTTACCTTTCCTTTTTGAAGAGCAGCTATCAACTGTTTGGTATTGCTATTTCCACCAAACTGGTCAACTCCGGCATCAAGTGCCATAACTATTTTATCCTCAATTTCAAGATGCTCAACACCCCAGTCTTTTGCTTCAACCAGTTCAAAACCTGCTAAAGAAAAACCCTCTATTACACCCCAATCGGTACAAACCACCCCATCATAGCCATGATCAATCCGCAGCAGTTTATTGACTATTTCTGGATTGAAACTCATACCAACATTTTGGCTGGTCTGATCTAATGGAATTCCGTAATAAGGCATCATCATAGCAGAACCCGCGTCAATTGCTGCCTTAAACGGTATTAAATGGTAGTCGAAGTTATTTCCCGGATATACCTGATTTTTGCCATACCTGAAGTGTGGATCCTCACCCCGCTCCTGTGGTCCGCCCCCGGGCCAGTGCTTGGTCATACAGGCTACACTGGAATGCCCCAGACTGTCACCTTGAAATCCGCGAATATAGGCAGACACCATGTTTGCTGTAAGCCGGGCATCTTCACCAAAGGTACCGTGGATCCTGGCCCACCGTGGTTCGGTCGCCAGATCCGCCATAGGATGGAGCGCGATTCTGATGCCTACAGACCGCATTTCATGAGCGGCAATTTGAGCAAACCTTCCGGTTAGCAATGAGTCTTGTAAAGCAGCCAAACCGATTGGTTCCGGCCATTTTGAATATTTACCATCCAACATATCTCCCAGGAAATTTTTTACGCCATTTCGAGGATCCGAGCTTAAACTAACCGGTATGCCCAGTCGATCCTGTTCCGCTATTTTTTGAATACGGTTATTCCAGCGGGCCATGAAGTTAGCATCAGGCACTTCAAAAAGATTGAAATAACGAACCTTTTGGTTAATGATAATATCATATGACGACGAGGGACTCATTATAGCAGGTTTCCCCAGTACCTGCCCTTTCTTTCCTGCTGCGATGGGTGGGTGCCATAGCAACCCAACTTTTTCCTGCAGATTCATCTGGCTTAACAGATCTTCCACACGGGCTTCCACCGGCTGGCGGTTGTCTTCGTAAGCATCCAATATGCTGTTGGCATTCAGATCCCGGTATTGATGACCATCCTCGGTCAGCACTGATTTATTTGTCAACTTTGACTTCGCCTGTTTATTAATCAACCAGTAGTACCCCTGGAAGGTAACATAAACCAGCAGACTGACTAATACGATGGTCCCACCAATGTACCGGATCCACTTCCAGAATTTCTTCATCTGGGGCACAAGATAAACATTTGCATATTTAGTAACACTTTGATTTTTTCATCCAGGGCTGAATTCAAATAATTATTGAAATAAAGAAAACAAGTCCGGTAATAATCATATTTTCAATTCTATAAAAGACACAAATACCACAGGTGACAACATTTGATGCATTTGAGCAAGTGCCATCGGTAAACAAATTTTGAAATTCTGTTGTAATTGTAGTGCAATAAGGTTTACATTTGCACAATCGATTACTCCCCAGGTGTAATTGATTTATACAGAAGAGGTGAGAGAACAGGCTCGATGACCTTCTGGCAACCGCTCGTACACACGGGGAGGTGCCAATTCCTGCCATTGCTATATGCGTGGAAATATAAGTTAATTGCATATGAACCAGAAGACTAACATTTTTACTTACCGACGAGCCGCCAGAGGCTTCTGCTACTTTTCAATATTTGCATCAGCTTGTTGTTGCATGTAGTATTTCGAACGGATCCCGGATCCGAATGAAAATCAAAAATCAACGTTCAAATTTATCAAAGTAAAAATTATGTCAGACCAAGCAAACAATCTAAGATTCGAAACCCTGCAAGTTCATGCAGGCCAGGAAGTTGACCCAGTAACTAATTCCCGGGCAGTTCCTATTTATCAAACCACCAGCTATACATTCAACAATTCCCAGCACGGAGCGGATCTATTTGCGCTCAAGGAATTTGGGAATGTCTATACTCGTATAATGAACCCAACCAATGATGTGTTGGAAAAAAGATTAGCCGCTCTTGAAGGAGGAGTTGCGGGTCTGGTGACAGGTTCAGGTCAGGCAGCCCAGTTTCTTGCACTAAACAATATTTTACAGGCTGGAGAAAATTTTGTTTCTACCAGTCATCTGTATGGCGGTTCCTATAACCAGTTTAAGGTAGCTTTTAAAAGGATTGGGGTAGAAGTACGATTTACGGAAAATGATGACCCTGCCAATTTCGAAAAATTGATTGACGGGAACACCAAAGCATTGTATTTGGAAACCATAGGAAATCCTGAGTTTAACATTCCCGATTTCGAAGCAGTTGCTAAAGTGGCAGCGGATCATGACCTCCCTCTAATTGTTGATAATACCTTTGGTGCGGCAGGGTATCTCTTCAAACCATTGGAGCACGGTGCACACGTAGTAGTTGCATCGACTACTAAATGGATTGGAGGACATGGCAATAGTATTGGAGGAGCGATTGTCGATGGTGGCAATTACAACTGGGGCAATGGTAAATATCCACAGTTTACAGAGCCATCTGAAGGGTATCATGGCCTGAAATTTTGGGAAGTATTTGGTACGGACGGGCCATTCGGGAATATCGCCTTTATAATTAGGGCCAGAGTAGAGGGACTAAGAGATTTTGGTCCGGCTGCCAGCCCCATGAATAGTTTCTTAATCCTGCAAGGACTGGAGACCATTTCCTTACGGATGGATCGAATTTGTGAGAATGCCCTGGCCCTTTCCAAGTGGTTGGAGCAACACGAATTGGTGGATTCGGTAAATTATCCCGGATTAGAATCCAGTGCTTATCACGAATTGGGCAAAAAATACCTTAAAAACGGATTTGGCGGAGTACTCTCATTTGAAATAAAAGGGGGAAAAGAAAATGCGGTTAAGTTTGTAGATAACTTGCAACTAATAAGCAATCTAGCCAATGTGGGTGACGCTAAAACCTTGATCATCCACCCAGCCGCTACTACACATCAGCAACTTTCCGATGAAGAGCAACTTGCAGCCGGGGTTACACCCGCTGGTCTCAGGATATCTCCGGGTATTGAACATATAGAGGATATAAAATCGGATCTCCAGCAGGCTTTTGAAAAGGTGTTTTCAGCGGAACCGGTGGGATAGTAGAGCAAGCATAGATGCAACAGCAGTTATTTAGGTACTCAGGGGAATTCAATTTAGAACTTGGTGGTAAGTTAAGCGGGTTTGAGCTTAGCTATTCCGCGATGGGTACTCTAAATGATAAGAGGAATAATGTTGTATGGGTGTGTCATGCGCTCACTGCTAATGCTGACTTTTCCGATTGGTGGTCGGGGTTGGTAGAAAGCCTGTATGATCCATCTGAATATTTTATTGTTTGCGCGAATATGCTGGGAGGGTGTTATGGAAGCACCGGACCCCTGTCAATAAATCCTGAAGATGGGAAGCCGTATTTCCACGGTTTTCCATCTTTAACAAATCGTGATATCGTTGGCAGTTTCGATTTGCTTCGACAACATCTTGAAATCACTGGAATACATACGATAATCGGTGGGTCCATGGGAGGTCAGCAGGCACTGGAGTGGTGCATACAACAACCAAGTCTGGTTTCGAATCTGGTGCTGGTTGGTACCAATGCGGTACACAGCCCCTGGGGAGTGGCTTTCAATGAGTCTCAGCGGATGGCGATTGCTACGGACCCTACCTGGAGTAAATCGGAAGCTAACGCAGGGATGAATGGCATGAGGTCTGCCAGAGCCATCGCATTGCTTTCTTATCGGAGTTACCAATGTTACCTTAATAGTCAAAGTGAAGCGGATAATGAAGTGGTTGATAATTTTAGGGCATCCTCGTATCAGCAGTATCAAGGAGACAAACTTCATCAGCGATTTAATGCGTATACCTACTGGTATCTTTCAAAAGCTATGGACAGCCACAATGTTGGACGAGGCAGGGGTGGTGTATCAGCAGCACTCTCTAAAATAACTGCGAATACAACTATTGTGGGAATAAGATCAGATGTATTATTCCCCTTGGAAGAGCAAAGGTTCCTGGCCATGAATATCAGGGAATCGGTTTATCATGAGATTGATTCAGATTACGGTCACGATGGATTTTTGCTGGAGCTCGACCAGTTAACCAACATTATTACAGGAAACCGGGTGCCAAATTCAAAACATAAACGAGCCAATGGATAAGAAGATAAAAACAGGACTGGTAGGATTCGGATGTGTTGGCCAGGCACTTTATGAAATCATCAATGCAGAATCGCTACCATTTGATGTATCCAGGATCTGTGTGAAGAATCCGGGGAAAGCCAGATCTCTTTCCGAGGAAAACTTCACCTATCGATATGAAGAGCTGGTTAACGATCCGGAGATAGAGGTTATAGTTGAATTGATCGATGATTCCGAAGCGGCCTTCAAAATGGTAAAACAGGGCCTGGTGGCCGGTAAAAAAGTGGTAACCGCAAATAAAAAGATGGTTGCGGAGCATTTGGAAGAGTTGATGGCTTTAAAAGAAAATGGCGGAAAGTTGTGGTATGAGGCAGCTGTTTGTGGCGGAATTCCTATTGTAATGACCATGGATCAGTTTTACAACTACGAACCAATTCAGGAGATCTCCGGGATATTTAACGGTTCAAGTAATTTTATTCTGACCAAGATTGAACAAGAAGGTCTTGATTATCATCAAGCGCTGGCTCTGGCACAAAAACTTGGTTTCGCAGAGTCGAACCCGCTGCTCGATGTGGGAGGTTATGACACCATGAATAAGTTGGTTATTTTGTTATGCCATGCCTATGGCATCACTACCACTCCAAGCAGTCTTTCAACTATAGGAATTCAGCATATTGCCTCCAACGATCTGGACTTTGCCCGGCAAAGAGGTTTAAAAATTAAGTTGATAGCTAAAGCTGTAAGAAACAACAATCTGGTGCACGCATATGTAATGCCCTGCTTTGTTGACGCGAATCAAGACCTTGGACACGTAAACAACGAGTTCAATGCCGTGCTGATCAAAGGCAAGTATACTGATGAACATTTATTTACCGGAAAGGGGGCAGGAGGAGCACCTACTGCAGCATCTGTAATTGCCGATATTTATGCAACAATTGGTAAGCCCGATTACGATTATTATAAATGGCATGATAACCGGGAGATCACTTATAGCAATAAAGTGTCCTTGCCGGTATATTTGAGATATAATCATTCTGCCGAGTTAAACGAGTTTGGTTTTGAACATATATGGAGTGAAGGACGTTATAAAAACGGTGGCTTTGTGGTAGGTGAAATTTCACTGGATAACCTCTGGTCATTAAATGCATATATCGAACAAAAAGGAATTGTGGTGGTTGCCGCCAGTCTTTTAGAAAATCCACAAAGGCTCTTTGCAACGAAAGATCAACAGACAGTAGCAGTTTAGCGGGATGGGTGACTATAAACATTTCGAGTCAAAAGCAATCAGGACGCAAAGCGATAACAGCCTGCACAGGGAGCATTCTACCCCGATTTTTATGACTTCATCATTTACTTTTGAAAGTGCAGAACAGGCCAGGGCGATGTTCGCAGATGAAGTAGATGGGAATATTTATACCAGGTTCACCAACCCTAATAACAACGAGTTTATTGAGAAACTATGCCTGCTTGAGGAGACTGAAGCCGGTATAGCTACAGCATCTGGTATGGCAGCAATGTTCAGCAGCATGGCAGCATTGCTAAAAACTGGGGACCATGTATTAGCATCAAGGTCGGTGTTCGGTTCGACTCATCAACTGTTCACGCAGATTTTTCCAAAATGGGGAATAGAGCACACTTACGTTGATATTGATAAGCCTGAGACCTGGTCGGGCAAAATCAATCCAAATACCAAGATGATTTTTGCCGAGACTCCATCAAATCCAGGTCTGGACATTATTGACCTGGAATGGTTAGGTGTATTGGCGGCAGAACACGATTTAATTTTAAACGTGGATAATTGTTTCGCTACCCCTTTCTTACAGCAGCCGAGAAAATACGGGGCACACCTGGTAACACATTCCACTACTAAGTTTATTGACGGCCAGGGAAGAACTATCGGAGGGGCAATCCTTGGTTCTGAAGAAATTATTCAGCAGATCCGGTTCTTTACCAGGCACACCGGTCCATCACTCTCACCATTTAATGGATGGCTGTTGTCAAAAAGTCTGGAAACCATGCCGGTAAGAATGGAGAAGCATTGTGAAAATGCTCTGAAAATAGCGGAATACCTGGAGGACCATGAAGAACTGATTTCGGTAAAATACCCGTTTCTGCCATCTCATCCCCAGCATTTGCTGGCTAAGAAACAGATGCGATATGGAGGGGCCCTGGTGACTTTCATCGTCTCAGGAGGGTACGATCGGGCGGTCCGTTTTCTTGACAATTTGAAGATGCTGTCGTTAACAGCCAATCTGGGTGATACCAGGACCACGGTAACCCACCCTTCATCTACAACTCATAGTAAATTAACCCTGGAAGAACAGAATAGAGTGGGGATTGAACCAGGATTGGTGAGGATTTCAGTGGGTTTAGAGAATGTAAATGATATTTTAGAAGATATTGTTGGTGCATTGGAAGCATCAAAACAGAAAAAAGTGTTAAATTGAGAATCATTTTTGTTTTTACTGCGTTTGAGTAAAACAAAAGTACCAGAAAGAAATGTTTGAATCTATTTCCATGATTTGTAACCAACCAGCGAGGCAGTGTTGTTGCTGTTGTTGCTGTATGTGTCATACATGGGTTACCCGAGGGAATAGATGTTGTTGAAATGTAGTTGTTGAATAATAAATAATAACAAGAGCCCCTCGGATGTCCAGGGGCTTTTTTCTTTTATAGGACTAACGAAATTATCAAAATATTAAAATGACTATATCTACCACCAAATCAATAACTAAGCAGGCCCAGAAAGATGTTCTGGAGCTTGAACGGAAGATCAACGATTTTAGAAGCGGTAAAATCCCTGAGGATCGATTCAAGGCTTTTCGTTTAACCCGGGGAGTTTACGGACAACGCCAATTGGGTGTTCAAATGGTACGTATAAAGATACCGTTCGGACGGTTGACAACCCGCCAGCTGGTAAGAATTGCTGACATTTCAGAGAAGTATACCAATGGCAATCTCCATGCAACTACCCGACAGAACATTCAGCTGCATTATGTTAAGGTAGACGATAGCCCCAGCCTCTGGGCTGACCTTGAAGATGTTGGACTTACATTGCGAGAGGCTTGTGGGAATACCGTGCGTAATATAACCGGTTCAGCATACGCAGGCATTGACCCCAACGAACCATTTGATATTTCACCCTATGCACAGGGAATGTTTGAATATTTCCTGAGAAACCCGGTTTGTCAGGACATGGGTAGAAAGATAAAGTCTGCATTTTCCTCCAGTGAGCAGGATTCAGCATATACTTATTTCCATGACTTTGGATTTATTCCCAGAATAAAGGATGGTGAAAAAGGTTTCAAAGTAGTAGTAGGAGGAGGGTTAGGAGCGCAGTCGTTGATTGCTCATACAGTATATGAGTTTCTGCCAGCAGATCGGATCATACCCTTTAAAGAGGCTGCACTCAGGGTATTCGATCGATACGGAGAGCGGGAAAAACGAATGAAAGCCAGAATGAAATTCCTTCTCGATTCCAAAAGAGGAATTGGGTTAGAGAAGTTCCTGGAATTGACAGAAGAAGAAATGAAAGGGCTAGCCGTTCAAACCTTCGAAATAGATACCGATACAATTCCACAGGCCAGCCCTACAGATTATATCGCTGAAGGTGAGGCGGTGATTGATAACCATGAAGAATATCAATTGTGGCTAAAGACCAATGTTTTTGAGCAAAAACAACAGGGTTACTTCGCAGTTAATATTAAACCTGAATTAGGAAATATAAAAGCTCCAGAAGCCCGAATTTTGGCCGAACTGGTGGATAAATATGCCGCGGACGATATCAGGGTCACCGTAAATCAGGGGTTCGTGCTAAGGTATGTTCGACCGGAAAACATATCACATCTTTACGTTGCGTTGAAGAAAATCAGGTTAGCTGCCAGCGGATTTGATACCATCGCAGATATTACCGCATGTCCTGGAACCGACACCTGTAATCTGGGTGTCACTAATAGCACGGGAGTAGCGCAACAGTTGGAATCCTTAATCAGGAAAGAATACCCTCATTTAATTACTGAGTCCGATATAAATATCAAAATAAGTGGATGTATGAATTCCTGCGGTCAGCATATGGCTGCCAGTATCGGTTTTCATGGAAGCTCAATTAAGCATGGTCCGCTGGTAATTCCGGCGCTGCAGGTAGTATTGGGCGGAGGAGTAGATGTTCAGGGCAGAGGTTTTGTGGCGGAAAAGATCATAAAACTACCCACTAAACGTATTCCACAGGCACTAAGGCTCCTGCTGGATGACTACCAGGATGGAGCTTCCGGAGGCTCATATTTTAATGACTATGTGAATAGTAAAGGAAAGCATTATTTCTATGATCTGTTAAAACCGTTAGCCGATTTGACATCGGTGAAGGATTTTGAATATGTGGATTGGGGGCATTCAGAGAATTTTATACCTGAAATTGGTGTTGGTGAATGTGCCGGTGTAAGCTATGACATGGTAGGAACCATTATTGGTGACTCCCAGGAGAAGTTGGAATTTGCAGAAGAAGCCTATAATCAGTGTTTGTGGAAAGAATCGATTTACAATGCATACACATCTCTGGTGGTTGCCGCTAAAGCACTGTTGTTATCGGAGGATATCAGATGTAACACCCATATTGGCATCTTAAAGGATTTTGACCTGCATTTTATCCAGCAGGGTAAATTTACAGTAGCAGAAAATTTTGAATCCTACGTACTGGAAATTAACCAGCAGGCGCCCAACCAGGAATTTGCTTTGGAATATTTGCAGCGTGCCCAGACCTTCCTGGAAAAAGTGATGGCCTATCGCGGCGTTGAGCTCGAGGAGTCAGAGAAGGTAGTGGTTAATAATTACTATAAAGCCTGATGAAGCCAAAGTTGACACTGGTGGGAGCTGGTCCGGGAGATCCGGAATTGATAAGCTTGAAGGGAATGAGGGCCCTGAACATGGCCGACGTGGTGCTGTATGATGCATTGGCCCATCCCGACCTACTGGATCACTGCAAGAAGAATGCAGTAAAGGTTTTTGTAGGAAAAAGGGCTGGGATGCACAGTTACCAGCAAGAACAGATCAACCAGCTGATAGTAGATTACGCACTATCTGGTAATCATGTGGTACGGCTGAAAGGGGGTGACCCGTTTATTTTCGGAAGAGGCAGAGAAGAAATCGAATATGCCGAGGCGTTGGGAATTGAAACTGATGCAATTCCAGGGATAAGCAGCATTAACCTGCCCGGTTATTATGGAATTTCACTTACACACAGAGGGATTAACGAAAGCTTCTGGGTAATTACCTCGGTAACCAGTAAAGGAACCCTGTCAGAGGATGTAAAACTGGCAGCAAAAACGAATGCTACCGTGGTATTATTAATGGGACTTAAAAAGCTGAACGAAATTGTAAGCGTTTTCAGGGAAGCAGGGAAAGATGAATTGCCGGTGGCGGTTATTTCAAAAGGTTCACTACCTGAAGGTTCAGTTTTGATAGGGAAGGTAAATGACGTAGCGCACAAAGTAAAGGAATCCAGGCTCCAGGCCCCGGCTTTAATAGTATTGGGTGAAGTAGTGGGACCAGGATCCGAATTTCGTAAAGAGGCTCGATGGTTGGGTGCAGAATTATTGAACACCGATGGATAACCTGAAACAAAGCAACGATTTATTCCCGGTGTTCTTCAGGATGGAGCAACAGAACACTTTGATTGTGGGTGGGGGAAATGTGGCATTGGAAAAGCTGGAAGCACTGATTCGCAACAGCCCCAAGGCGCCCATTTTATTGGTTGGCACTACTATAGATCAAAGGATTAAAGAGATAAGCAATAAGTTCCGCAATGTTACGCTGAAACAACGTGCCTTCAGAATAGAAGATCTAAATGGTATAACCATAGCGCTGCTTGCTACTGAAAACAGGGAAACCAACTTTCGAATAGGACTCCTGGCAAAGTCCCGAAATATATCCGTCAATGTAGCGGATACACCGGATCTTTGTGATTTCTACCTTGGGAGTGTGGTTAAAAAGGGTCAGTTGAAGATTGGAATATCAACCAATGGTCAGTCACCAACATTTGCCAAACGCTTCCGTGAGGTACTCGAAGAAGTACTACCAGAAGAAACCACAGATTTGTTGGCTAATCTGCGCATTATTAGGGACAGACTTAAAGGTGACTTTAAATATAAAGTACAGAAATTGAATGAGTATACTTCTCAGCTTGTAGCTGAGGAGTCAAATAAATGAGAATAGTTATGACTGCAAAGGAACTAAGTGAAAGTTATCAATCGCTTTCTTTTCAGGAAAGATTGGAAAGGCTGTTCGAAGAATTTCCACAGAACAAAATCCTGGTAACCTCTTCATTTGGCACCACCTCTATGGTTTTACTCCACCTGCTGAGCAAAGTAAGACCTGGGCATCCGGTGCACTTTATCGACACATCTTATCACTTTCCGGAAACGCTCGCCTACAGGGATGAACTAGTAAAGGGGCTCGGATTAAATGTGGTTGAGTTAAAAGCAAAACCTAAAAAGAACCAATTTACCAAAGAGAACCAAACCTGGAGATTTAATCAGGATCTATGCTGCTTTATCAATAAAGTCGAACCACTAGACACCATTAAACCCGGATACAGTATTTGGGTTTCAGGGCTCATGGGTTTTCAAAATGTACACCGGAAAAATTTAAATTTGTTTCAACCAAGGGACGGTTTGTTAAAATTTCACCCACTGATAGACATGTCCAAAGAAGACCTGAACTTATACCAGCAACTCTTCGAGCTGCCTACCCATTCGCTGGTTCACAAGGGATATAATTCAGTTGGCTGCACACACTGTACTAAAAAGGGTCAGGGTCGTGAAGGGCGCTGGCTGGACGTTAAGAAAACGGAGTGCGGTCTGCACGATAACCAGGATTGGATTAAAAACCGTATGGCAGGGTAGGGGTAATACCCCCACAGTTTTTTTCTTGATAAGAAGTACTTAATTTGGTGCTCCAAAAAAGAATCTTTGCAACTACTAGCTGTAAACACCCCCCATACTCAAAAAGAGTTTCTGGAACTTCCCATCAGACTCTATAAAGACGATAAGTATTGGATAAGGCCTTTGGACAAAGACATTGAGAATGTGTTTGACCCTAAGACCAATAAAACTTTCCGTAAAGGTTCTCTTGAAAGATGGATCGTAGTTGATGGCAAGGGAGAAACGGTAGGGCGGGTCGCCGCTTTTGTTAATGAAAAAAGTAAGAATAAAGGCAATGATCAACCAACTGGTGGCATGGGTTTTTTTGAAAGCATCAACGACCAACAGGTGGCATTCACACTGTTCGACGCCTGTAAGCATTGGCTTGAACAAAAAGGCCTGGAGGCTATGGATGGACCGATAAACTTTGGCGACAGGGACAAGTGGTGGGGATTACTGGTAGATGGATTTGAGATTGAACCAAATTATTTGCAACACTATAATTTCCCCTACTACCAGGATTTGTTTGAAGCGTACGGCTTTAAAACTTATTTTAAACAATTTACCTACGGGAGGAAAACCAGGGATCCTTTATCTCCCAAGCTTGCAGCCAAAGCAGAGAAGCTAAACAGGGATAAGGCCTACTCCTTTCGATACATGCGATTGAAGGAGCTTGAAAAGTACACGGAGGATTTCAGAATAATTTATAATCAGGCATGGGGTGGTCATGGTGTTCCGGATATGACCAGGGCCCAGGCAAGGTCCATCATTAGACAGTTGAAACCAATAATAGACGAAAAGATTGTCTGGTTTGGGTATTATAATCAGGATCCCATTGCCTTTTTTATCATGTTGCCTGAGGTAAACCAGATCTTCAAATACCTAAATGGAAAGCTGGACCTCCTTGGTAAGTTAAAGTTTGTCTGGCATAAATGGAGGAAAACCTGCAACAAGATGTTCGGGTTGGTTTTCGGAATAGTACCCGCTCATCAGGGTAAGGGCGTTGAAGGTTCGCTGATCATGGCTGCACGTCAAATGGTGCAGGACGATTATCACAGGTATGAGGATTTTGAGATGAACTGGATTGGGGACTTTAATCCTAAAATGTTGCGGGTGGCCGACCAGGTAGGCGGACATATTGCAAAAACGCATATAACCTACAGAAAATTATTCGACGAGACCAAGGAGTTTAAGCGACATCCATTTATTTAATTTCAGCAACCATTATGAGATATCATATTTACGGAATTGGAAATGCATTGGTAGATATTGAATACCAGGTTGATACTGAATTTTTAAATGAACACGGTATTGAGAAAGGAATGATGACCCTGGTAGATGAACAAAGGCAATTGACACTTATTGAAGCGCTCAATAAGCATATGATAAAAAAGCAAAGTGGCGGTTCCGCAGCAAATACCATGATCGCTTCCAGCCAATTTGGTGCAAATTGCTTCTACTCCTGTAAAGTTGCCAGCGATCAGTGGGGGGATTTTTATACTGCCGACCTGAATGCAGCAGGAGTGGACTCCAATTTATCGCTCAAGCCAAGAAACGAAGGTTTAACCGGACGCTGTCTGGTGATGATCACCGACGATGCCGACCGCACAATGAATACATTTCTAGGAATTACCACCGAATTTTCAACCGGGGAGTTGGTTCCAGAAGCGCTGAAGGATTCGCACTGGCTTTACATTGAAGGGTACCTGGTGGCAAACCCTGTAAGTCAGAAAACCATGGTTGCTGCCAGGGAACTTGCCGACCAGCATTCAGTGAAAACTGCATTGACCTTTTCTGATCCTAACATGGTTAAATTTTTTAGAAAAGGTTTTGATCAGGTGATCGGGAGCCAGGTGGATTTGTTATTTTGTAATGAGGATGAGGCAATCACTTATACCGGTGTGGAATCTTTGGCAAAAGCCAGGGATCAACTAAAGCAAATCGCCAGAACTTTCGTTATTACTCAGGGAAAAAACGGGGCCATTATTTTCGATGGAGATACTTATATCGACATTGAACCTTATCCTGTGAAAGCGGTGGATACCAATGGAGCAGGAGATATGTTCGCAGGCGCATTCTTATATGGAATCACTCATGGACACAGTTATGCCCAGGCTGGTAAAATTGCCAGTCTCGCCTCTTCCAGGATTGTTTCCCAGTTTGGCCCAAGGCTCCAATGGCATCAGGCAAAGGAAGTACTAAATTATTTATTTAAAAACCATTAACCATGGTTAACCGTTGGTGTAAAATAGACTGCCAAAATTGCCAAAAAGCGATTATTTTAGTTTTATAACCTTAATAATACCCATATGAAATTTCTATCCGGTATACTATTGGCTGGATTGGCTCACCTGGCCATATTTAGTCAATCCCCCAATATAGAGTTTGTAGAGTACGACCTGGACAATGGATTACATGTGATCCTTCACCAGGATAATGCAACACCGATAGTGGCTGTTAGTATCATGTACCACGTGGGCTCAAAAAATGAGGATCCAGAGCGGACCGGTTTCGCTCACTTCTTCGAACATTTGTTGTTTGAGGGATCAGAGAACATCCAACGCCGTGAATTTGATAAACTTGTAACCAGCGCCGGAGGTATACTGAATGCAAACACCATGTACGACCGGACTTACTATTATGAGATACTGCCATCAAACCAGCTGGAGTTAGGACTTTATCTGGAGTCAGAGCGCTTATTACATGCAAGAGTCGATTCTATAGGGATTGAAACCCAGCGCGAGGTGGTTAAGGAGGAACGTCGCTCTAGCATTGACAATCAGCCGTACGGTTCTGTTTTGGAGGAAACAATGAAACGATCTTACACCGTTCATCCATATAGATGGAGTGTTATCGGGTCAATGGACCACCTGAACGCGGCAAAGGATGAAGAATTCCTTGAATTTTATAATACCTTTTATGTGCCGGAAAATGCGGTGCTTTCTATTGCCGGCGATATAGATGTAGAAGAAACCAAAGTTTTGGTGGAACGCTACTTTGGAGAAATCCCCCGTGGAGGGCATAAGATCCCCAGACCTGATCTGGTTGAACCTCAACAAACCGCTGAAGTAAGGGATGTGGTGTATGACAACATCCAGCTACCCGCAGTAATTCAGGCATATCATATTCCAGCTCAAGGGACTGAAGATTACTATGCCGTAAGTATGTTGGCTCAACTGCTATCACAAGGTGAAAGCTCCAGATTATATAAATCCGTAAAAGACGAACAGCAGAAAGCGCTGGCAGTTGGGGCGTTTGCCCTCGGGTTGGAGGATCCCGGAGTGACTATTGCTTACGGAATTGCCAATGTAGGTACCAGTCCGGAAGACCTGGAAGCCGCCATGGAGGTTGAATATGAAAAAGTAAAACAGGAGTTAATCTCAGAAGCGGAGTTTCAAAAATTGCGCAACCAGATTGAGAACGATTTTGTTAGTGCGAACAGCCGGGTTGCTGGAATTGCTGAAAGCCTGGCTAATTATCATATGTATTTTCAGGATGCAAACCTGATCAACACCGAAATTGAGCGCTACATGAAGGTAACCCGTGAGGATATCCAGCGGGTTGCTAACAAATATTTTACTGAAGAGAATCGTGTTGTATTGTATTATTTACCCAAGTCGGCCCAGCAACAACCGGATTCAACAGATATAAACAAAGAAGGTTAACCACTATGAAAAGAATAATTTATCATCTATCCATAGCTCTTTTTTTGGTGGCTTGTACCACCACCAAAACGACCTCCACCCTTGATGATTCAAGTATCCCCGAAATATCGGCCGAATCGACAGAAATTTCCAGTTCATCTTTAGACCGTTCAGAACCACCAAAACCGGGCCCTGCACCTGTTATTCAATTGGGTAAGCCTGAAACTTTCACTTTACCTAATGGATTAAAGGTGTTTGTAGTTGAAAACCACAAGCTGCCCAGAGTAGCTTTTTCGTTAGTACTTGACCTTGACCCCATTGTGGAAGGTGACAAAGCCGGCTATATTTCCACCGCTGGGCAGCTAATGTCAAGGGGTACTGAATCCCGCAGTAAAGCGCAAATTGATGAAGAAGTTGATCAAATCGGCGGTAGTTTATCTACTTCTGCGTCCGGTGTATACGCTTCTTCTTTAACCAAGCACACCGACAAGTTGCTGGACCTTATGGCCGATGTGACTTTGAGACCATCTTTTCCGGAAGCAGAACTTGAAAAAATTAAAAAGGAGACTATTTCTGGTTTGCAGGCCAATAAGGACGACCCTGAAGCCATAGCTTCGAATGTTCGTGGAGTGCTTAGATATGGTAAGAATCATCCATATGGCGAAATCATAACCGAAGAGACAGTAAATAAAATTAGTATTGACGACTGTATCGGGTACTACAATCAATTTTTTAAGCCAAATGTAGCTTATCTGGCCATCGTAGGAGACATTAACCAGGACAAGGCCAGATCATTGGTGGAGGAATACTTCGGAAGTTGGGAATCAGGTGATGTTCCGAAATTTGAATACCAGCTGCCAAAGGCTCCGGAGAAAACAGAAGTAGCTTTGGTAGACAGGCCGCAGTCTGTCCAATCAGTAATTAACATTACATATCCCGTAGTATTAAAAACCGGCGATCCGGATGTGGTTAAATCACGTGTAATGAATACGATTCTGGGAGGAGGTTTTAGTTCTAACCTTATGGAGAACCTCCGTGAAACCCATGCATACACCTATGGAGCAGGTTCGTCACTCTCAAGTGATCGACTTATTGGGTCTTTTAATGCAGCCGCCAGCGTTCGCAATGAAGTGACGGATAGTGCGATATATGAGTTTTTTCATGAACTCAAGCGAATCAGAAATGAACCCGTTGAGGAGGAACAACTACAGTCTATTAAAAACTACATAACCGGGGGATTTGCCAGATCGCTGGAAAGCCCGTCAACCATCGCTAATTTTGCCATAAACATTGACCGCTATGATTTACCGGAAGATTATTACAGCAACTATCTTAAGAGAATTCAGGAGGTTTCCGTAATGGACGTTCAGGAAATGGCCCAAAAATACATTAAGCCGGATAATGCTTATGTGCTGGTAGTAGGTAAGACTTCAGAGGTGGCCGGGGGCCTCCAGCAATTTGGCCCTGTTCAGTATTATGATATTTATGGAGATCCTTACACACCAACATCCGCAGAGGATCTTTCGGCCGAAATAAGCCCGCAGCAAGTGATAGACAATTACCTGGAGGCACTGGGAGGACTGGATCTGCTGGAAAAAATCGAGGATATCACCCAGGTTATGAAAGCTTCTATGCAAGGACTTGAATTGGAAATAACCAGTGTCCGGAAAGCACCAAATATGTCTTTTGAGACAGTGAAGGCTGGTGACATGGAATTCCAGAAACAAGTATTTAATGGTACGGCAGGAGTGGAAATTGTCCAGGGACAGAAAAAGCCATTGGATGAAAAACGGATTAAGGAATCAATAGTTGAATCCAGAGTGGTACCGGAGTTGACCTATGATCAACTGGGAGTTACCCTGGCCTTAACCGGGTTGGAAAGAATAGGGGAAGAAGATACTTATGTATTGGAAGTTTCGCAACCTAGCGGCAAAAAGTCGTATTCATATTTTTCTAAAAGTTCAGGGCTAAAACTTAAAGAAAGTACTACTCTGGATACTCCGCAGGGAAGTTTCGAGCAGTCAGTGGAATACAGGGATTATCATGAAGTCAACGGCATCATGTTTCCAAAAACGGCAGTTATCAGTATGGGACCTCAAAAAATGGAAGCAGAGGTGGTTAGTATTGAAATGAATACCGGAGTACCGGATGAGAAGTTTAGTATTGATTAGTATTCACCCCTAACTTGGGATATTGAGACCTAATTTGGGGCCGGCCTCGATGCTCTCAGTAGCTTGAGTGTTTACAGAAGCCATGTATGAGAGTAATCCGAAAAGTAGTAGATTTTTTTTAATTGCATATTGATTGTCAATTAATTGAGCCCGATACGGCATTATTGAATCGCCGAGATAACACGCAGAGGGGTAATTTTATTGGTTAAATATTCCAAATTCCTGGTTGGAACGATGGCGGAGTAACAGCCATTACCTAACATACAGCGAATGGTGATCCCATTTTCTGACAAACTGCGATAATCACCGTAGTATTCGAACAACAAAGTGCAAACTTCTGATTTAGCTTTCATCTCTTTGATTGAATTGATTAACCTCCAGTATTATTTTCCTACTGAATTATTTTAAGTGACCCCGGGTCCGGTAAGTAACCCGGGTCTGGCGATTATTTTTGTTACTACAATGGTGACTAGATTTTCAAACCCAAAATATTCCTAATTACCATAGAAGGACCACCATCAGATAGCCGATATTCCGCATAAAAAGCAACGGACAGTTGGTCTAAATTAAATTTCGAAGGGACGGAATTAAAGCCCGATGGTTGGATATTGGTGATAACTAACCAGTGACCATAGTGGTCAACGGATTTAGAATTTGTGATTCAGCCAGGCACGAAAGTTCGATCGCTGTTCCTCGGTAATCCGTTGCTGCTTGGCAACCTTATACTGCAGGAAAAATCCGGCTTTTCCCCTGGGTACTGAAATCCGGAGTTTTCGCCCTTTCCGATTCACCTGTAGTCTAAGAGTGGAAGATTTCCCCAACAACTTATTTAGATTTTTGGTAACGTGTTTACCGTTTATTTTGGTAATGACATCACCAATGGCCACCAAACGCCAGGCGGGACTGGTAGCATCAATTTGTTTAATAACCAGACCTTCATCCTCAGAACTCCCCCATATGCCAAATAGTTTTTTCAGGCTTTGCTTGGAGGGTGTTTCTACCAGATAACAACCTACATGATCCAACAATGAATTTAATTCCGATTCTAAAGGGGTAACGCCATAGATAAAGTTGTGGAAGAAGGTTTTAAAGTTTTCACCGCTGAGTTGAGTACAGAGCATCTCTATATTATTAACCGAATAGCCCTGGTCGGTGTTCCCAAATTGTTTCCATAAATGTCTCATGACATCATCCAGGGAATACTGATTTTGGCTGATCCTTCGCAATGACAGATCAAGCATTAAACCCACAATTGCACCCTTGCCGTAGATCGAAACTTTTCGCCGCTGATCTCCTCCGGAATATCCATTCACCCACAAATCCCTGGAAGACTCTACCAAACTGGAATAATGCCTTCCATCATTTTCGAAATGTCTTTTAAACAGTTTATTAAGCTCCTTGAAATATTGTTTCAAATCAATCACCCCGCTTTTTACCAGGAAAAGGTCTCCGTAGTAGGTAGTAAGCCCTTCGGCTACGAAACCTTCTTCAAAATAGTTTTCCGCTTTGAAGTTGTATGGCAATAACCCTTTGGGGCGGATTTTTTTAATATTCCAGACATGGAATAATTCATGGGAACTAATACCAAGAAAATCATGGTACCGGGTTTTGTGAAGCTCACTTCCCGGCCCCAGGGATATCACAGTGCTGTTGGTGTGCTCAACACCATGGTAAATTTTGGTTGCGGGCACTTGAAAAAGGAAGTGATAGTTTGGCTCCGGAAATCCTCCCATGGTTTCTGTTTGTGCCCTGATAAAGGATTTAAAGGCTTTGATCACCCTGGGTTTGTACAATCGGTGTGATCCCATGAACCATAGATTATAGGAGACACCATGTTGTTGAAACTTCCAGTGCTTGAGCTTATCGGAAGCAATCATCGGGCTGTCTACCAGGTGATAATAGTCCCTGGCAATCAGTTGCCGGGAATTCCTGTTTGGCAGCCCACAGGCAATTTTATAAGCTGGATTTATTTTTAAACTCACCAAACAGGGCTCCATTATTTGATGTTCTAAATACATCAGGCAGTTAATAAAGTTTAAATAAAGCTGTTGGTCATCGAGCATAGAGCCCCCTGCATTGATCTGATTGGCGTAGAACTGATACTTTACATTGACCGCCTGAATGCCCCGGGTTGCTACCTGCCAACAGTTTCTTGAGGTTTTCTTAAAGGGCAGGTGATCACCGTTTTCATCAACGGCATTGAAACTGCTGATGTTTTCAGCATAATTGGACAATTCATATCTGCCAGGCCTCCAGGCGGGTATCAGAAAATTGAGCAGGTGTTTTCCAGCTGCATTACAGGAAACTTCAATGTCTACAAAATGGGTGAGCGGATTCTGGTAAGAAATGGTGTACTGCATACAATTGATATTGCCTGAAGTTAATAACTTTATATATTTCAAGAATACTTTCAGGTATTTCAGTAAACTTATTTCATAATATCAAAATGCTGCTTATCTTTGCAGCCCATTACTTTAAATAAAGGAGATGAAGAGGACATTTCAGCCATCAAACAGAAAGAGAAAGAACAAGCACGGGTTTAGAGCGCGTATGGCATCCGCCAGCGGCCGGGCAGTGATTTCAAACCGCCGTGCCAAGGGCCGAAAAAAGCTTACTGTTTCTGATGAACGCACGCATATAAAGTAATCTAAAACATATCAATTGTCTGGGGACTAAAAAATGTTACTTTTAGAAGCAAAACCAGGCAGTTTTGAGCAAATTTCCCAAGTCAGAAATACTGCGTAACAAAAGCCGGATTGAAGCACTTTTCTCAAAAGGTGAGTCTTTCAATGTCTATCCATTAAGGGTAGTTTATCTAACTGAGCCACCATCAGCAGACAGTCAATCCACGCAGGTACTTGTATCCATCCCCACGAAAAAATTTAAGAAAGCAGTAGACCGCAACAAATTAAAGCGGAGAGTACGGGAGGCATATCGACTTAACAAACATCATTTAAAAAGATCGGAAGACCGTTTTTACCTGCTAATTGGATATATTTATATTGGCAAAGAAATCGAGAGCTATGATCTTATTGCCAGGAAACTAAAACAATCATTGCAGCGTTTAACAAAATTAGTAGGCAGCAAAGAAAATTGATATGGGAAAATATGTAAATAAGCTATCTATGTTTTTGGTCTCCGTGCTTGTTGTTGGAGCGTTTTTGGCCTTCAACACACCCACCGAGAAATATTTCGAGATTACCAAGAACCTGGATATTTTCGCAACTTTATATAAGGAGGTGAATACCTATTATGTGGATGATGTTGATCCCAATCAACTAATTAAGACAGGGATAAACGCCATGCTGGAATCACTTGATCCCTATACAAACTATATTCCGGAAGACGATATTGAAGACTATCGCACCATGACCACCGGCCAATATGGCGGGATCGGGGCACTGATAGGGACCAGAAATGGTAGGAATATGATAATCATGCCTTATGAAGGCTTTCCTGCCCATGAAGCGGGGTTGAAGATCGGTGATGAGATTATTACTGTAGACGGCATCAACGTCAAAGAGAAAGCATACACTGATATAAGCAAGCTGCTGAGAGGACAGGCAAACAGTAAGCTTATCATTGCGGTTAAGCGTTATGAAACCCCTGATCTGATCCAGGTTGAAATGACCCGCGAGAAAATTACCATCGACAATGTGCAGTATTACGGAATGGTTGAAGATGGAATCGGATATATAAAACTTTCTGACTTCACTACAAATGCCGGGAAAGAAGTAAAGAATGCGGTGGTTGAACTAAAGGGTAAGGGAGCTACCAAATTCATTGTTGATCTCAGGGGGAATCCCGGAGGATTGCTGAATGAAGCGGTCAATGTGTCTAATATATTTATACCTAAAGGATCCGAAGTGGTTAGTACCAAAGGTAAAATGACCGATTGGAACAAGACTTATAAGGCGCTGAACCCTCCGGTGGATACAGAAATGCCATTGGTAATACTTACCAGTAGTAGTAGTGCTTCAGCCTCCGAAATTGTAGCGGGTGTGGTTCAGGATTATGACCGGGGTGTGCTGGTTGGCCAAAAGACTTTTGGAAAAGGTTTGGTACAGGCTACCAGGCCATTAACCTATAACTCACAATTAAAAGTGACGACCGCCAAATATTATATCCCAAGTGGTCGCTGTATTCAGGCCATTGACTATAGCCACCGGAATGATGACGGCAGCGTTGGTAAAGTTCCCGATTCGCTGAAAGTGGCGTTCAAAACCAAAAATGGAAGGACGGTCTACGATGGAGGAGGAGTGGACCCCGATATCCAGGTAGACCTGGAATATTTGGCTCCCATCGCGGTAAGCCTGGTGGGTAACGGCTTGATATTTGACTACGCTACGGAATACTATTATAGTCATCCTACCGTAGCCTCATCCAGAGATTTTCGATTAACCGACCAGGAATATCAGCAATTTATTACCTGGTTGAAAGACAAGGATTACGATTATACTACCAGGGTTGAAAGTACTATCGACGACTTGATCAAAATGGCCAAAAAAGAAAAGTACTACGAAGATATTGATGATCAGATATACTCCTTAAAAGAAAAAGTACAGCATAATAAAGACACAGACTTACAAAAGTTCAAGTCTGATATTAAGCAGATTCTGGAAGAAGAGATCAGTAGCAGGTATTACTTGAGAAAAGGCGTAGTTGAAACTTCTTTTAATTCCGATGAAGCGATACGTGCAGCGGTAGAGGTGCTCAATGATTCTGCCCGATACGCAGAACTGCTTCAGGGAAGTTAAAATAAATCCAAACAGAGAAAACAAATGCCATCCTGCGAAGGGTGGCATTTGTTTTTAGCGGGTATGCGTGGTAGTCTGCGCCCTGCTGAAATAGATAGAGTTATTTAGTTAATTTTGTAAGATGTCGTTAATAGTAAGCATTGAAACTGCTACTGGAATTTGTTCTGTGGCATTGCACAAGGAAGGGAAACTGTTGGGTTCGCAGGACTTGCTGTTAGAAAAATCTCATTCAACGCATTTGGCAGTGATGATCAAACAATTACTGAGCAACTGCCAGGTAGCCATGAGTGATTTAAGGGCGGTGGCTGTTTCAATGGGTCCCGGATCTTATACCGGTTTACGAATCGGAGTTGCTACTGCAAAAGGAATATGCTACGCAATGGATATTCCTCTGATAGCTATCAATACTTTGAGGGCAATGGCCTTTCAACTGGCCGACGCACAACTAAATGCAGATTATTATTGTCCGATGATCGACGCCAGAAGAATGGAGGTATATTGTATGATTCTGAACCAGGAATTGCAGGTGGAAGCTGAGACTCGTGCTCAGATTGTAACTGCAAATACTTTTGATGAATGGACTTCAAAAGGTAAGGTACTTTTCTTTGGTAATGGCTGGGAAAAGTGCCGGGAGTTGCTGGCGGGAGACAACTGTTTATATATTGATAATCTGGTGCCGTCAGCGGTTTCGGTTGGGCAGTTGGCCCAAATAAAATTTAAGAACCATCAGGTGGAAAACCTGGCATACTTTGAGCCGTTCTATTTAAAGGAGTATAAGACAACCGTTCCAAAAATAAAATTAGGTAATGCCAAATGAAAAATAGCGAGCAACAAGAACCAATTGTGAACAGGGTGGCACAAAGCACCTTAATCACTCTTGATTTAGAAAAAATGTTTGACACTGGTCCCCGCACCGTTTTGGACATCAAAGACCAGTTGTTCCAGGGAATGATTCTGAAAGAAAAAGATTTCCGGGACTTTCTGAAGAAGCAAGACTGGTCTGTCTACCAGGGACACAATGTAGCGATATTATGTAGTGTA
>BQJT01000037.1 GCA_021604845.1 Cyclobacteriaceae bacterium
GCGCGAAGAATTTGGTCCAAAGCCATGAAACTAAAATACCATGCAAATAGTCGATCCCAAATGCTGAAGTATCATATCCAGACTTCGGGCCGCTCACTGCATGCTCAGGAAATTGATTTTAATGACATCAGGACCACATTACAGGCTTTATATGCTATTTACGATAACTGCAACAGCCTGCATACCAATGCATATGATGAAGCCATAACTACTCCAACCGAGGACTCTGTACGGCGTGCTTTAGCCATCCAATTAATCATCGGTAAAGAACTGGGCCTGGCCAGGAACGAAAACCCGTTGCAGGGGTCATTTATTATTGAAGAGTTGACAGATCTGGTAGAAGAAGCAGTACTGATTGAGTTCGATCGAATAACCGAAAGAGGAGGCGTACTGGGCGCTATGGAAACCATGTATCAGCGTGGTAAAATACAGGAAGAAAGCCTGCATTACGAAACTCAAAAACATAGCGGGGAACTACCAATTATCGGGGTAAACACTTTCCTGAGTAGTAAAGGCTCACCAACAATAATTCCCGGAGAGGTAATCCGGGCTACTGCTTCCGAAAAGCAGTACCAGATTGAAATGTTGACCAGATTGCAAGAATTCCAGCTCAGCACTGCAGGAACCTGGTTGAATAAAATAAAGGAAGCAGCCGTTCAAAACAGAAATATTTTTGATAGCTTAATGGAAGCCTCAAAATATTGTTCACTTGGCCAGTTAACCCACACCATGTTCGAGGTCGGTGGTCAGTATAGAAGGAATATGTAATTAAATTTTATGAGTACCACTAAAACCACCACTACCACCTACAAAGCAGAATTAGAGTACGAAGCCGTAAACCCTCAAGGTAATTCCGTTCAAATCGACATGTACGGTCCGGATCAGAAAAAGCACCAGTCTCCCACGGAGTTGCTACTTTCGGCAACCGCCGCTTGCTCGGCGGTGGATGTAATACAGATCCTGCAAAAGAAAAGGAAGACCATCCAGGGGTTGCAGGTGGTTGCTGAAGGTACCAGGCGGGATGAACATCCGAAATATTTCACCGATATACTGCTTACGTTTAAGCTTTCATCACCCGATACCAGTCTATCTGATCTTGAAAAGGTAGTAGCGCTCTCTGTTGACAAGTACTGCTCGGTAGCAGCCACTATCAGAGGAGTGGCTACAATCAGATACAAGAGTGAATTGGCATGACACTGCTAGTCCTATTTTTCCTGCTATCAATTATAATTAGCTTCTTATGTTCTATTTGGGAGGCTGTGATTCTTAGTGTAACTCCCTCCTACGTCAACCGCTGTAAGCGGGAGAACAACCCAATTGCCAGTCAACTACAGGCCTATAAAAACGACATAGACCGCCCTTTGTCAGCTGTTTTAACGCTCAACACCATAGCTCATACCACGGGCGCTATTGGAGTAGGCGTTGAGGCGGGTAAGTTATTTGGTACCACCCAAATTAATCTGGGAATTACTACAATTACCTATGAAACGGTGATTGCCGGGGCTATGACAATGGCCATACTGATTTTATCAGAGATAATTCCCAAAACTATTGGGGCGAATATGTGGCGCAGGTTAACCACATTTACAGTGCGGTCGTTAGGTGTGCTGATACTGATCCTGGCTCCTTTTGTATGGCTTAGCCAACGCATTACCAAATCGATCAGTAAAAACAAAACCAGGTCAGTATTAAGCCGGGCTGATTTTACTGCCATGACCCAACAGGGTGCTGAAAGTGGAGCGTTACTACCTGATGAATCAGCTATAATTCAAAACCTGTTACGTTTAAATAAGCTTCAGGTTAATGATATTATGACCCCAAGATCCGTTGTTTTTACCGCGGATGAACAGCTGACACTAAACGAATTCTACCAGGCAAACAAACCTTTGAGCCACTCACGCATTCCGGTTTACCTGGACAATCCTGACCATATAACCGGTATGATTCTGAAAGATGAAATACTGGCATTGCTTGCAGAGGGCAATGAGGACAAAAAACTTGGTGAAATCAAGTTGAGTCTACCGTTTGTAGAAAACACCGAACCGTTACAAAAATTGTTGGATAAATTAATCAGGGAAAGAAAAAAAATCGCCATGGTTAACGACCAGTACGGCAGCATAATCGGACTGGTTTCTCTGGAAGACCTGTTTGAAACCCTGCTGGGGTTTGAAATAGTCGATGAAACAGATACCGTTGAAGATCTTCAAAGGCTGGCACGTCAACAATGGGAAGCCCGCACCCGGGCTCAATCAACCCGAAACGATCAGGACAAAAATAAAAAGAAATAAGCCGCGGTTGATTATGTTTGAATAAATTGAAACTAACATGAAACTGCAGCAGATTTTTCAGGACCTTAGTAAAACGGACATTCAAACCATCGAACAATCTCCGGGTCTGCTGATTTTCCTTCCTATGCTGTATGTTGCCTGGTCAGACAGTGTGCTTTCAGAGGATGAAATTGTTTCCATCAAACAAAGGATAGTCCAGCAGGATTGGCTGACAGATAGTGAAAAATCATTTATCTCAGACCGTCTTCAACCCGACAACCCCCCATCACCCCAGCAGCTAAATGAATGGCTGTCAGTTATTAAAAGAGCAGCACCTCATATTCCGGAGTCTTCCAAGAAATCTTTGGCCAGCCTGGGACTTGAAATTACCCGGATTTCCGACCAGAACAGGGAACAGTGGCAAAGCAAAAACACCAAACTGGCACTAAGTCAAATCGAGGAGGCGCTGGGCGTTATTACCAGTGAAGCGTTGGATGATCTGCTTGCACCAAGCCAGCAGCCAGATATTGAGAAAGTCCAAGGATTACCTGAACAATTTGAGGTATCTAAGCTGTCAGCAATTCTGGACGGCCAAACTATTGAAATAAAGAATCGGCTGCGTCTGCGCTTACAAAAAGAGGACTTTGAAAAGTACCATCCCCAGGATACCCAACAGTACCGGAAATCAATTTTTAGTTGGTTACAAATTCTTTCTGAGGAGGGTTATGGCGCCCTTTCTTACCCTGAAAACAACGGAGGCAGCGGCAATATGAGAGCATATTTTGCCACCATGGAAGTTTTGAGCTACTTCGATCTCAGCCTTATGGTTAAGTATGGGGTACAATTTGGGTTATTTGGAGGCAGTATTCTGGCATTGGGAAGTGAAGGGCATCATCGGCAATACCTGAAGAAGGTGGGCAACCTGGAATTACCCGGCTGTTTCGCTATGACAGAAACCGGCCATGGCAGCAATGTTAGAGATATTGAAACTACCGCAACCTTCGATGTTGAAACTAAAGAGTTTATCATCAATACTCCTACTGATTCTGCCAGGAAAGACTATATCGGCAACGCTGCGGATGATGGTCAAATGGCTACAGTTTTTGCACAATTACTATTAAACCGCCAGAATTACGGGGTCTGCGCTTTTTTGGTTCCAATCCGGGATCAAGCTGGTAACACGCTTAATGGAATCAGGATCGAAGATTGTGGTGAAAAACAGGGCCTGAATGGAGTGGACAATGGAAGGATTTGGTTTAGCCATGTTCGAATTCCAATCAATAACCTGCTGGACAGATTTGCCCAGGTTACCGATGATGGCCAGTTCCAAAGCCCCATTGCAAATCCCTCAAAACGATTTTTTACTATGCTGGGCACCCTGGTAGGTGGCCGAATCGGGGTTCCCTGGGCAGGGCTTAGCGCAGCCAAAACCGGACTAGCCATTGCTATTAAATACGCGCATAAAAGACGACAATTTGGAGCTCCTGGCCTACCGGAACAAAGAATTATAAACTATCAAGCTCATCAAAAAAGACTAATGCCGTTACTGGCAAATGCTTATGCACTGGATTTTACCTTGAAATTCCTGACCGAAAAATATTTGCAACAACAACCCGAGGAACGCAGGGAAATTGAGGCGCTGGCCGCAGGTATCAAGGCTTACTGCACCTGGAACACCAGCTTCACGTTACAGGTCTGTCGCGAAGCTTGTGGTGGAAGCGGATATTTATGGGAAAACCGGCTGGGTGAGCTTAAAGCAGATTCTGAAATATTCACCACTTTTGAAGGAGACAATACGGTACTGATGCAATTGGTGGCAAAGTCCAGACTGGCTGAATTCCAGCAGGAATTTAACGATACTAAGTTTTTGGGTTTGGTGAAATATATTGCTAAGCAGGCCACAACCTCCATTTCAGAATTGAACCCGATAACCATCAGAAAAACTTCATCAACCCACCTGAAGGACCATGATTTTCACCTGGCTGCCTTCAGTTATCGCGAACGTCATCTGCTAACCAGAGCAGGTCAAAGGCTCAAACACCGTATCGATAAAGGGATGAATAGTTTCCAGGCCTTTAATGAATGTCAGAACCACCTGGTCAACCTGGCACATGCCTATGTTGAACGAGTGATGTTGGAGCAATTTGTACTAGCAATAAAGTCAGTTACCGACCCCAAATTGAACAATGTTCTAAGCCAGTTATGTCAGCTGTTTGCCTTAAACCTCATGGACAAACATAAAGGATGGTATCTTGAAAATGGCTATATGGAAGGGGTTAAATCCAAAGCTATCAGAAAGCATCGTACTGAATTATGTAATGCAATAGCCGGTTATTCTGCTGGCCTGGTAAATGCTTTTAATATTCCTGATAAATTTCTTGGACCAATTGCACTGTGAGCGAAGTAACCCAGCGTGTTAAATAGCCTGCTTCTCGCTGGAACACACAGCAATATCGGATATGTTCATACTGGCATTAATTCCAATATTCGTGGCTGCAATCACTACTTTCTTATTTGGGCCATCGTCCAGATGGACTTTAATACTCCCGTCAAAGTCAATCAGTTGATTGTAACTTATCTCCGTTTCATCCAAAAACATATATATGGTGGTTACACTCAATCCGGTGGAAGCATCGACGGGTATGAGCATTGCTGCCATTTCGGCATCTGGCACATCGAAAGTGCCATAGTGTAAATGCGCAGGATGTGAACCCCCTGAGCCGGTAGGATCCATGGCAATTTCTATGGTTACTCCCTGGTCGACCCTTTCTTTAATGGTTACGGAACCTGATCCATTGTAATAGGTAGATTCCGGGGTAAGGTTATATACCATTTCATTGCCTGTAAACTCTGATACATCCACGTCATCTTCTTCGCAGGCAATGAACGACATCAACAAAATTAATATTCCACAAACCCTCATAAAAAAATTGCTCATACGCTAAACTGTAACAACACCAGGATAAAATTAGCTGATACCAGAGGTTATTTTAACCAAAATCTAATTTATTTCTTACATAGTCAGACTATGATGTAGATTCCGAAATAATCTTCAGGTTCTCATATTAACTTTACCACTACGACGTTGTTAAAGATAAAAAAGTAACCAAATGAAGAATATAAGCTATTTTTTGCTGCTCTTTGTGATGTCTTGCCCTCTATTGCATGGCCAAATGAGTCAGTCCTTTCCTCAAATGGAAGTTACCAGGTTGAGTGACCAGGTGTTGCATTTACCCCAGGACACCAAAGGGAAGTATACCCTTATCGGAATGTCATATTCTAAAAAGTCGGAAGATGATCTGGTTTCCTGGTTTAATCCGGTTTACCGGACGTTTATATACAAACCTGACAAGCCGGGACTGTTCAGCAATGACTATGATGTCAATGTGTATTTCATTGCCATGTTCGCTGGCGTCAATAAAGCCGCATTGGGCACCGTTAAAAAGAAGATGCGAAAGCATTCTGATCCTGAACTGGAACCTCATTTACTTTTCTACAAGGGTGAGATTAAATCTTTTAAGCAATCCCTGAATCTGGATCGCAAAGACACCCCCTATTTTTTCGTACTTGACGAAAGCGGTCAAATTGTGCATACCATGTCGGGTGCTTACAGTCAGGAAAAGATGGATGCGGTAGAGGAACTGCTGGAAGACTGGTAGGCAGGTTGCCGGTTGATGGTTGATGGTTGGTAAATTGTAGTTTATAGATTAAAGATTGTAGATTCAATACCAAAAGTCAGCCCAATGAGCCGTGGAATTCCATTATTCTTAATCTGTGCCACACTCAGCGCCTGTTTTTCAGATGAAGAACCCGCTGGGCCTACAATCACCCTATTATCACAAACTGAAATTCCCGGAAATTCCACTACCGATGTCTGGGGCTATACAGACCAATTAACCGATCGGGAATATGCGATTGTCGGAGATTTTTCGAATCTGCGTACCGGGAATGTAACCCTGGTAGATATTACAGATCCGGTGAACCCACAGGTTGCCTCTACACTGGATCAGGTGATTGGATTCGATATGAAGACTTTCGGTACCTATCTCTATGCTACCAACAGCGACTTTGCATCAGCAACAGATGATATGAGTCGTATTGTGGACATCAGTGATCCGTCAAACCCGGCTGTCGTTGGTGCGTTTCAGGAAGCACATAATATCTTCATTGATGGCACCTTTCTTTATGTTAGCTTCGAGTTTGCACCCGGACTTCGGATTTTTGATCTTGCCGCCGACCCTACAGACCCTCAGTTGATTTGGGAAGATAATAACTCAGTCGGCGGGCATGATGTGGCAGTTATTCGCAATCGGATGTACGATTTTCACGCCACAGACGCTACTTACATTTATAATGTACAGGACCCTGCCAACCCACAGCTGCTGAGCACGATTCGAAATACCAATACCTACCATCATAGTGGGTGGGTAACCAAAGATGATAATTTTTTATTCATTTGTGACGAAACCGCAGCTGACCCGCTGGCGGATATTACCATTTGGGACATCTCCAGTCCGGCTGCACCTGTAATGGTTGGGGAAATTAGCGACAACACTGCCAGAGCGCACAATTTGTATATTCTAGATAATCTGGCCTATGTGTCCTATTATGGCGCTGGTTTTAAGGTTTTCGAAATATCAACACCCGCCGCACCCAGACTGCTTGACCAATTTAAAACCAACCTGAATGGTGGTGATGGCTTTGGGAATGGTTTCCTGGGGGCATTTGGAGTTTATCCATTCAGCCCCACCGGAAATATACTGGTTAGTGACATAGACAATGGGCTGTTCGTTTTCCAACTCCAGTAAAGTATCCGTGGGCAAATTGTATCAATCTCCTGTTCCAAATAAACTGGCAAAACTCAGCATTTATTGGTATTTTAATAGTTCAATTCAAAGGCAATGCGTCTTCAATTTCTATTTCTCCTGGCATTCTTAACAGTAAGCAGTGCCGTTTTGGCTGATTACCCTGAGGAACAAAAGCACTACTGGAAAACAGTAAAGCCAATTTTCGACAAAAACTGCAATAAGGCGTGTCACAATGCCGACGACAATAAAGGGGGACTAAACTTAAACCAGTTCGATTTCATTCTCAGTATACAGAAGCGCGGTGATGTGTTTTTGAAGGTGATTGAACACATTGAAAACGGCACCATGCCTCCGGAGGAAAAACCTCCACTGACAAGAATGGAAAAAGATACACTGCTATTTTATATTAAAAAATACATTAAAGATGCCCTGGAAAAACCGGATCCTGGGATTATCACCGCCCGGAGGTTGAGCAACCGCGAGTATGAATACGCTATTCAGGATCTAACCGGTATTTTTATTGAAACCGATTCACTACTTCCAAGGGACCCTGGCGGAGGGGAAGGTTTCGATAATTTTTCCGGAACACTCTATGTCACACCGCTTTTAATGGAGCGTTATTTTGAGATTTCGGAATTAGTTATACATGAAATGTATGAAGATCAGGATTTGTGGCGCAATCATGTTCCATCGAATACATTTACCCTGTTCCAAAAAATCAAACACTGGTGGTATTCATTAATTTATAACCGGAATCTGGCTCACCAGGCAACCTTGGATCTTGCTCAAAAAGCCATAGTTTCGTTTACCACACTGGCCTATCGTCGATACCTGTCAGCAGAAGAACGGACGCTGCTGCTCAATTTCTTTGATGAGGTATATAAAAGCCTTCCTGAAAGCAAAGACCAATTTGATCTCGCCATGCAGGAGGTGCTAAAAGCGGTATTGGTTTCGCATCACTTTTTAATACGACAGGAAGCCGATCCCCCATTTACGGAGCCTTACCTGGTGAATAGTTTCGAATTGGCCACCAGAATGTCCTCTTTTCTATGGTGCAGTATTCCCGATGTTGAACTATTGGAAGCGGCATATAAAGGAGATTTGAGTAACCCGGAATTAGTGCGAAAGCAGGTTCGCAGAATGTTGGAAGATCCCAAATCCAAGAGAATGGCAGAAAGCTTTGTCTCCCAATGGCTGGAAATCGACAATATTATACAGCCGGAATTTGAAAAAGACCCTGACCTTTTCCCAGAGTTCAGCCAGGATTTGAGAACAGCTATGTACGGAGAAACCGTGGAATATTTCTATTATACCCTTAGCGATAGTCGAAATTTCCTGGAACTTCTGAACGGGAACTATACCTTTCTGAACGAATCGCTGGCCAATCACTACGGCCTTTCAGGAATTGAAGGAGATTCTTTACGTAAAGTAGTACTGGATATACCGGAAAGAGGTGGTATTCTGGGAATGGCCAGTGTCCTGACCACCACCTCCTTGCCCAATCGCACCAGCCCGGTGTTACGGGGTAAATGGGTGATGGAGAAAGTGCTTTCGTCTCCGCCCAAGCCACCGCCTCCTAATGTACCCGACCTGGAAGCAACGAAAGAAATACATGACGAACTGACTTTAAGGGAAGCCCTGGTAATTCATCGGGAAAACCCCTCCTGCTTCGGTTGCCATCAGGATATGGACGACCTTGGATTTGCGCTGGAGAATTACGATGCCGTCGGCCGGTGGAGAGCAAATTATGAAAACTCCCCCAATCCAATTGACGTCAGCGGGAGTTTAAAGTCTGGTGAGACATTTGAAGGAGCGCTTGAATTAAAAGAAATACTGAATACCAGGGAAAAACAATTCGCTAATGGAATTTCCAGGAAAATGCTTGGATTTGCTTTAGGAAGATCTGTAGTATTCAAAGACACCAAAACCATCGAAACGCTGGCTGATTTATTGGTGGAGTATAAATTTGACCCTGTACCATTTATTGAGGAAATCGTGCTAAGCTACCCCTTTCAATACAAAAAAACCGACAAAGTAGTAGTGGATCATAATGTGGGAGATAAGGTAATTTAGCTAACAAAGTTTTATATTCAGGTGTTAAAAAACTGGTAACATGAAATCCTGGCATATATCAAGACGTAGAGCACTAAGAGGAATAGGCGCAAGTGTTGCACTGCCCTTCCTTCAGGCAATGGTTCCACCCGGTGCCCGTTTAGAGCGATTTCTGGAAACCAACCGCCCCAGGAGACTTGCTGTGTTCTATTTCCCAAATGGAGTGCGTGAAGATTACTGGACACCCCAGCAGTTTGGCAGACAGTTCGATATGTCTCCTACGCTTAAGCCACTCGAGCCATATAAGAAGGATCTGGTGATAATGAGTCAATTAAAGAACAACCTGGTTGACGTAAATGGGACTGACGGACATTATACTAAGACAGCTCCTTTCTTAACTTGTCGATTGATTGAAAAGACCACCGGTGCCAATATAGATGTGAAGGGAACTTCCATGGACCAGGTACTGGCAAATCACATTTCGAAGGAAACCCGGTTTCCATCCCTGGAGTATGGAATGGACCCGGTAAAAGGTGGGGTGGATGAATTGGTAGGATATACCAGATTATATGGATCGTCTATCAGCTGGGAAACCCCTACCAGACCCCGGCCAAAAGAAGTAAATCCCCGATTCGCCTTTGATCGACTCTTCAGAAACTTCATTCCCGGAGTCACCCCGGCAAAACAGAACCCCTGGAAAAAAAGTGTGATAGACCTGGTGCTGGACGATGCAAGAAAACTTAACGGACAGTTGGGCGCTGCCGATCAGAATAAAATGGCAGAATACCTGGAATCGGTACGATCCATAGAAAAGCGGTTAGAATCAAATGAAGATATGCGGGATTTCGAAGCTAATATCACCCCGGATATCAAGAAGGAGTTAATTCGACTAAATGTCCGGTTAAGTGATTACGTGGAGTTAAACTCAGGTGTTGATGCCACTGAAAAAGCCAGGTTGATGATGGATATCAATGCACTGGCATTATGGAGTGACGCTACCAGGGTTACTTCCTTCATGTTCGGCAACTCGGTAAGTAATAGAAACTTTTCGTTTCTCGATGGAGTAGAAGGCGGTCACCATAGTATCTCCCACCATCGCGGGCACCCACAACGAATAGAAATGTACGGTAAAATTAATTTGTGGCATTCGGAACAATTCAGATACTTCCTGGATAGGGTTAGTAGTATGAAAGAAGGAGATGAGACATTGTTGGACAACTCTATCATGTTATTTGGCTCCAGTTTGAGAGACGGTGACAAGCACCGCGCTTCAAATTTGCCAATTGTGCTGGCTGGTAGCGGCGGCGGCAGGTTAAATACCGGTCAGAATATTCAATACAATGAAGATACCCCTTTAGCTAATCTCTATTTAACACTACTTCAAACACTGGGAGTACCCGTCAACAGTTTTGCGGACAGTACTGGCACATTAGATGGCATATGTGTGTAAAACCAACTGATTTTCTCAAACCTATTTTAATTTAATTCTGCCTGTGTCTTCAAGATATAAAGTCCTGCTGGTGATTTTCCTCATAGGAACTACCTTGGTGGTTGGTTCATTTCCCTTTTTGCCAGTGCCTGAGGAACCGGCCGGAATTCTGGTTTTTTTGGGTCGATTCCATCCGGTATTACTTCATTTTCCAATTGTGTTGATCTTGCTGACCCTAATATTTGAAGGGCTCAGTGTTTATCAAAAATGGTCACCTGACAATAAAATTAAGCTGCCCAATGTTGCTCCTCTGGTGGGCCCACTACTGCTGGTTTCTGCAATAACTACGCTGATCACAGTAATTGGAGGTTATCTGTTATTCCGGAGTGGTGAATATCAGGGTGAATTAGTGAGTCAACATTTGTGGGGAGGAGTGCTGCTGATTATAGCGCTGAACAGTGCTGCTTTTTTTTACTGGTGGCCCGGAGCTAAGAAAAGCAATAAAATACAGGCGCCTTACCAGGGATTTCTCTTTTTAGCAGGCGCTCTGGTGATCATTACCAGTCATATTGGGGGTACCATTACTCATGGTCAGGATTTCCTTACAGAGCACATGCCTAGCCTGAAAGCTATGAAACCAGCTCCTGTAGAACAAAAAGAACCTGCTGAATTACTGGTGTTTCAAGACCTGATTATGCCCATAATTGAAGACAAATGTCAAAGCTGTCACAATCAGTATAAAACCAAAGGAGGATTAATTATGACCTCTTTTTCCAGTCTTATGAAGGGAGGAGATAGTGAAAAGCCAATGTTGGTCCCCAGTCAACCAGCGGATAGTGAGCTCTTCCATCGAATCACCTTACCCGATGACCACGATGATAAAATGCCTCCACCGGAAAAAAAGCAGCTGAACCAGGAAGAAGTGGATCTTATTAAATGGTGGATCGATCAGGGCGCTGATGATAATATGCTGCTGGGATCCAGCCCTCCCGATACCATAACGCAGCTTCTGGAGAATTATCTACCAAGACTTTTCCAATCAGAGAGACTGAAAATGCGACAGGAGCAGGAGTTAGAATCATTGGCGAAGGAATTGGCGGAACTGGGAGATGAAACAGGCCTGGTTATCGAATTGGACCCGGAGAACAGGGGCTTTTTTACCATTTCAATGCAGATGCCGCCCGCTTCAATTACCAATCACACCGTTACTGAGCTGACCCCATATGCACCACTATTTACCAAAATTTCCCTGCCAGGTGCTGATATTAATGATGATGCCTTGTTTGAAATAGGGAAAATGAAGAATCTAAAAAACCTTTATCTTCCAAAAACCTGTGTTACCGGAGAAGGTCTGGCTTACCTGAAAGACCTTGATCAACTGGAAAGTATTAATCTGTCAAATTCTGAACTTAACAATCAGGGTGTGCTTAACCTGATACATCTACCGTCGGTTGAAGAAGTCTATGTATGGGGTGCGGAAACAGACACCCTGGTTCTAAAAGCCTTGAGGACATTTTTACCGGAGGTTAAAATCCTTGAGGAAGAAGGAGCGTATTTTTAGCGTTGTTTATGATATCCAACGCTTTCCAATTGAAACCGGAATGAAAACAGGGGTTCATCCAGCCAAAACTCAACAGATACAGTACAAACTGGTGGTAGGTGAGGCAGTAGAAGGCTTGATGTGGATAAAGTTGGGAGTATTGACCATCGACTGGTCACGGTTCAATTACGAATTGCTAATCATTAATTGTCAATCGCCAATTGCTAATTGTTAATCGTTAATTGTTAATTCTAAACTGCACCTTAAACACCGCCCCCTCGCCATTGAAACTTTCTGCCCACACCTTACCATCCATGGCTTCAACATACTTTTTAACTATTGAAAGCCCCAGTCCGGTTGACTGTTCTCCGGCAGTGGGTTGGGCACTGAGTTTTTGATATTTTTGAAATAACCGCTGCATATCACCTGCGGTTAATCCAGGACCCTGATCTCGAATTTCCGTAACAATATGTCCGTTACTTTGTTGGAAGCCAACATAGATCTTTCGTTGCGGTGGAGAAAACTTTATCGCATTTGAAACCAGGTTCTCGTAAATCTGAGTGAGGTAATTGCGATCTACCACCGCAAGGTGCTTGGGGCAATCCTGGCAAAACTCAAATTCAAGTTGCTTATTTTCAAGTGCGTCTTTGAAATTTTCATGTACCTCGCACATAACTTCCACCAGGTTGGTAGCCTGCAGGTCCATCTCAATACTCTTACTTTCTATTGCCTTTATATCCAAGATCCTGTTAACCATGGCGTTCATACGCTCCATGGCATTCAGTATGTGCTCGGTATACTCATGTTGTTCCTCAGACAGGGCTTCCCCTGTTTTGAGTAACCCGCCAATGGTTAGAGCACTGGTAAGAGGGTTTCTTAAATCATGCGCGACGATTCCAATAAGGTGATTCTTTTCCTTATTCAGTTCCAGAAGTTCCTGATTATTATGTTCAATCTGCTCTTTCTGTATCAGCAGATCTCTCGATTGTTCGGTAATTTTCTCATAGGCCGAAGCATTTTCAAGAGCAATCTTGGTATGGACTGCAATGTTGCGTATCAGGCTTAAATGGTGCTCATCATAGGCATTTTTTTCATAACTCTGTACAGATAACACCCCAAACGGTTCACCCTGAGAAATTAATGGAACATAAATTATAGACTGTGTTGGTTCACCGGCAATTGCGTCCAGCTGCCGGTCTGCGTACTTTTGATATTCTTTGGAATAATCATTAATAAATACCTCCCGCTGATTCTTAAAGCACCAAACGGCCAGCCGGTCGTCTTCAGCAAGAGTACAACAGAAATTGGGAAGCTTTGCTCCTGCCTCCACTCCTCCCTGAAATTCAAGACTCCGTTTTTCTTCATCATAAATGCCAATCCAGAAAACTTCCGCCTTCATCAGATTATTGACATTTTCATACACCGTATCAATGATATTACTTACTGAAAGGTTAGCTGTAATACTTTTGCCTACATCACTTAGAAGTTCCAGGTTATTGTAAGACTCCTCTAATTTTTTTGACTGAACCAGTATCTCATCCTTTTGCTTGACCACCTCCTGGGTCTTGAGTTTGACCATTTTCTCCAGTTCATTCTTTTTCTGCTTGATATTATGAATCCTCCATTTATAAAACACTACTACTAACCCTATGATAGAGGTAACCAATAATATTCTGAACCACCAGGTACCCCACCACGGAGGTTGAACTCTAAATGGAAAACTGGCTGGGACCTGGTTCCAAACGCCATCGTTGTTACTGGCTTTTACCTGAAACGTATAGTTGCCCGGGGCTAGATTTGCATATACCGCCTCGGTTTTGGATGTAACCGGGGCCCAGTCTTTATCAAGGCCTTCCAGCCTCCATTGATATTTCACTTTTTCAGGAACCTGAAAGCTTAAGGCTTCAAAATTGAAGGTCACATGGTTCAAATCATATGGTAAGTTCAAATCTTTAGGCAGTTGATGCCAGGAATCAATCCCCGAAATGTACTTCTGGTAACTGCTTTCATTCCAATCCACATTTTTGAAAAACAGTTTCATTTGAGTTATGTTGGTCACTGGCGGTGTCGGATTAACCTGGTCTGCGGTTGGATTGTAGCGCATTACTCCATTGATAGTCCCAAACCACAAATTACCTTCATCATCTTTAAAATTAGCCATGCTGTTGGATTCAATTCCCGTGAACCCATCGTATTTGTCAAAGTTGGTGATACTTAAAACCACTCCCTGGTCATCAATAATAATCTTGTCCACACCGTTTTGAGTACCTGCCCAGATATTACCTTCATTGTCAGCGATTACAGAATATATATTGTCTGAAGTCAGTCCTGATTCCATATCCAGATAAGTGAACTGACTACCGTCATAAATATTCAATCCGCCCCCATAACTTGCAAACCATAAATTACCGGTTTTGTCTTCTGCTATTTGTATTATATAATCATTGTTAAGACCGTTTTTAGAATCGAAATTAACTACCCTTGAACCTGCATCTTGTTCTTTTGGCTCTAATGCGTTCAAAGGATCGCCCTGGTATTTGGTTGCACCCCTCCTTTTGGAGGTCATCCAAATATTACCTTTCGAATCTTTCATCAGGTGGTCCACATCATTGGTTGAGATGCCATCTTTTTCTGCAGTAATAAATTTAGTTTCCCGGCCGTTGTATCTGGCAACACCTTTACCATAAACACTAATCAGCAGCTCATTCCCGTCTTTAATCAAATCACCAATCTTTGCCCGTTCCGGCAGCCCATACTGTTGGCTTACCCTGCTAAACTCCTTCCCGTCATATGACCATAACCCATTCATTGAACCGATTAGCATAACGCCATTACCCAGTTCCAGAAACTTCCTTACAAATCCTATCGGTGAATTCTCCTCGGTAAATACATTTTCGACTTCTTTTCCATCGTATTTAATTATCGCCCCTCCTCCTGTTCCGAACCAGAAATCACCGCGGCCATCCTGGGATACTGACCATATGATCTCGTTGGACAATCCATCTTCCAGGCTTATTGCTATAAATTTGTCACTGCTATATTTTATCAAACCTCCGCCATTGGAACCAAACCAGATATTCCCTTCTCTGTCTTCCAGAATTTGGTTGATCCTGGTATTTGGCAGTCCGTTGCTTCTGTTAAACACCTGAAAGGATGGAGTTTCCTGTTCATCGAAAATGATTTTCAAAACCCCGGTTCCAAACAATGAAATCCATATCTGACCTTTACTGTCCTCTATGGCAAAGTTGAACTGCTTGGGACTGATACCTGCTGGTAGTTCAACCTGGGTTATTTTCCCTGCATGCGACTTGTAGAGTTTATTCGGAGTTGGAAATTTTCCGGCGGCAAACCAGAGATTTCCTTTACTATCATCTAAAAATGGGATGGCAATCTGATCTGATGGTGCCAGATCCTGTAAAGGCGATCGTTCCAGCTTGCGCCCGTTTAAGGTGTATAATCCATTCTTTGTGATAAAATGGAAGTGTTGTAACTTATCCTTATAGACCCATAGGATGTAATTGTTTTCACTTAACTCAGGGTACTCACCAACTAAATCGTGAAATCTGTCTTCTTCCAGATATAATATCTTTCTAACTCCCCCCTGGTTCTCAAACCCAAATGCCCAGACCTTCCCCTGATCATCACTGTCAAGCCACATATAATGGCCGTCATTGATCCCTTTGTCCGCCAAGTAACTTTTGAATTCTTTACCATCATATTTGGTCAATCCGCTGGAACTGGCAATCCACAAATTGCCGAATTTATCCTGATGCAGCGCACCGATCAAATTGTCGGGTAGACCACTCTTTTTAGTAAAGACCTGAAATTCTTTGCCATTAAACCTGCAAAGCCCACCACCGTTGGTGCCCAGCCAAATATTACCAATGCTATCCTGAATTAATGCCCTGACTTCTGATTGCGGCAGTCCGTCCTCCAAAGAGTAACTGCGAAAATTGTACTGCTGACCTTTTAAAGGCCTGGCCAACATGGAAAGTAGCAGTACTGCCAGCAGGGAAATGCGAAAAGTAGATACAGTCACCGGAGACACAGCGCTTTTAATGATGGTTATATCAATAACTACCCAATATCAACGTTATTGTGGCAAAATGGTTGGTTTCTTTATTGAAACGGTTCCGTAAACATATTAATGGTAAACCATTTCGTTACTGATCCATTTTCCAAAAACCTATACCTCCTGCTTGCTTGCCCACATCTGCACTGGCCACCAAATTCAGTTTCTGCAGATCGATCACATCAACTGCTCCGGGCTCACCACCTATTCCCTCTACCGAAACAAAGGCATATTTGCTGTCAGGAGTGATCGCGATACCGTGAGACACTTTCCGGCTGTTCGTAATTCTGCCAATCTCTTTGCCACTTTGCAGATCCCAGATACCGGTAGCCCCTTCAGATTTGTAGGTTACTACCATTTTTTCTCCATCCGGGCTCACTTCCACATTATAAGGACCCTTACCTGTTGGAAACCTGTTTGTAACCTCCCACTTATCCAGATCAACCTCGAGCACCTGGTTTGATCCGTTTCCGGCAACATATAATTTATTCCACTGAGGGTGTGGGATAACCCAAGTTGGCTTTACCAGGCTATGCTTCATGCCCTCATGTTGCATGGGTGAACTGCCGTGTGCTCCATGACCGGCATGGTTTGCATGGGCCTCTTCTGCTTTCTCGTCCAGCATAAGTACCCTGCTAACATTAAGTCGCAGCGCATCTATTTCAAACAATTCTCCTGACATCATGGCCACGGAATAGTGTTTGGTGCCGTCGGGGCTGATGCGTGAACCATGAGGCATGGCGCCTGTGGTAATTCGTTTTAGCTCCGTCATGGTTTCTGGGTCCACCACAGATACGGTACTTGGCACCATATCACCATGTAAATTAAAATTAACACAGTAAAGCAGGCCGGTAGTTTTTGAAATCTGCATAGTGGCAGGAAACAAGCCAAGCGTTGTTTTACCTACCGGCTCATTTGTTTCTGTGCTGTATTTATACAAGGTCCCAAATGGGTTCCCGTGCGCCAGGGTCAGGTACCAGTATTTACCATTTGGTCCAATAGTGATTCCGTGTGGTCCTTCGATCTCTGCCGGCCAGACTCCTACTGGAATATCCAGTATGGACTTAGCTTCGGTCCCGTTGAATTGGACCACAGAAACTTCATCTTCCGACTCTGCTGCCACGTAGACAAAGTAGTTCTGTGCATGTAGTGTACCGGTCACCATCATCGCTATAACCAATATATAGATTGCTCTTTTCATTATTTAATCTGTTTCGATTTTCGTTTCATCCGGTGTTACCGGAGCCAATTTGGCGGACCACAAGCCACTATTCCAGTCCGAATAAAAAATATGACCTTTATGCAGTTGGGCACCCCAGGTAAAAGGCGAATTAGCTATATATGCCTTTGGGTCACTGGGAATAATAAATGCAATCTCTCTGCCCTGCCGGTATAAGTCCCCCATCAACTCACCACTTATGTCCACCACTCTTACCCCCCCATTATAATATGCAACGTACAAGGTTTCGTCTTCGATCCAGAAATTGTGGCTTCCCGCTCCGGGCAATTCATACCTGGCAACCTCTTCCGGGTGGTCAAGATCGGTAAAATCTACAAAGTGAAGGAACCCGCCGGCCATATTTGGCCCATTTGTGTTAAGACCATAAGGAAAGATCTCATCCCCCAATACCGTATAAAACTTACCGGTTGATGGACTGGTGAAGGGAAAAGTAGCATGGTGGGCTCCACTGGGATATTTATAGGCTGCAAATTGAACCGGATTTGAAGGAGACCCCCCGGCGATCCCATTTCCCACATCTACCAGTTGAACACCATCCTGCCAATTTGAGGAGTAAGCAATCCCATCTGTTACCCATACATCGTGGATCGCATGTCCCGGTGTATCCAATTCGAATTTACCGACAATCTCAGGCTGTGCCGGGTTCTTAATGTCAATGACATAATATTTCTGTCCACCACTTAATGCGTACACATGGTTCTGGTAGATGAACAAGTTATGGACTCCGCCAGTTAGGTTCTCAGTGAAGGTACTAATGGTTTTAACCTCTCGGGGATTAGTGACATCTAATATTACAATGCCGTTTTTGCGGTTGCTGGCACCTTCCCGGCTAATTACGCATATCTTGCCATCGGCCGACACTTTAACGTCGTTTACAGTCCTCGCATCAACCTGTATACTGTCCACTCGTTCGATGTTAGCCGGGTCGGTCACATCCCAGAAATAAGCTGTGCCGTCTGCACCCCAGGTGCCGGTTACTGCGTAATCTCTGCCATCCACGCCTTCCCATATCCACAGGTCAGAAGTGTGCTTATCTGAAACCACGCCGGATCCGACTACTTCAATGTTGCGGGCTACGTTGCGAGGTAATATTTTCAAACTCAATCTGGCAGCTTTTGAGCCGGAGTTTACCGCTACCTGATAGTGGCCCGGTACTTCAGCCACGAACCTGCCATCCTGCTTAATTAACCCACCAGCGCTGGAACTAATATCAAATGACCTTCCTTCAAAACTGTAAAATAGAGGAATATCAACCACCTCATTACCCTTATCATCAAATGCCTGCCCCCGGATTTGAATTACATCCCCTGTCCTTGCTTGCTGTTTATCTGCACTTATTTTTAGATCTACCACCGGATTTTTTACCACGGTGAGCGTCATTGAGGTGGAGATTCCCTGGGCTGTTGCCTGGATAACACAGTTGCCTGGTTTAAGCGCGCTTAAATTATGCAGTTCATCAAAATCTATAATCTCCGGATCAGACGAGGTTAGCACCACGGTTATGTCTTCGCGCTGAAATCCCTTCTCATCAAATACTTCGATAGCCACCGGGAAAGTTGTGCCGGAATAAATCTTTTGGGGCATCTCACGAATTTCTATTCGAGATAGTGGTGGATACTCCACTTTAACCAGGTAGCTTGTTCTTAATACCGCTCCCTGTGGATCCGGTGAAATAATGATTATCTGATGTTCGCCAGGTCTGTGAGCAGTAACGTTTCCCAGGGAGTCAACACTAACTTCCGGGGTTCCAAAATAAAGGATTTCACGACTTGTTACATAGCTTTCCTGATCGTCTACCACTACAGCCTGAATCGTCTTTACTTCATCTACCTTTAAGGTTAGCTCAGACGGATTAACCCTTATTTGATACGCACCCTGGCCGATGGACACCAGGAAGGTTGAAAACACCATAGCAACAGATAACAGGAGTCTATTCATAACATTTTTTTGAGCAGTGAAGTTAATAAAGATAATGTACTTTATGCATAGCTCAAAAACTCTACTCCACTCAATCCGATGGAAGGTTATGACCGGTATTGTAAGCCCTTGACAGCAAATACAAAAGTATTACATCAATCACCGTATGTGCCACTATTGCCGATACCAATCCCCGGTGAAAGGCGACCCAGCCCATCCCGGCCACTGCCAATACCATAAAGATCCCATATACCGTCATTGAAGGATTGAATGGATTGATATATCCATGTAACACCACGAATAATAATGAGGTCCATCCGATCCCGATTAACGGCTGAACGGCACCTCTAAACAATATCTCTTCTCCAATACCAGCGCAGCAGGAAACAAATAAAATCTCTGCCCAGTTTAGTTTCCATTGCCCAATGATTTCCACAAAAAATTCCTTTGTGCTGCTTAGATAGGGCCGATTGATCAGGAGCCAACCTAGAGTACCGATTAAAATACCAACCATCAAACCCAGCAATACCTGCAAGGGTAACGAATCGCCATACTTAAATGCCTGGGGCAAGGAAACAGGTCCGACAAAATGCATGATGAACCAACCTGCAAGGGTAAATAAGACCAAACTGCCTGCGGCCAGGATAAAAAGGGTTCTTCTGGTCATAATCGGTTGCATTATACTATCTATTTCTTTCTATTGTACTGTTTGATGGAAAACTTACTTTTTATCGCCGTCAATAAGGATATTTTTGTATTCCAGCTATGCAATTTTTTGTAATAACACACAATATCGATGAGACTTTTAAAAGGTATGATGGTTTGCCTGGCTGCATTGTTTATGCTTGGTTATGTAAACAGCTGTGATTCAGGAGCTGAAACTGATATTTCCAAGCTTGAAAAATCAGTTGAATTTCAAACAAATAGAAACTAGTATTTCCCTGCATTGTTTTGCCAGTTCCGCTTATAGGAATTGATGAAGCCAAAGTTTGAGTATGCCTCCGTTAGGCCAACGGGTTAGATAACATCAAATGGTCTTGCTCAAAGAATGAGGAATTTAATTTTAATTACCATATAGATGAATGAAAATGGTTGCGCTTGTTCGTGACCATTTTTTTGTACAGTACCTTGCGATTAAACGTCAATGTGGTGTATTTGACGCTGAGATGGTAAATTAACCAGCATGACTTCATCTGACGCCGTAAAGGCCTATTGCTTTCTCGAACAACTGGATGACGAAAAAAATAAGGTTTCACTGACTGAATCCGGTCTTACAATCCGCTATCGCAACCGCCAGGAGCACTTTGACCTCACACACATAAAGGGTTTTTCATTTGGATACAGAAAAGCCATGCTATATCTGATCGGAGGAGGCATCATTGTGCCATTGACTTCGGTAGCTTATTACCGGGATTTTTTAAACCCCTGGCCTACATTGTTTTTGCTGTTCGGGGGTATCTTTGCTATGTACGTTGGGTGGAGAGGTTACCCGGTATTTAGTATAAATTTATTTGGCTACAGTCGCGACTATAAACTGGGGGAGATTAGCAATAATCTTCGTGCGTTTGTTGAATTCGCCTCAACGCTGTTACCTGTAAACAAGAATCTGAACCTGGAGACTGAGCGAATGATCTTTCATGTCACACCGCTTGATACCTGGAAGCAAAAGAAATCCAATACTCATTACTCCGGAAAATCGCAGCAAGGGTTTATCCATGCCAGTACCAAACGGCAAATTGCGGAAACCATAAAGAAACATTTCAAAGGGAAATCTGAACTTCTGCTGCTTACCATCGACCCCCTTAAAGTGACCCCTGAAATAAGGTATGAGGACCTGGAATCAGGGGGCCAGCTTTATCCCCATATTTATGGTGACCTGAATCTGGATGCGGTGGTCAAAGTTGAGGAGATCAACTGAGTTTCTAGTTTCTAGTTTTTAGTGTTTAGTGTTTAGTTGTGGCCTGGCTACGCATTTAACTGTAAATCTTATTGCTCCAATGATGCAGCCTTTAACAAACTAAAAATCAAAAACTAAAAATTAAAAACTATTTAGTTTTCTATATTTAGCTTCAGCATGAAATCCGGACCCTCCAAAAAGCCCAAGACCTACCCGCCTATAATACCCGCTCGAGAAGAGTGGCCGGTGGTGCGATTGAGTAACAACCGGAAATCATTTATCTCCAACGTCATAAAAGAAACGCTTGATAGACTGCTGCACAATGGTCTGAACAGTCAAAAACTTATTGAAGAGTTGGAAATGACTTTGTATCTGGAGAGTAACAGGATTCGACGTAATCCCTGGAAAGTCGACCCTGAAGACGAGCAAGAGTTCTGGAAAAATATCAAATCTCAGTTACTGGATCTAAACCAGACTTCCACGGATTCCACTCAGCGGGCAATCTCAATAATGGTTGAAAGCATTATATCTCGCTATACGGAAGAAATTGCAGGAAATTTCAAACAGTCCAGCTACCGAATGGCGCGCGCCATAATAACCTTTGGATTTGCCCGCTTATTGAATGCCGCCCGACTGAAAGGTCCACGGGCGCTGTTCAGCGGCCAACTGGATCTGCCGGATAAAATAAAAGTCAATGGAGAAATTGAGCAACTCCGCTCCCTGGCCAAAATAGGTACTGTAGTGATGGTTCCGACGCATTTTAGCAACCTTGACTCAGCACTAATTGGTTGGGTCATTCAATATCTTGGTTTGCCGGCGTTTATTTATGGCGCGGGGCTCAATCTTTTTAATATCGGGATATTCGCCTATTTCATGAACAGTCTGGGAGCCTATAAAGTTGACCGAAGGAAGAAAAATCTGCTCTACCTGGAAACACTTAAAACTTACAGTACGGAAGCTTTAAAGTATGGTTGTCACAGTTTGTTTTTTCCAGGGGGTACGCGTTCTCGTTCAGGTAGAATAGAAGACCGGCTAAAACTTGGCCTGTTGAGTACTGCTATCGAAGCACAGCGCTGTAATTATCTTACTGGCGGAGAAAAAGCCACCAAGATTTTCATTGTACCGGTAGTGCTTAATTATCATTTTGTGTTGGAGGCTCCTATCCTGATCCACCAGTTTTTAGAGCAACAGGGACAAGAAAGGTATTATGTAGAAAGCGACGAATTTACTAATTCGTATAAAATCTTAAAGTTTCTGATAAAATTTTTCACTAAAGGTTCAGACATCAGTGTTACCATTGGCAAAGCTATGGATCCCATAGGGAATTTTGTTGATGCACAAGGCAACTCAGTGGATACAAGAAATCAGCCGGTGGACACAGTAGACTATTTTAAATCATTTGGAGAAATCACAGACGATCCGCAGCGCGATATGGAATACACCAATATGCTTTCCGCAAGGATCATCGATGAATTCCATCGAAGGAACCGGGTGTTTTCCAGTCACCTGGTGGCCTTTGTGGGTTTTAGAATGTTAAGGAAAAAATACGCCAAACTGGATCTTTACAATTTCCTGAGAATTTCCCCTGATGAAATGTTTATAGATTTTGATGACTTTCACCAACAGTTCGCCGCGATACGAGCGCGTGTTTTCGACCTCAGAACCCAGGGAAGGCTGCAAACCGCCGCTCATCTTGATGGAACTGTGCAGGAAGTGATCGAGCATGGGTTGGATAACGTGGGGCTGTATCACGCAAATAGACCACTCATTCGGGATAAATCAGGTAAGATTGTGTCTCAGGACTTATACACATTGTATTATTATCACAACCGTATGCATGGATATGACCTCGAACGATATCTATAGTACAACTGTGGGAGTAGTGGGTGCGGGCAGTTTTGGTTGTGCCGTAGCCAATATACTGGCAGAAAATGTAAGTGTATTACTTTATGCTCGCAGCCAGGAAGTAGTCGACCAAATGAGGCAGGAGCAAAAGGCCCGGGATATTGCTTTACACAAAAACGTTCAGGGCACCGGTGACCTGGAGTTGATGGCCAGCTCATGTAACGTAATTTTCCCGGTAGTGCCATCAGCCAGCTTCAGAAGCATGATATCCAACCTTGCTCCATTTCTGAAGCCCTACCACATCCTTATTCATGGCACCAAGGGATTTGAAGTCCAGCTAAACGGAAAGTCACTGGATCAATCCAAAACCCTGCAGCGCAGCCAGGTTTATACCATGAGTGAGTTAATCCGGCATGAAAGTTCTGCGGTAAGAGTTGGATGCCTGGCGGGTCCAAATCTGGCCAGGGAAATCAATGAGCATCAGCCGGCGGCTACCGTGGTAGCCAGTCATTTCGATGAAGTAATAAAGCTGGGTCAAAAGCTTTTAAAAAGTGACCGGTTCGGTGTTTTCGGGAACAATGACCTGATTGGTGTGGAATTGTGCGGCGTGCTGAAGAATATCATTGCCATTGGAGCTGGCGCTATCAACGGTCTTGGTTATGGGGAGAACACCAAAGCGCTGCTGATCAGCCGGGGTATGGTTGAAATGATTTATCTGGGTAAGGCTTTAGGTGGCAATGTGGAAGCATTTCTGGGGCTGGCAGGAGTTGGAGATTTGGTCGCCACCTGTTCTAGTAGTTTAAGTAGAAACTATACTCTCGGTTACCGGTTAGCTGGCAATGAATCGCTAACGGAGATACTGGGATCCATGGAAGAAGTAGCGGAAGGTGTTAACACCATAAAAATTGCCAAGAAACTGGCTGACAACTACCGGGTGCGGGCACCGATTACCAATACGCTATACGATGTATTATTTGATGATCTGTCATTAGAGGAGGGATTGCAGCAATTGATGAAATATCCCTTTATTCAGGACATCGACTTTCTTTAGTTTTCCAAATCCAGTGCACGCAGCCGTTGCACCAAAGGCGGGTGCGAATAGTGAAAAAATACAAACCAATGGTGTGGCCAGAGATTAGATAAATTGTCCACTGAAAGGTTCTTTAACGCTGATGCTAAAGCAGACTTATCAGCTGTTTTAGCGGCAAAGGCATCGGCCTGGAATTCGTTCTTTCGGCTAAGTATGTTGAGGAAAACACCCAGTAACTTGCTGACAGGGGCATACAACATACCAAAAGCCAGTAAATTGAGGTGAATGGAGGTCTGCTGTGCCCCCAACGCCAATGAAAGCGATTCCTGCGTAATCATTCTGGACAGTAAAAACATCATAACCGCACTCTGAATCAACGACAAAACAAAATTCTGGATCACGTGCTTCTTACGATAATGACCAACCTCATGCGCCAATATGGAAACCAACTCCTCAATGCTGTGATTCTCGATTAGGGTATCATACAGTACTATTTTTTTCTTTTTACCTATCCCTGAAAAAAATGCGTTCGACTTACTGGACCTTTTTGACCCGTCAATAACTAAAATATTGGAGAGTGGAAATGAAACTTTGCTGGCATATACCTCGATAGCCCGTTTTAACTCACCATCCGGTAATGGCGTTAATTTATTAAACAAAGGTAAAATTAAACTGGTGTAGAAAACATTGAGAAATAGTGAAAATAGTCCGATCGCCAGCACGAAATAAATCCAGAATGCCGGCCCCAGGCGATCAATCAGAAATAAAAGCAACCAAACCAAAGGACCTGCCAGTACAGCGGCCAACAAATAACCTTTAAGCTTATCCAGCCAGAAGGTAGGCACTGTGGTCTTATTAAATCCGAATTTCTCCTCCAGTACAAAGGTGTTATACCACTGTAGTGGGATGCTGAGAATATCAGCTACCAGGAATAAAATTCCGAAAAAAGATAATGCCAACAGTATCTCATTGTCAATATACTGGTGCAGCCAGCTGTCCAGTTCACCAAAAGCCCCGGTTAACAATAGAACCAGCAACGCCACAAAACTTATAGCAGATGATACAAAACCAAACTTGGTTTGAGCCCGGTGATAGGCCAGAGTTTTCCTGTAAGTAGCCTGATCGCAAACATCCGCCAGTTCTTTGGGAGGGTGATCCTTCTGATGGTTTAAGTTAAGCAAATCAAGCAGCTGCTCCCACAAATAATTCACTACTAGAATGGCAACAATGATATAAAGAATGGTGTCAGCGCTCACAATTGTCTTTTATTAAAAATGGAGTTTGCAAAATTACCCAAAAAAATTCCAACGTAGAACAGCAAACAAAGAATGTCCAGGTTACCTGGTGGTCCTTAACATTGCACTACCTCTACGATGTGCCAAAAAGTTGACAACAGCTGTATTCACTCAACTGAAGCCCGGGCCTTGGTATTTTAACGCTAACTATAACCTGTATGCTCTTGCCCTTGCTCCTGCGGCTATCTAAAACTTAGGACAAGGAATCTGTCTGACATTCTTTGGAGGTCTTCGCGGGTCCGGTGGGAACTGGTAGGAAAGTGAGATTTCATGGGCTCCGCCGCTGGCAATTCCTAACTCCGATATGGTGTAGTCAAAACTGTAACCAATATTCAGATTGCCGGCGGTAAGGCCAACCAGGAAAATGAGCGATTCTTTATCATTAAATCCGTCAAACTCCTCTTGTAGTGGAATTCCACGGTACCACATGCCAAATATTATAGGTTCAAAGGTCAGATAGGTACCCACTTCCAACTGGTCAAATTCTCCCTGACGCTTATATTGAAAATTAGGAGTTATGCTGCGCTCTCTACCATCCGAATTATATCCTCTGCCGGCATTGGTTGGTAACGGGAATCTGTAACCTGAATGGATACTGTATTTTATTGGTAGTTCGCTATTCCCATCAATCAGCGACTGATTGGGGGTATTTAAGTGATGAGCTGCTACACCGAACCAGAAATTCCTTGAAAAAAGCAATCCCCCAAATGAAAAGTCCACAAATCCGATATTCTCACCGGTATTGAACTGCTCTGCCGTCGGCTGGTCAAGAAATCCGGTTTCATCAAACTGGTCTCCGAAAGTCAGCCTGTTAAAATTGATGTCCCTCAGTACATAGGCCGCCTGAACTCCCGGCCGGAAAGTAAACCGATCATTAATTTGAAGTTCGTAGGCATATTGTATACCTACACTGGTTGAAGTGAGATTGGCAAGTCCCTCCTTATCGGCAGTAATTAATAATCCCAGCCCGCTATTGTATTCTTCAGCAAAATAATCCATGTAGAAGGAATAGGTAGTGAAATTTGCCTCCAGCGAAGGCCATTGACTTCGAAAATTAGCGCCAGCTCTTAAATAGGGAGTAGTGCCGGCAAAACCGGGGTTCAGGTACAGGGGGGCGGCATAAAACTGGCTGAACTGCGGGTCCTGCCCCCGGGTATCCAGGGGAAGGCAAACTGCCGCTGTTAACAATAAAATGCAAACCAGGTTTCTCATAAATCACTCAATTTCATGCAATTTTCAGGCCACCATTTTGTATCAACCTGCCAATATAAATAATATATGTTCAACCGCCTCAACCTTAAACGTCAGTTTGCTCGTCTTATGTATTAAAAATCATGAAATATGATCAAATATTTTACGATATTACAAGTTTACTTTATGAATGGTTCAAATTTTGCACCCGGTATTAAGAACTATATTGACCTTAATTGCATTGTTCCAGTATGTTGATGCGCATCGCTAAAACCTTCCTCCTACTCCTCTTTTTGGCACTTCAGTGCCCATTACTTGCACAAAATTATTCTCGACACAACTGGTTCTTTGGAAATTCCGCCGATGCTATCATTTTTAACAAATCCGACAATGAACCCATGTGGGTGGATACCCAGGGTACTCCTTTCGGGCAAGGTGGCAGTGCGGTCGCTACCGACCCACTTACCGGAGATCTGTTGTTTTATACTGATGGCCTGACGATTTTTGATGCCTCACATCAAATCATGCCTAATGGAACTGGCCTTACAGGCCTAACGCTGTCCAATCAACCAGTGGGGATATGCCCTAACCCCGATAATCCGGACCAATATTATATATTTACCAATTCGGCAGGACTTGGATCAGGTAATCTTACTTATTCGATCGTGGAT
>BQJT01000038.1 GCA_021604845.1 Cyclobacteriaceae bacterium
CTCGAAGAAGGAGATGTGCTGTTCATAGATGAAATACACCGGTTGAATCCTGTGGTAGAAGAATATCTGTATGCAGCAATGGAGGATTACAAAATTGATATAATGCTGGATTCGGGCCCCAATGCACGCTCCATACAAATAACTCTTAATCCATTCACCCTGGTTGGGGCCACGACCCGTGCAGGATTATTAACCGCCCCGCTAAGAGCCCGGTTTGGTATTAATGCACGGCTGGAATACTATGATGCAAAAATATTAAGTGGTATTGTGAAAAGATCTGCAGCGATACTGGAGACCCCGATCGATGACAATGCGGCCTATGAACTTGCACGCAGAAGCAGGGGCACTCCTCGAATCGCCAATAACCTGCTCAGACGCACCAGAGATTTTGCGCAGATCAAAGGAGAGGGTATTATTACCCTGGAAATTTCCGCCATTGCGCTAAAGGCTCTGGATGTAGATGATAACGGTCTAGATGAAATGGATAACCGCATTTTAACTACCATTATAGATAAGTTTAAAGGCGGTCCGGTTGGCATAGGCACCATTGCCACAGCATGTAGTGAAGAAGCGGAAACCATTGAAGAAGTCTACGAACCTTTTTTAATTAAAGAAGGGTATATTAAACGTACTTCGAGAGGCAGGGAAGCAACAGAACTGGCCTACAAGCACCTGGGGAAAAGACCTCCGGGGAAACTAGGCAGCCTGTTTGATTGACTATAATGAGAACAATGAGATCGCTGGCTCTCGTTTTTACAGGTCTCTAAATTTTTCGTATGACATACCTTTGGCACAAGGTCGATCTATCTTTCCATTGAAATAATAAAAATTTATAACGATGGAATCCCGAACAAAGTGGACAATGCCAAAGTGGTTTTTTATGTAGGAGTTATAAACTAGTCGAATGGGTAAACTGAAACTGACAACAGACCCAAAAGTAGAAGCCGTCTTTGCTAATTATCCTGACTTTGTCCGTGATAAAATGCAACATCTTCGGAAATTGGTAATAGAAACAGCCGAAGAAACCGCGGGAGTAAGCGACTTGAAAGAAACCTTGAAATGGGGAGAACCAAGTTTTGTTACCAAAAACGGCAGTACCTTAAGAATGGATTGGAAAGAAAAAAACCCTGGCCAATACGCAATGTATTTTCAATGCACCAGTAGATTAGTCGAAACGTTTAAGTTCGTTTTCGACCAAGAATTTCAATATGAGGGAAAACGGGCTATCGTTTTTCAGTTAAATCAGAAAATTCCGGAAATGGAGTTAAAAGAGTGTATTAAAGCCTCGTTGATTTATCACAAGGTTAAGGAGTTAGTTACTTTGGGAATTTGAAAAATAAATTCGGATTCGCCTGGAACGACTTTGCATGATGTCCCTGTTAGGAACACCAATACGGTTAATACTTTTATTCTCTTTTTACTAGTGTGGTAAGTAATACAGGCTGCATATATTCGAATTAAGTCTCTACATTGAGTTACCTAAATTACCAGGAATACCGTAAAGATGCTTTAACAGGATCTAAAAAGGCAGCTTAGCTGGAGGCCAATGGTCGATGGTAAATAGTTAACCGGTAGTATGCCTTGCTCTAAGGACATCCACTACATCACTTAATTCAACTCCCTTCTTCTCCAGTAATACCAATAAATGGAACAGCAAGTCGGCGGTCTCCTGCTTAAGCTTGTCGGTGGTAGTTTCCTTGGCCTCGATCACAACTTCTACTGCTTCCTCTCCAACTTTTTGAGCGATCTTATTTATTCCTGAAGTAAACAGCTGAGCAGTATAGGATCCTTCAGGTGCATTTTCCTTTCGATCACGAATTATACTTTGCAGCTTTTCCAGAAATTGATGGCTGCTCCCAACATTTTTGGTTTGGAAGCAGGTATCATATCCCAAATGACAGGTTGGTCCCAAAGGTCGAGCCTTAACCAATAAGGTATCTCCATCACAATCCTGTTCGATTGAATCCAACTCCAGAAAATTGCCCGAAGTCTCCCCTTTAGTCCACAACCGCTGCTTAGACCTGCTGAAAAAAGTCACTTTCCCGGTCCTTCTGGTTTCATCCAGAGCCTGCTGGTTCATATAGCCTAGCATCAGCATCTGAAGTGTGACACTGTCCTGAACTATGGCTGGGATAAGTCCGTCACCTTTGCTAAAATCTAGATCCTTTTTCATATCCGCATTGGTATGTTAGCAGCCTGAAGCTGATCCTTAAGTTCTTTAATCTCTATTTCATTAAAATGAAAGATACTGGCGGCCAGTGCCGCATCTGCTTTCCCATGGGTAAACACCTCTACAAAATGGTCTGTTGTACCCCCTCCTCCGGATGCAATCACCGGGATAGTGAGTGCCTGGGATAACCTGCTGGTGAGGGTATTGGCAAATCCGCTCTTGGTCCCATCATGGTCCATTGAAGTGAGCAGTATTTCACCGGCCCCGCGATTCTCAACTTCTCGCGCCCAGCCCAATGTTTCCAGATTAGTAGAGCGGCTACCTCCATGGGTATGTACCAGATCCTGTCCATCTACCTGCTTGGAATCAATGGCAACTACTATACACTGACTGCCAAAGGTGGCTGCCAGGCGATCAACTAAGTCCGGTTCACGAACTGCTGCAGAATTTACGGACACTTTATCAGCTCCTGCATTAAGCAGATCAGAGACGTGAGAAATACTGGTAATCCCACCACCTACGGTAAACGGAATATTTATTTTACTGGCCACCTCTCTAACCAATTCTACCAGGGTCTTTCGGTTTTCAAGCGTTGCGGTAATATCAAGGAATACCAGCTCATCTGCACCGGCCGCAGAATATATTGCCGCCTGTTCAACCGGGTCGCCGGCATCTACCAGTGATACAAAGTTGATGCCCTTAACCGTACGGCCATTCTTAATATCCAGACAGGGAATAATCCGTTTAGTCAACATTTGAAAATTCAGCTAATTGTGACAACGTTATTTTACCTTCATAGATTGCTTTTCCTACAATGACCCCGGACACCCCGGTGGTTTCAAGTGCCGTTAAATCCTCAAAACAGCTCACCCCTCCACTGGCAATTATAGACTGCTCCGGATATCTTTTTACCAATTCCTGGTAAAGATCTATCGCTGGCCCCTGCAACATACCATCTTTACTGACGTCAGTGCAAATTACGTATTTGACGGCTTTTTCGGCGTAGTAGTCTATAAAATCAAAAAGATCCCAGTCAGATCGCTCCTGCCAGCCGCTTACGGCAACTTTACCATTGCTAACATCCGCCCCCAGAATGACTTTCTCCGACCCGAATTCCCGTAGCCAGTCCTGGAAGATTTCAGGGTGCTTAACTGCAATGCTCCCTCCGGTTACCTGAGCGGCACCGGCGGTAAAAACCCTTTTCAGATCTTCGGTTGATTGTACTCCTCCTCCAAAGTCAATCCTCAAAGTGGTATTGGATGCAATTGCTTCCAACACATCCAGATTCACTACCTTTTTTGCCTTAGCGCCATCCAGATCGACCAGGTGCAGTCTTTTAATACCGGCTTCCTGGTACGTCCTGGCGATTTCCACCGGGCTATCGCCATAAACGGTTTTTCGGGTATAATCTCCCTTCGAAAGCCGCACGCATTTCCCATCGATAATATCTATAGCCGGGATTATCTCCATATTATAAGGCTAGAAAGTTCGTAAGAATGATCTGTCCAGGGGTACTGCTTTTTTCCGGATGAGCCTGAACCGCGTAATAGTTGTCCTTATGTAACGCACCACTAAACGGAACAATGTAATCCGTAGTTCCGATGGTTTCCGGGCCCAGCGCCGCGTAATAGCTATGGACATAGTACAAATACGGGTTAGTTAACCCTGTGAACAATTTGCTTTGATTACATACCTGGATATTCCAACCCATATGAGGAACTTTGTAGCCTTCTATACCCTTTTCAAACTTCTTTACCCCTAGATCAAAAATACCGAGGCAATCAGTATCGCCCTCTTCGCTGTGACGACACATCAATTGCAAGCCTATACAAATACCCAGAAATGGTTGAGTTAGTGAAGTCAGCACCTTATCCAATCCTTTGTCCCGTAAATAAGTCATGGCGCTGCTCGCTTCTCCCTGGCCGGGAAATATCACTTTATCGGCAGTGGTGATCTCATGATGATCATCTGTATGTAACGGTTCCACACCCAATCTTTGCAGGGCATAAATCACTGACTGAACATTACCAGCATTGTATTTTACTACCGCAATTTTCATTTATAAAACACCTTTGGTACTGGGTAAGTCATTACTTAAAGGGTCTTGCCTTACCGCCATTTTAATGGACTTGGCGAATGCTTTGAAGATAGCCTCGATCTTATGATGCTCATTGGTACCTTCCGCTTTAATATTCAGGTTACACCTGGCAGTATCGGTAAAACTTTTAAAAAAATGGAAAAACATTTCAGTGGGCATTTTCCCGATCATTTCCCTTTTAAATTCAGCGTCCCATTCCAACCAGTTTCTACCACCGAAATCAATGGCTACCTGCGCCAGACAGTCATCCATAGGCAAGCAATAACCATATCTTTCGATACCTCGTTTGTTGCCAAGTGCTTTATTAAAAGCTTCTCCCAGCGCTAGCGCAGTATCTTCGATGGTATGGTGCTCGTCAACCTCCAGGTCGCCATTGACAGTTATTGCCAGGTCCAGTTGTCCATGTCTGGCCAGTTGGTCCAGCATATGGTCAAAAAACGAGATTCCTGTTTGGTTGTTTGCCACCCCGGTTCCATTTAAATTAAGTTGAATGGAGATATCGGTCTCATTGGTTTTTCTTTCAACACTGCCTGTTCTTTCTCCAACCGCTAAATAATCATATATCAAATTCCAATCAGTAGTACATAACGCTGCCTCCGGAGACTGGTCTCCTATAAATATTGCTTTTGCCCCAAGGTTTGAAGCCAGCTGTATATCTGAAACCCGGTCTCCAATTACAAATGAATTAGGCAGGTCGTAAGATCCGTCCAGGTACTTACTCAACATCCCGGTACCTGGCTTGCGAGTGTCAGCACCCTCGGATTCAAATGTCCGATCTATCAGTATATCACTAAAACTAACACCTACGCTTTTCAAGGTGTCCAACATCTTGTTATGAGCAGGCCAGAACTGATTTTCAGGGAAAGAATCCGTACCCAGTCCGTCCTGGTTAGTTACCATCACCAATTCATATGATAATTTAGTGGCGATATGATGCAGCGCCACCAGGGCGCCTGGCAAAAATGAAAGTTTCTCCAGCGAATCTACCTGCTCATCAGCCGGCTCTGCAATTATGGTTCCATCCCTGTCTATAAATAATACCTTTTTCATGACCCTATTCTTTTAAGAACATCTACCAGCCGGGTATTTTCCTCTTCAGTACCGACTGTAATTCTCAAGCAGCCTTCACAGTACCTCACTGTACTTCGATCCCTCACTACAACTTGATTTTCTATCAGGGTATCAAATACCGCCCTTGGCTCCTGCATTTTTACCAACAGAAAATTAGCATCCGAAGGATATACCTTCTCGACAAAGCCCATCTGTGAAATTTCCTTTCGCAAATACTCCCTGGCGTTTTGCACCTTGGCTACCAGCATATTGATCTCATGGGCTCCCTCCATGGCAGCTAACGCCTGTTTCTGGGTTAACTGATTGATATTATAAGGTGGTTTTACCTTATTCAAATAATGCATCATCTCCGTGGAAGTATAACCTACACCTAAGCGAATACCTGCCAGACCCCATGCCTTGGAAAATGTTTGCATTACTACCAGCCTGGGATATGCGGTGCTTTGAGCTAAAAATCCCTCCGAAGCAGCAAATTCAATGTAAGCCTCATCGATCACCACTATTCCATCAAAGCCATCCAGTATCATACTAACCTCCGAGGGATCCATCAGGTTACCACTAGGATTGTTCGGTGAGCAAAGAAATACAATCTTGGTATTCCGGGTAGCGGACTCAAGAATTCTTTTGGCGTTTAACTCAAACGACTGGTCAAGACTAACCTCCCGTACGGCAACATCATTAATGGCTGCAGAAACCTTGTACATCCCGTAAGTCGGCGCCGTGGTTATAATCTCGTCTGTCGCTGGCTCACAGAAAATTCTAATAAGCAAATCAATGATTTCATCGCTTCCGTTACCCAGAAAAATCCGTTCAGCAGGAAAATCTTTTATTTCTGACAATTTTTGCTTTAAGGCCTGTTGATAGGGGTCAGGGTATCGATTTAGCACCTGATGATTATCAATAGTACCTATAGCCCCCCAGGGGTTCTCGTTAGCATCCAGCAGGGTAAGAGTATAGTCCATGTACTGTTCCCTGGCTGATGTATATGGTTTAAGATCTTTAATGTTATCTCGTACAAGTTGGTCGATGCTTCTCATTGCGCTTGTTTATTATATTCCCGTCTGATTGATACCGCCCGACCGTGGGCTTCAAGCCCTTCGGCCCTGGCCATCACTTCAATGGTATCACCAAGGTTTTCAATGCCATCGGCAGTTATTTCCTGATAAGTGATTTTTTTAACGAAGGTGTCAAGGGATACACCCGCAAACATCCTGGCATTCCCGTTTGTTGGGAGGGTGTGATTAGTCCCTGAGGCATAATCCCCAGCAGATTCCGGGGTAAATGCGCCGAGAAATACCGATCCTGCATTGCTCACACGGACGATCCATTGCTCCGGGCGCTCAACATTCAAGATCAGGTGTTCCGGGGCATAGGTGTTCAGGAATTCCATTCCGGTATCTAAGTCTTCAAAAACCACCATTTTACTTTGCTCAAGCGCCTGACTGGCAATTTCTTTTCTTGGCAGCGCCTTCAGCTGTTTATCTAACGATAATTTAACCTTTTGGATCAGTTCCATAGCATCTGTAACCAGTAAAACCTGGCTATCGGCTCCATGCTCAGCCTGGGATAACAAATCTGCTGCAATGAAATCGGGATTGGCCTGGTTATCTGCCAAAATAGCAACTTCAGAAGGTCCTGCTGGAAAATCGATAGCTACCTCCATGCTCACCAATTGCTTTGCCATTGTGACATATTGGTTGCCAGGCCCCAGTATTTTAAACACTTTGGGAACGCTCACGGTACCATAGGCCATGGCCGCAATGGCTTGGGCTCCGCCAACCGGATATATACATGCTATATCCAATAACTGAGCGCAGTAAATTATTGCCGGATGAATACTACCGTCAGACTGCGCAGGCGTACAAACAACAATTTGTTTGCATCCAGCCAATTTTGCAGGAATAGCCAGCATCAGCAAGGTTGAAAACAATGGCGCTGACCCGCCGGGGATGTACAACCCAACTTTCTCAATCGGAGTAGATCTACGACAACATCTAACTCCCGGCATGGTCTCCACCCAAACCGATGGTTCTACCTGACTTTCGTGAAAGGTTTTAATGTTTTGGTATGCAGTGCGAATAGATAATTTCAATGCATCAGAAATATCAGCTTCCTGTTGCGGAACATCAATTCTTAAGGGCAATCCACTTACCCCATCAAATTTTTCGGTATACATTTCAAGCGCAGCATCACCTCCCTTTCGCACGGTTTCAATAATCTCGCGTACCGTTGACTCAAGTTTATCCTGTGTTTGCAATGGGCGTTCTGTCATCTGGCCCCATACATTAACCGGTGGATTCTGTATCAGTTGCATGACCTAAAGTATCATCTTTTCAATAGGAATCACCAGAATACCTTCAGCACCTGCAGCTCGCAATTTCTCAATCACTTCCCAAAAGTCATCCTCCTTAACCACTGAGTGTAAAGAACTCCAACCCTGCTGGGCCAACGGCAGCACGGTAGGGCTGCGCATTCCAGGAAGCAGGTCTATGATTTTATTCAATGACTCATTAGGAGCATTCAGCAATATGTACTTGCTGTTATTTGCTGCTTGTACTGCGTTAATTCTGAACAAAAGCTGTTCCAGGATTTCCCGTTGTGGGCCAGCCAGGTCCGGCCTGGCCACTAATACCGCTTCAGATCTCAGGATGACTTCAACTTCAGACAATCCGTTACTGACCAATGTGCTTCCGGTGCTGACGATATCGCATACTGCTTCCGCCAGACCGATACTGGGTGCTATCTCAACACTACCGGATATTTCATGTATTTCTGCGGTTACCCCCTGCTTTTTCAGGAACTCCGAAAGAATCCTGGGGTAAGAAGTGGCGATGTTAAGTCCCTGTAAGCTTTTAACCCCCTGGTAATTAAAATCCCTGGGTACAGCAATGGATAATCTGCATTTGGAAAAACCCAGGTTCTTTATAATATCAAGATTGTCGGACTTTTCGAACAACACATTTTTACCAACAATACCAACATCCGCTACATCATCCGCTACATAGCCGGGTATGTCATCATCACGTAGATATAAAAATTCAACCGGAAAGTTGAAGGCCTGGGCTTTCAATTTGGCTATACGGGTAGGAAAAGTAATTCCACACTCCTTGATTAGGTTTAATGAGGAATCACTTAGTCTTCCAGACTTCTGGACAGCCAGTTTTAATGTATTCACAATGCTTGAAATTAAGGTTCTGAGAGAAAAATTAAATGTCTATAGATACTGCTAATTAACAGCAATGATGAAAGTGGTGGTCCCATAGGTGTGGCTTAAGAAAAGCAGTTACCGGGCTATATGGTGGTGTTTTAGACATTTCACTACAAGTATAGAACATTTAATTTTTAACATCAACTTTCTACATTATTAGTTGGATTAAAATAAGGGCGTGGAGCAAGGAGCATGGGGCAGGGAGCATGGGGCATGGAAGCAGGGAGCAGGGAGCATGGAGCATGGGGCATGGAGCATGGAGCATGGGGCATGGAGCAGGAAGCATGGAGCAGGGAGCAGGAAGCCAGTGCTCATTAATCTGTTGCTCTTGCTGCAATCCTGTATGCCCGCCTGCCGGCGGCAGGCCCGACACTTCTGCTCTTGCTGTGATCCGTCAGTTATTGTTAATTCATCTTTCATAATTTGTAATTTGCATACTGACCAATCAAACTATGGCCAACCAAAATACCATTGCGCATCGCACCAGTTTGGTAAAAATGCTGGCAGCTAAAGTCGGTTTTGATTTCTGTGGCATTGCCAAGGCTGAGTTCCTTGAAGATCAGGCCGCTCCACTGGAAAACTGGCTCAAAGCTGGCAAACACGGGAAGATGAGTTACATGGAAAATTATTTTGATAAAAGACTGGACCCTACCTTGCTGGTCCCTGGGGCAAAAACCGTCATTACTTTATTGTACAATTATTATCCTGCAAAGGAATTACCCAAAACAAAAAACTATCACATTGCACGTTACGCTTATGGCCAGGACTATCATAATGTAATAAAGCCTAAACTCCGACAACTGCTAGAGGACATTAGAGATAGTATCGGAGACATTCAGGGAAGGTACTTTGTGGATTCTGCGCCCGTGCTGGAAAGACCCTGGGCGCAACGAAGCGGAGCCGGGTGGATAGGAAAAAACAGTTTATTGCTGACCAAAGGCGGCGGCAGCTATTTCTTTATTGCCGAACTCATTGTCGATCTCGAACTGGTTTCCGACGGACCTATTGCGGATTACTGCGGCACCTGTACCCGATGTATCGACAGTTGCCCTACAGATGCTATCACGCCATATCAGGTAGATGCCAATAAATGCATCTCCTACTATACCATAGAGTTAAAGGAAAATGAATCGATCCCGGAAAAAGTGGCGGGTAAGTTCGAAAACTGGATTTTTGGTTGTGACATCTGCCAGGAGGTATGTCCATGGAACAGATTTTCCAAACCGCATGATGAGCCAAAGTTTTTACCCATTGAAGACTTATTTGGCATGGACCGTGATAAATGGAAAGACCTCGACCGGGAAACTTATCAGTCTTTGTTTAAAGGATCTGCGGTGAAACGGGCTAAGTTTGAAGGATTGAAAAGGAATATTAGATTTGTAAGCGGTAAGGAATAAAAAACCCCGCTTGCGGCGGGGTTTGTTGTTTTAAATGAATTCTTCTATGCCGGTGAAGCAGATCCGAAACAATTTTGGATGATGCTTTGGTATATGTGCCCAAATTTTCTATAACACCAATGTTGTAGTTCTTGGAGCTCATCATTAACCAGGACCTTGATGGCTTTTCGTAGCTCTTTTTCAAAAAGGTACTTGCTGAAACTAACTTTAGATAAGATTGTTTTAAAGTATTCAAGCATAATGAAAAGGGTTAATTTTAATTTTGGATCATTTTAAATATACATAAAAGTTTCACAATTTTTAACATTTCCCGTTGGAAATTGTGAGTGTAATTAATTTCCTTTGTAGCCTGCATAAAGTGGGCAAACGCAGGCTTACCGCTTATACGATGAGAACGATCCTGAGCTACATATTAGTATTATTCACTACCATATTTTGCTTTACACCAGTATGGAGCCAGAACGTCAAGGTTGACGTTGGACCTGGAGAAATTGCTGCAAATGAAGCCTTTACCATTACCGTGGTAGTTGAAAATGATCAATTGAAAAATCTCAGTGGGTTCCCGGAAATCGAAGGCCTGATTAAGAGAGGCACCAGTTCTTCCACCTCCACCCAATTCATAAATGGACAAGTCTCATCCACACAAAGCCTGACTCAAAATTATGTACCGCAAAGACAAGGTACTTTTACTCTGCCTGCTTTTACCATATCGGTAAATGGGCAAACCGTAAAGGTCCCTGGAAAATCCATTACCGTTGGACCACCAAGGCAACAGAGAAGGCAGACAGATCCGTTTGCCACCGATCCCTGGGAGGAGCTTTTTGGAAACCGCAGAGGTAACGAGGAGTTCATTGACGTTAAGGCAGATGCTTTCTTTGCCCTTACTACGGATAAATCCGAAGTTTATTTGGGTGAAGGATTTAACACCAGCCTGGCGTTTTATGTTTCTGAACAAAACAGGGCAGATCTGGAATTCTATGATATGAGCAAACAACTAACTGATATCCTCAAGAAAATACGACCTTCCAATTGTTGGGAAGAAAATTTCAACGTCGAGAATATCAAAAGAGAGCAGGTCACTATAAAAAATCAACGCTATCAAAAGTATCTAATCTATCAAGCTACGTTTTTTCCCCTGAATACAGAACCTATTGAATTTCCATCGGTTGGTTTAAAGCTTATCAAATACAGGATGGCTAAAAATCCTTCGTTCTTTGGACCATCCCGTCAGGAAGATTTTAAAACTTTCCGAACTCAGGCCAAAACTGTTCAGGTAAAAGAATTACCTATACATCCCTTAAAAAATAAAGTCGCTGTTGGTGATTATCAATTGGAGGAGCAAATAAGTGGAGAACAGTTGCAAACTGGCGAAAGCTTCAGTTATAATTTCAAAATACAGGGAAAAGGAAATATCAGTGCCATCGGTAATTTAGAGATTCCCGAGTCTGATAAATTCGACCTGTACCCTCCCAGTATTCAAAAAACCGTCCATCGCCGGAATGGTGGGGTCAGCGGCAGCCATTCCTTTGGTTTCTACGCAATCCCGAATGAACCCGGAATTTATGATTTAGGTGATTATTTTAGCTGGACATTTTTTAATCCTCGCACTGAAGAATATCAAACACTGAAGTCAAATATAACTGTAAAAGTCACGGGTGAAAGTAAAAAGAATGAAACCATCCTGGCTACCGATTTAGGGAGCTTTTACGATATAATTGACCTCCAGGGAAACAACCTGAAAAGCCGGCATCAATACGAATACTTTAAGGTTTTTGCTAACATATTTATTTTAGTTATGTTAGTGCTTACGGCAATATTTATTTTCAGAAAATAATTTCATGGGTAATTCCTTCGGAAAGTTATTCAGGATCACCACTTTCGGCGAATCTCACGGGCAGGGTATTGGAGTAATCATCGATGGTTGCCCGGCGGGGTTAGATATAGACCTTACATTCATACAGCAACAGTTAGATAGAAGAAAACCCGGGCAGTCGAAGATCACCACACAGCGAAAGGAATCTGATGAATTTCAGGTACTATCAGGAATTTTTGAAGGTAAATCTACCGGTACACCCCTGGGTATGGTCATTTGGAATAAGGACGCTCGAAGTAAAGATTACAGTCATATCGCCGGCAAGTTCAGGCCTTCGCATGCAGATTTTACTTATCAAGAAAAGTATGGGATCAGAGATTACAGAGGAGGGGGCCGAAGCAGTGCCCGGGAGACTGCTGCCCGTGTTGCCGCGGGCGGGGTGGCCATGCAATTGTTACAACAACATGGGATCCAGGTAAAATCCTTTGTTTCGCAGGTAGGCCATATAAAGCTGAAAACTCCTTATACCGAGCTGGATTTGGATAAAATTGAAGATAACATAGTGAGGTGCCCTCATTCGGAAACAGCTGAGGCCATGATTAAATTGATCGACACCACCCGGAAAGCCGGAGATTCAATTGGAGGAGTGATAACCGGGGTGTTAAAAGGAGTTCCGGCAGGATTGGGGGAGCCGGTGTTCGACAAACTTCACGCACTCCTGGGCAGTGCCATGCTGGGTATCAACGCAGTCAAAGGATTTGAATACGGCAGCGGCTTTGAAGGAGTAAGCATGAAAGGTTCAGAGCATAATGATCGGTTCGAAAAGAAGGATGATGCAATTGTTACTACTACTAACTTTTCCGGAGGCATTCAGGGTGGAATATCCAATGGTCAGGATATTTATTTCAGAGTAGCATTTAAACCGGTAGCTACTATTATGAAAGACCAGCAGAGTATGGATCAGGAAGGAAATCCCACCATAGTAAAAGGCAAAGGCAGACATGATCCCTGTGTGGTCCCAAGAGCGGTACCTATAGTGGACGCCATGTCGGCGCTGGTACTGGCAGATTGTATGATGATGAACAAATCGGCAAAGTTATAACCTATGAGGAAACTCGCATTACATTGGAAAATCCTAATAGGAATGGCGGTTGGTGCAGCCCTTGGTATAGCTGCTATTATTGGTGGATTTGGTGATTTTATTCAGGACTGGATAAAACCATTTGGTACCATTTTCATCAATCTGCTTAAATTGATCGCGGTCCCATTGATTTTAGTTTCGCTGATTGATGGCATTTCCAACCTTACAGACTTGAGCAAGTTAAGCCGAATTGGGGGCAAAACCATTGGACTCTATATCCTGTCAACTGTAATGGCTATTTCCATTGGATTGATCCTGGTTAATCTGGTAGAACCTGGAAATTTCCTGCCCAGCGAAACGCGTGAAGAATTACGTTTGAAATATGCCAGCGATGCTAATTTGAAAATGGAAACCGCCACTTCAGTCGGAGAAAGCGGGCCACTTCAAATACTGGTCGATGTTGTTCCTGATAATATTTTTGGAGCTTTCACCAACAATGCAAATATGTTGCAGGTGATATTCTTTGCTTTTCTATTCGGCATTGCCATGGTCATGACCCCTCAGGTTAAGGCATTACCGGTTAAGAAATTCTTTGACGGGGCCAACGCGATCATACTTAAAATTGTTGAGTTGGTGATGCTTGCTGCTCCATTAGGTGTGCTGGCTCTTCTGGCAGGTCTGATAGTTGACGTAGCCGGTGATGACCCGGCTGGCGCCATCGACCTTTTTAAAGCGCTTGGCGTTTATTCATTAACCGTACTGGCAGGTTTGGTCATAATGATTTTTATCTTTTATCCGACCTTGATCACCATTTTTACTTCGATAAAATACCGGGAATTTTTTAAAGGAATCTTCCCAGCCCAAATGCTGGCATTTTCTACCAGTTCAAGCGCCGCCACTTTACCGGTAACCATGGACAGGGTGGAAAAAAAGCTTGGGGTCTCCGAAGAAGTAAGCAGCTTTGTCCTCCCCCTTGGAGCCACAATAAATATGGATGGTACCAGCATACACCAGGCTGTGTCTGCAGTATTTATTGCGCAGGCGTTTGCCCACGACCTCACCATGGGCGATCAGCTCACCATTGTACTTACTGCAACCCTGGCTTCAATAGGAGCAGCGGCAGTTCCCAGTGCTGGTTTAATAATGCTGGTAATCGTCCTGGGAGCCATTGGTGTAGAACCAGAGGGGCTTGCTTTGATTATTGCAGTGGATCGCCCTATTGACATGTGCCGGACCATCGTAAATATAACTGGCGATGCTACGGTGGCCACTTTGGTAGCCAGCAGCGAAGGAGAACTAAGAACCGGGTTGGATGAGAACAGGATCAACCGGGAGGAAAAAATAGCAGTGCAGCCAAGGGATGAAGAATATCCGGTGGACTAAAACCATTTTCCAGTAAATAACGTTATCTAACCAATTAACCAATCACAGAATGGAAACCTACAATCGCGAAGAAATGTACAAAAGGGATGTAAACCTTTATATGGAGGCTAATCCTAATCCTAATTCTCTCAAGTTTGTAGCAAACTATATGCTGGTCAACGAAGGAGCCAGTTACGACTTTCCCAATGCTGAAAGTGCTGATCAGGCTCCGTTGGCTAAAGAGTTATTCGCTTTCGACTTTGTGGAAAGGGTGTTTTACATGAGCAATTTTGTAACAGTAACCAAAAAACCTGAGGTGGAATGGATAGAAGTGCAGGACCAAATCAGAAATTTTATAACCGATTATTTACAACAGGAGAAACCTTTGCTGTTGGAGGAGGAGCTGGAATCCACCGAAGAAAATAATAACCAGGCTTCTACCGATATCGAAAGCAAAATAAAAAATGTGCTGGAGGAGTACGTAAAACCAGCGGTAGAAATGGATGGTGGAGCCATTCAATTTCATTCCTTCGAAAACGGTATTGTAACTCTGCTTCTACAGGGTGCCTGTAGCGGTTGTCCGTCTTCCACTATTACTTTGAAATCCGGCATTGAAAACTTGCTGAAAAGAATGGTGCCCGAAGTTGAAGAGGTAGTAGCTGAAGGAGTTTAATCAGCTTTCTTTATCTTTCTTATCCATCTTACGGGCTGTCCAGGAGGCCATTACCGACCCGATAATCAGCAGTATAATACCGGGAATGTCCAGGTAATCAAGAGTAGCAAGCTGCAAAGCCTCCATTTCCTGAAGTACTTCAAGTACTATCAAAATGGTGCCTAAAAAAGCCACCCCTACCGAGGAATTATGTAAAATTTGATAATTCAAAACCAGTTTAAAAAGTGTATCAAATTTAACGAATTTTTAAAGACTGAGCCATACACTTATATTGCTTACAATTTCGGACCGTAAGTCATTGTATATCTGATATTTATGAAATTATCGCATTAGCTACCTATTTGATACAAACGAATTGTAAGGATCTTTTAATATTTTGACCATCTCTTTCGCATTGGTATTGTAGCGTCCACCAGCTTTCTTTCTCTATTTTGGCCTGTGGAAACACAAATTTAGTATTTTCGCCTCTGTTTGAATCATTATTAAGTCCAGTGGCTATGGAATCTTTACTCTCAGTAGACGGTCTGATCAGTTTCTCCTCCTTGGTTCTTATGGAAATTGTTTTGGGTGTTGACAATATAATATTCATTTCAATTCTCACCGGCCGGCTTCCCGCCCATCAACAGGAAAAGGCCAGGATAGTTGGGATCAGTTTAGCCTTGCTTATCCGTATTGCTCTGTTATTCCTGCTTACCTGGTTGATTGGATTGAACAAAACCCTGTTTACCGTATACGAGTTGGACATATCAGGAAGAGATTTGATTATGATCGCAGGAGGATTGTTTCTGATTTATAAGAGCACTTCTGAGGTCCATCAGAAACTGGAAGGCCATGAAGATTCCAACGAAACCAAAGACACATTGACTTTTGGCACCGCCATCGTTCAGATAATACTGCTCGATATTGTTTTTTCCTTCGACTCAATCTTAACCGCTATTGGCCTGGTTCAAAACGTAACTATTATGGTTTTAGCAGTGGTTATTGCCATGGTGGTTATGCTGTTGTCTGCCAACAAAATCAGTGAATTTATTCAGCAGCATCCAACCATTAAAATGCTGGCACTGTCCTTTCTGTTAATAATTGGAATACTTTTGCTAGTTGAAGGATTTCATGTACATGTTCCCAAAGGGTATGTATACTTTGCAATCTTCTTCAGCCTGTTGGTTGAAATGCTGAACATTAAGGTACGGAAGAAGACCAAGCCGGTTAATCTCAAACAGAAAATAAAAGAATAGACTAAGCTACAGCCTTCAATTGCTCGGGGACTTTCTGTAGAATCTCCAACACCTGTTCTACAGTTACAGCCTCCACCAGTTCCGTCCTGATATTCTTAGAGTTGCCAATGCCTTTAAAGTAATTGGTGTAGTGACGCCTCATTTCAAAAATGCCTTGTCGGGGGCCTTTCCACTCAATAGAAAAAGACAAGTGCTTTTTCACGGTTTCCACTCGCTCCTGTAGACTTGGTGGTGCAAGTTTGTTACCTGTATTCAGATAGTGTTTAATTTCGCGGAATATCCAGGGGTAACCGATGGCGGCCCGCCCCAGCATCATTCCGTCGACCTGAAATTGATCCTTATATTGTCTTGCTTTTTCCGGGGAGTCAATGTCTCCATTACCAAAAATGGGGATGCTTATTCCCGGGTGATGCTTTACCTGGGAGATGTATTCCCAATTGGCCTGTCCTTTATACATTTGTTTGCGGGTTCTGCCATGAATTGTCAATGCCTGAATACCCACATCCTGGAGCCTTTGGGCTACTTCCACTATTTTAATGTTATTATCATCCCATCCCAGCCGGGTTTTTACGGTAACTGGCAGGTTCACCCGGTCGACGATTTCTTTTGTCATTGCCTGCATCTTTGGTAAATCCAACAAAATACCCGCGCCAGCACCGCGACAAGCCACCTTCTTGACCGGGCAACCATAGTTTATATCTATGAATTCTGGGCCAGCCGCCTCAGCTATGGATGCAGCTTCGCGCATCGATTCTATTTTCTCGCCGAAGATCTGGATGCCAATTGGGCGTTCATAAGGGTAAATATCCAGCTTCTGTACACTTTTATAAGCATCTCGAATCAGCCCCTCCGCAGAAATGAATTCAGTGTACATCACATCAGCACCAAATTCTTTGCAAACTGCACGAAAGGGTGGATCACTGACATCCTCCATGGGTGCCAACAAAAGTGGGAAGGTTCCCAATTCCAAGTTTCCTATTTTAACCAATTTTAAATTTGGTATTTTCCCGTAAATTTAAGCCAATATGGCAAATATAGGAAATGACCTGTTACTGTTCAGAAAGAGAAAGCCCTGGTTATCACTGATTTCTTTGATACTGATCTCATTGGGAGGACTGATTGTAGGTCAATTTGTGGCCGTTTTAGTAGTAATCCAGATTTATGATCTCACGATGTTCCAGGTAATGGAAATGGTGGCTAATATTTCTAATTACCCTGAATATAAGGTGGCCATATATATCCTGCAGGGACTCTCAGCAGCATTTGCATTTATTCTTGCCCCCTGGTTCTATCTCCGATTTATTGAAAAGAAACGAATTGGCATCCTCAACCCCAATCCTGGCGTAGAAATTCTTCCGGTATTCCTGGCTTTATTGATCAGTGTAATATTCATGGCAGTTAATTTCAAATTTGCCGAATGGAATGCACAAATGGTATTGCCGGATTTCCTGAAAGAGGTTGAGACCTGGATGAGGATGCAGGAAGACAAACTGGAGGAAGCCACTATCTTTCTTACCAGTATCAATAACCTGCAGGAACTGATCCTGGCCATGGTGGTAATTGCTATAATACCGGCTATTGGTGAAGAGTTTTTGTTCAGGGGACTGATTCAGAACCAATTGCAAAGTTGGACCAGAAATTCACACCTGGCCATCTGGCTAACAGGAATCTTGTTTAGTGCAATTCATATCCAGTTCTACGGATTTGTCCCTCGCATGCTTCTGGGAGTGTTATTCGGATATATGTATTTCTGGTCTGGTAATTTGCTATATCCTATACTGGCGCACTTTGCCAATAACGGATTTCAGGTACTAATGCTTTATCTCTATAAAAGTGAAGTGACATCCTTCAACATTGACGATGCGGACACTGTGCCCTGGACAGTATTTTTCACCTCAGCGGTTATTTCTGTAGTTTTAATCCTATCTTATAAACGTCACTTCATGAAGGAGGAGAAAGATTTTGCAGAATGGCACAAAGTCTTCTCTACCGACCAAATGCATAAAGCAGAAATAGTAAAGGCGGTACTAACCGACCACAGTATGAACCCGGTGCTAATTAATAAGAAAGATTCTTCGTATCACAACTTTGGCGAGATTGAGGTTCATGTTACCTCTGAATTCATCCTGAGAGCCCGTAAGATTGTAGAAAAAGACATCAATTTTGAATAGATACCCAGACATCTTAACCAGAGTACTTACAGCTACTCTGGGCGCGGTTATTATTATCCTGAGTATCGTAAAAGGCCAATGGAGTTATTTCGTGGTTTTCCTGATAATAGCCACACTCGCCCAAAGGGAATTTTACAGGATAGTAAAAACACCGGGAGCCCGGCCGTTAAAGAATTGGGGTACATTAATGGGAATAATGGTTGTAAGCTATTCCTTTTTTTCGATTAGCGGACTTTTAAATCTGGACTGGTTGTTAATTTTTATTCCCCTGGGAATGGTTACTTTTATTTTCAAACTCTTTCAAGAAAATGAACCCCAACCTTTTCTTGGTACCGCCTATACCTGGTTGGGTATAATTTATGTTACAGTACCATTCAGTGTACTGCATTATATTGGGTTTGCTTTTGGTACCTATGATTTTCAGCTGGTACTGGGATGTCTGTTGTTACACTGGGCCCATGATGTCGGGGCCTATTTTGTTGGAGTCCGATATGGTAAAACAAAACTTTTCGAACGATTATCCCCTAAGAAATCCTGGGAAGGAAGCATGGGTGGATTATTTCTAACCATACTGGTAGTATTTATTGGTTCGTTTTGGGCTGATTCCCTGAAACTATGGGAGTGGATGATTATTGGTGTCCTGGTAGTAGTAGCCGGGACTCTGGGCGACCTGGTTGAGTCTCAATTAAAACGCAGCCTGGAAATCAAAGACTCCGGCAAAAGTATCCCCGGACATGGCGGTTTCCTGGATAGATTTGATGGCCTGTTAATTTCAACACCATTCATTGCCGCTTTTCTTAAATTTTTCGTGGTTTAAAACAAAATCAATTTGCCAATCATTGTTAGAAATTGAAAGAAGCTATCAGCGACTTTTTTGTCAAATTAGTTAGATTGCACTCATCATAAACAACACAATTTACTATGGCCTATATCGAACCTGCTCCAATTAAGGACCGGGAAAATCCATTCGAGTCCATGATGTCCCGATTTGAAATTGCCTCACAAGCTCTGGGACTGGACGAAGAGGTTTACAATGTATTAAAATCTCCAGCCAAGCAGGTTCAGGTAAGCCTGCCTATTACCATGGATGACGGATCATTGAAGGTTTTCGATGGTTTCCGGGTGATTCACTCCAACATCCTTGGCCCATCTAAAGGGGGTCTTAGATATGATGAAAGCGTGCACATGGATGAGGTAAAAGCCCTGGCAGCCTGGATGACCTGGAAATGTGCTGTAGTGGACATCCCCTATGGTGGTGCCAAAGGAGGGATAAAATGCAATCCGAGGCAGATGTCCGCTGGAGAAATTGAGCGATTAACCAGGGCATATACTTTTGCAATGGCTGAAATATTTGGCCCGGACCGGGATATCCCGGCTCCCGATATGGGGACCGGACCAAGAGAAATGGCCTGGCTGATGGACGCATATTCCAGATTACAGGGCAGAACGGTAAATAGTGTGGTAACCGGTAAACCGTTGGTACTGGGAGGATCTCTGGGACGGGCCGAGGCCACCGGACGCGGTGTAATGGTATCCACTTTAGCAGCGATGGAGAAACTGAAAATAAATCCCTACCAGGCAAGTATAGCTGTCCAGGGTTTTGGGAATGTAGGTTCTTACGCAAGTTTGCTGTTAGAGGAAAGAGGGTGCAGGATAGTAGCAATTAGTGATTTGTCCGGCGCATATTACAATGAAAAGGGAATTCCAATTGAAAAGGCCATAAACTACAGGGATAATAATAATGGCCGCCTGGAAGGGTTTGAAGAAGCCGAAATAATTTCCGGAGCAGACCTTTTAACATTAAAAACAGATGTACTGGTGCCTGCGGCAACTGAGGACGTAATAACCACAGAAAACGCGGAAAAGATCAATGCAAGACTCATCGTTGAAGGTGCAAACGGTCCCACTTCCGCCAAGGCAGATAGTATGATCAATGAGAAAGGAATTATGGTCGCTCCGGACATCCTGGCTAACGCAGGTGGAGTAACAGTATCCTATTTTGAGTGGGTGCAAAATAGACTTGGATATAAATGGTCGGCAGAACGGGTAAATCGGCGATCAGATCGAATAATGAAAGACGCCTTTAATCGGGTTTATAGCACTTCCATCGAATATAAAGTAAGTATGCGTATCGCAGCTTATATTGTGGCCATCGATAAGGTAAGCAAAACTTATAAATTCAGAGGGGGGTTCTAACATTTTCCATATGACCATACATAAGGAAGGACACAAATTATTATTATTTGCAGCAGTCCTGTTATTGGCGGTTAACCTACTGGTAAGTCGAGTAGTAAATTCATCGGCATCATGGTCAACAATCATCCTGGTATTTAGCATACTATTATTTTTGCTCATCCTTCAGTTTTTCAGAAGCCCAACCGTAGTAACCAAAACAGACAACAACAAGGTATATGCACCAGCAGATGGAAGGATAGTGGTCATTGAGGAAACCGAGGAAAATGAATATTTCCGGCAGCCCCGGATCCAGGTCAGCATTTTCATGTCTCCGGTCGATGTCCATGTCAACAGGAGTCCTGTTTCTGGAAAAGTGAAGATGTTTAAATATCACGAAGGTAAGTACCTGGTGGCCTGGCACCCCAAGTCAAGTAGCGAAAATGAACGTACAACGCTGGTTGTCGAAGTCGCTAATGGGGTGGATATTTTAATCCGTCAAATTGCAGGTGCTATGGCAAGGAGGATCAAGTGCTATATTGCCGAAGGTGACTCTGTTGTCCAGGGCCAAGAATTTGGTTTTATAAGATTCGGCTCCCGGGTTGACGTATTTTTACCTCTGGATGCACGTATCACGGTTGGTATTGGTGAGAAGACGGTTGCTGGAAAGACTATAATTGCGGAGTTGGCTAAGGGCCTATGATAATTCTTTGTACACTGAGACTAATACAAGATAATTCTGAGTCAATAATTATGAACGGGAATTATGAAAAATGCGCTGCCAATCTTTACTTTAAGTAAACGCCACTTTTATGAATAAATCAGAACTTTTTCGTGAAGAGATAACCAAAGGATATTCTTTCGAAGGCGAATCTATGTTGCTTGGGACCGCAATGCTGGATCGGGAGCCAGTATTACAGCTACCTGTCAGGATGCCCCTGAAAACATTTAATCGTCATGGTTTAATAGCAGGAGCAACCGGGACCGGAAAAACCAAATCCTTGCAGGTTCTTTCAGAAGGGCTTTCCGACGCCGGGGTACCGGTATTACTGATGGATATAAAGGGTGACCTCAGCGGTCTTTCCCAACCCGGCAAACCGCATCGGAAAATTGACGAACGGCACCATTACATTGGCACTCCCTGGCAACCATTGGCATATCCGGTAGAACTACTTAGCATTTCAGAAGCGGAGGGTATAAAATTAAGAGCAACGGTTTCTGAGTTTGGGCCGGTGCTGCTTGGAAAAATCCTTGAATTAAATGATACTCAGTCCGGGGTGGTATCTCTGGTTTTCAAGTATTGTGACGATCATCAGTTACCGTTGCTGGACCTGAAAGATTTCAGGATTGCACTCAGGTACTTATCCAATGAGGGCAAGTCGGAAATTCAGAAGGAATACGGTCGAATTAGCAGTGCCTCGGTGGGAGCAATATTAAGAAAGGTCGTTGAAATTGAGGAACAGGGGGCTGATCTGTTTTTCGGAGAACCGTCATTCGAAGTGAATGATCTGCTGCAAACCAGGGAGGGAAAAGGTGTAATCAATATACTGAGATTAATGGATGTACAGGGCAGGCCAAAAATGTTCTCTACCTTCATGCTTTGTTTGCTGGCAGAAGTATATGAACTATTTCCTGAACAGGGGGACAAAGAAACACCAGAATTGGTAATATTCATCGACGAGGCACATTTGATTTTCAAAGAAGCCAGTAAGGCGCTGCTAAGCCAGATCGAAACAATAATTAAACTGATTCGCTCAAAAGGTGTAGGGATAATTTTTGTCACCCAATCGCCCGCAGATGTACCTCAGGAAGTATTGGGTCAGTTAGGCTTAAAAATTCAACATGCGCTAAGAGCGTTTACCGCCAGGGATAGAAAAGCGATTAAGCTTGCAGCCGAAAACTATCCGCTTACTGAATACTACAAGACAGCAGAAGAGTTAACCAGTTTAGGGATTGGTGAAGCACTTATTACGGTACTCAACGAGGATGGAGTACCAACACCATTGGCCCGAACCCTGTTAAGGGCGCCTTTTAGCAGGATGGACATAATCAGCCAGAAAGAGTTTCAGCAGCTGCTGCGTGGGTCGTTGTTGAAACAAAAGTACAATCAGACCATTGACCGGGAAAGTGCTTATGAAAAGTTATCAAGGAAACTGGAACAGGCAGCCGATCAACAGGGGAGTGATGTTATTCCCCAGAAAAGCAAAAAATCAAAAACAGAACCAACATTTTTGGATACGCTAAGCAAAAATACCATGGTAAGACAAATGGGAAGGACTCTGATAAGAGAATTATCCAGGGGTCTACTGGGCGTATTGGGCAATGGAAGCAAACGTCGTTAGTTAAAAAGTCATATTAGAATTATTCCATTTTTATCTAAAATGTATATATTGATTACAAGGTAAAACCAAGCACCGGGTATTTAGTTGGCAAATTGGGTTTACCGGGACAAAATAAGGATCTAATCATATCAGGACATGAGTGTATTAAAGGTTATAGAAGTACTAGCCGAATCGAACAAGAGTTGGGAAGATGCTGCTCAGAATGCAGTGTCGGAAGCCAGCAAATCCCTAAAGAACATCAGATCGGTAAATGTTAATAATCAGAGCTGTGTGGTGGTAAAAAGTAAAATTACCTCATACCGGATCAATGCAAAAATAACTTTTGAAGTAGAATAATTAATTAACCAATTATATTTTTTTAAACATTAATCAAACATTTATTATGGCTATTAAAATTGAAAATATTGAAGGTGTCGGACCGGCAAATGCTAAAAAACTGGCCAAATGCAATATCAAATCTGTAAATGGACTGTTAAAATCCTGCGCATCAAAAAAAGGACGTAAGGAAGCTGCCAGTGAAAGCGGATTGGATGAAAAGAAAATCCTGAAGTGGGTTAATATGGCAGACCTCTATAGGATTAAGGGAGTTGGCAGCGAATACTCAGAGTTGCTTGAAGCCGCGGGCGTCGATACTATCAAGGAATTGCGCAATCGGAATGCGGAAAACCTACACGCCAAAATATTGGAGGTCAACAGTAAGAAAAAACTGGTAAGACAGCCTCCAAGTATAAAGTTCGTGGAAAAATGGATAGCACAGGCCAAAAAGTTGAAGCCGTTAGTAACCTACTAGCATTAGTTTGAATTAAACGGTTTCCAGATTTCATCCATGTAAAGAGGAGCTTCTATTACCAGGGGCTCTTTTTTTACCGGATGGTTAAAATGCAGGGATTTTGCGTGTAGTGCAATGATCCTGGAAGCAGGTCCTTTATATCCGTATTTGGCGTCCCCGAGAATGGGACATCCAATGGTGCTGAGCTGTACTCTTATTTGGTGCGGCCTTCCGGTAATAGGCAGCACTTCCAGCAGGTATTTTTTTTCCATCATCATTTTTAAGCTATATTCCAGTTCGGACCTTTTTGCTTGAGGAACCTCACGCTTGTGGGCTTTGGCCCGGTTATCCCTGGTATTCTTGGTTAGCCAATGCACCAATGAATCAGACTCCTGAGGAGGGCGATTTTCCGTTAGTGCCCAATAATATTTCTTTACTTGCCGTTGCTGGAATACCAAATTCATTCGAGATAAGGCCTTTGATGTTTTAGCTAACAGCACCACACCGCTTACCGGTCTGTCCAGCCGGTGTATTAGTCCAAGATATGCCTGCCCTGGTTTGTTATATTTGACCCGTAGGTATTCTTTGGCAAAATCTACCAGGCTGGGGTCTCCAGTCTGATCACCCTGGACTAAAATCCCCGCTGGTTTATTTACCGCCAGCAAATGATTATCTTCAAATAATACGTTTGATACGAGATCCATATTTAGGTATTCTCAATTTGGAAATTTTTTCTCAATTTGATTTAAATTATCCCATGGCCCATGCATTGGTTCCGCAACGATTTTTCCAAATTAATTATTTGATTACTAATGTGTTACGGTTATTTTTGCCCGATAAAGGTAGTAAAGATATAAAATCAGGCACGGAAATAGCAGATTCTTGTCCAAACCAGAACCCAAAGCTATGAAAAGACTATTTTGTACTATTCTCGGCGGTTTACTTTCTGTCTTTGTATTTGCACAACATGTCCTGCAGGATGAGGCGTTGCAGGCACAGGTACATTATATGAATGCTGCCAAAGTCAGTTACGTTGCATCAGCTGAGGTTTATCAATCAGTTTCAGACCCGGACGATGAACCGGAAATTCCAGGTGAAATTCGCGAATCGTTTAAACTGAAGTACAAAGGGGCCAGGAAAGTTGAATGGGCCATTAAGGAAGATCGCTATAAAGTGAATTTTCTACTTGATGGCAATGATATGTTTGCCTATCTCGACCGTCATGGGGACTGGATGAAAAGTTTTACCAAACTAGATTTGGAGAAACTACCTGAACAGGTAGTCGGTTTCCTGGAAACGGAATATCCTGATTATCAACTTACCAAAATATACCTAAAAGAAACTCCGTACAGTCAATCTTATACTATTGCGGTTAAGGGTGACCAGGAATATGTGTGGCTGGAATTTAATGAAAACGGTATCTTGTTAAGCAATCCGGCCTAAGCATTCAAAGTATCTAAAATCAATTGATCCACCTCAATTTCTAATTGGCTTGACTCCTTCGGAGTTGAGCCAATTTTCCTTTAACCAGAATATCATCTTTAACTAATCCCCAGGTTACAATTCGGAGGTCATATAAAATTGAACACCCGGAAAGTTTTCCTGAACCATTTGAAGCCACGCCTTGGTCTCCGCCATAAACACCCACTTTCCATCCTTATCCTTGGCTATATGCCTGTGCTTTGACTTCATAAACTCCTTGATCTTTTTAGGATCATCTCCACCAATCCAACAGGCTTTATAAAGTCCCACCGGATGAAATCTGCAACTGGCTCCATATTCATGCTGCAACCGGTGTTGAATTACTTCGAACTGTAGCTGGCCAACCGTACCAACTACTTTTCTTGAGCCAAGCTCATAAGTAAATAATTGAGCTACTCCTTCATCCATTAACTGCCGTAGCCCCTTTTCCAATTGCTTGGTTTTCATGGCATCCGTGTTTACCACTTCCTTGAATATCTCCGGAGAAAAGCTGGGTATCCCCTGATAGCTACCTTTCTCTCCTTCTGTTATTGTGTCTCCAATTTTAAGATTTCCGGTATCATAAAGCCCGATAATATCACCAGGGAAGGCTTCTTCGATAATTTCCTTGCTTTGTGCCATAAATGCGGTTGCGTTTGAAAATCTTAACTTTTTATCCAACCGTACATGGTGGTAATTCACACCTCGCTGGAATCGCCCGGAACATACTCGAACAAATGCGATTCTGTTCCTGTGCTTCGGGTCCATGTTTGCATGTATTTTAAACACAAATCCGCTGTAATCCAGCTCGGTAGGCTTTACCTGCCGGACTTCTGTGTTTCTAGGCTGTGGGCGGGGTGCAATTCTTATAAAACAGTCCAGCAACTCTCGAACTCCGAAATTATTAACTGCACTGCCAAAAAATACCGGTGCTACTTTACCGTTCATATAATCCTCCTCGCTGAACTCCGGATATACCCCGGTGATCAAGGCAACTTCCTCTCGAAGGGTTGCTGCTGCAGAATCACCAATTTCCTGCTCCAAAGCAGAATGGGCCAAATCGTCTATTTGTAGTACCTCATCGGATAGCTTTGTTTTTCCCGGTTGGAACAACAAAAGTTTACGTTGGAAAAGGTCATAAACTCCTTTGAAAGACTTGCCCATTCCAATAGGCCAACTCATTGGTGTTACGGCAATGTTGAGTTTTTTTTCGATCTCATCCAGCAAGTCAAACGGGTCCTGGCCCTGCCTGTCAAGTTTATTGATGAATGCCATTACCGGTGTTTTACGCATCCGGCAGACTTCCATGAGTTTTTCTGTCTGGGTTTCAACACCCTTCACCGAATCCACTACTATTACCGCACTGTCTACTGCTGTTAAGGTACGGTAGGTATCCTCCGCAAAATCCTGGTGTCCGGGTGTATCAAGTAAATTAATCTTAATCCCCTGGTAGTTGAATCCCATAACCGAGGTAGCCACAGAGATACCCCGTTGCTTTTCAATTTCCATAAAATCGGAAATTGCATGTCGGTCTATCTTACTGCTTTTGACCGCCCCTGCTTGTTTAATTGCGCCACCAAACAGCAGCAATTTCTCAGTCAATGTAGTTTTGCCAGCATCCGGGTGGCTAATTATGCCAAAAGTTCGTCTACGCGCTATCTCTTCGTTAAATCCCATATGGTTAAAAATAATGGGCAAAATTAGGAAAATTAGGCCGGATAACATGACCCAACCTGAAAGAAACCTGCCAATCCTGGACTTATCCGGGCAGCTCCCGGCACTACTCACTGACAATTTGGCACAAAAAATATCACCAACGGCTGTTGGCATAGCCCTTGTTAGTGGTAGTACGTAAGTATATCAGCGAAGACGAATAACAATATTGAATAACAAATATCATGGGAAAAATTATAGGAATTGATTTAGGAACCACGAACTCATGTGTTGCGGTAATGGAGGGAAACGAACCAGTGGTAATACCTAACAGCGAAGGTCGAAGAACCACGCCATCAATTGTTGCTTTCCTTGAAGAAGGCAATGGAGAGCGTAAGGTTGGGGACCCCGCTAAGCGACAGGCTATTACTAATCCAACCAACACCATAAGTTCGGTAAAAAGATTTATGGGTAAAAAGTTCTCAGAGGTTTCAGAGGAACGTAAAAATGTTTCTTACAAACTGGAGAAAGGAAATAATGACACGGTTAGAGTAAAAATCGGAGACAGACTTTATAC
>BQJT01000039.1 GCA_021604845.1 Cyclobacteriaceae bacterium
TCCGGAATTTTTCATATCGGGCCTGGATAAATTCAGAATGTTCCGTCATGGAGATTATAAAATTGTCAGAATGAACGGTGGAGCCTGGGAGCTTTATAACATGAGCGATGACCCTACTGAAGTTAATAATCTGGCTAAGCAGTTGCCAGAGAAAGTGGAAGAGCTGGAAATGTTGTATCGTAAAACTGGTATTTACAATTGACAATCACAGTCAAGTATGCAGTTTATTCTTCAGATCTTCAGCCATTTTCTGTGCTCCTTGCAATAGAAATACTGTATCAGAACCGCAACCAATGAACCGGTAACCCAGGTTGTAATACTTTTCATACTCACCCATATCCGGAATTAGTACACCGGCAGACTTGCGGTGCTTCTTAGCTGCTTGCTGTACTTTTTTGATGGCTTCCAGGAATGCAGGATGATTATATTGACGGAAAATCCCCAGTGAAAGCGTTAGATCCGCGGGGCCAACAAACAAGATATCAATTGCATCTAACTGTGCTATCTCCTCCAGGTCATTTAAGATTCCACTGTTTTCGACCTGCAAAATGCCCAGCAACCGCCTTTCTTCCTGTAGATAGTAGTCCTCGAAATCCAAACCAAATCCTACTGCCCGGGTTTGTGTTGCCATACCCCGTACCCCATTAGGCGGATAACGCATAAAGGAGGCCGCCTGTTGTGCTTCCGTCAAGCTCCTGATCATCGGGAAAATGATTCCCTGGGCCCCCAGGTCCAGTGCTCGGCTCACCCGTGACTGTATCAAAGACTCTACTCTAACTATCGGGGTAGCGCTACTGGTTTCGAGTGCCTGAAGCTGACCAGGTAAGTCGCTTTCCATACTAACACCGTGTTCCAGATCAATGTTTATCCAGTCAAACCCAGCTTTGCCAACTATCTCGGCATCATGGGCCGAGCCGCTGTTGAGCCAACAACCGTGAACTACTTCACCTGCCTTGAGTCTATCCTTTAGCGTTTTCATAATTTGAATTCATGCTATATATGTTATTCGTAAACCACGTGCTCCATGCTCCCTGCTCCATGCTCTCTGCCCCCTGCTCCATGCTCCCTGCCCCGTGCTCCATGCTCCCTGCTCCATGCTCCTTGCTCTCTGCCCCATGCTCCCTGCCCCATGCTCCCTGCTCCATGCTCCATGCTCCATGCCCCATGCTCTCTGCCCCATGCTCTCTGCCCCCTGCTCCCTGCTATACCAGCGGGAATAATTTAGCCAATATTATAATCACAATCATACCGACATATCCCATTATACCCAATACTGTGGAGAAAGTTTTTAGTGCTTCTTTTTCGGTCATACCGCTCATTTTACAGACCACCCAGAAGCCGCTGTCATTCATCCAGGGAAACGGTTTTGATCCACATCCAATCATAAGCGCCAGGTAAACAGGATGGAAATCCAAGGCTGTGGTATCTACCATACCTCCAATAATCCCCACAGCAGTGATCATACCAACAGTGGCAGAACCCTGGGCAGTCCGCATTAATGAAGTAATAAAAAATGCCAGCGGCAGGATGGCCATTTGATAGTCAGTTGCCAGTGCTTGAAGCTGTGACCCAATGCCTGTTTGCTGTAAACTGCCCCCAAAGGCACCTCCCATGCAGGTAATAAGTATAATAACTCCAGCGCTTTGAAGCGCTTCCAGTATAAACTTTTTGATTTTCCCTTTGTCAGAAACCGTACTAATTAGAATAGCCAGCGAAACCACGGCAGACAGGGTCAAGGCAATGTTACTATCTCCTAAAAACTTAAATATCTTCATCCCGGTGCCGGCTTCAGATACTGAAACCACACCGGCTACGGTATTTGCAGAGATCAAAATTAAGGGAAGTATAATGGGGGTCAGCGCCAACCATAGTGGCGGGAGTTCATGGTCATCCTTGTTCATTAACACATTCAGTTCTTCCAAAGAGACATCACCGGTGTCCCGAAGCGGGATGGTCCATCTTTTGTTGGCCCAGGCGGCATAAAGGTAACCGGCTGTTATGGTAAATAACCCAACCACAAGGCCGCCGATAATCATAACTCCCAGTTCAACTCCCAGTTCTCCCGCAACGAATAATGGCCCCGGTGTGGGAGGGACCAGGGAGTGGGCCATAGCTGCTCCGGCAACTGTTGCAGTCAGGTAGAATAGATAGTTCTTGCCCACCCGCAGTGTAAGCGCTTTGGTCAGAGGAACCATTAAGTAAAACACGGTATCAAAAAATACTGGTATTCCAAGGGTGAAACCGCTGGTCAAAAAAGCTGCCGGGGCCTTCTTTTCACCGAAGAATTTAAGTGCGGAGCGAATAACCCTGTCTGCTGAACCGCTTCTTAACAGGCAGGTGCCGATAATCGAGGCCATAGCAATTAAAATCCCAATCTTTGCTGCGGTACTGCCAAAATTTGCGGCAATTCGTTTTCCGATTGACTGGTTTATGAACGTGTTAGTGGCTTCTGCAGACATCATTTTTGATTCTGCATACTGTAAAAGATTGGCTTCAGGGGTAAGAACACTTACCAGAATCGCTGCAAAAAGCAGCGCCAGTATGGCGTCGATTTTCAACCACAGGATGCAAATCACTACTACCGCTATACCAAGAATAAGTAGCACTATCGGGCTCATATGGACTTATTATTCAGGAACATGTTACACTTATGATCCGTTTACCAGCGAACGGCTTGAAACTCCCACTCCGGATAGAATTTTTTCATTTCAGCGGTATCATCACGATGTGTCAACCCACTGTTTAGATAATTCTCATGCAGCTGGCTCAGCACAGTTCGATTCAGAGAAATACCAAGCCCGGGCTCTGTAGGTACTTCAACTTTTCCCTGGTTAAATTGTACTCTTCCACCTTCAATAATCTCTTCGGATTGCCAGGGATAATGTGTGTCCAGGTCATAAGTTAAATTTGGAATAGCCGCCGCCATGTGCACCATGGCAATTAGTGAAATACCCAGATGACTATTGGAATGCATGGACAGGCCTTTGTTAAAGGTTGTACAGACTTTTCCCAGTTCAACTGAAGCTCTTAGCCCTCCCCAGAAATGATGATCACTAAGAATAATGTCTTCAGAATCCAACGCTACGCTTGAAGGGATATCCTCAAATGAGGTAGTACACATGTTGGTAGCCAATGGTATTTGCAAAGCTTTTCTTACTGCCGCCATTCCCTGCTGGCCGCGGGTAGGGTCCTCCAGGTATTCCAGGATGTGCTCCATTTGTTTACCGTACTTAATTGAGGTTTCTACCGTCCATACGCCATTGGGGTCGAAACGCAGCGGAACGGCAGGGCCGAAAGCATCACTCAGTGCCATCATAGCGGCAACTTCTTCTTCGGGGGGAAAGACACCCCCCTTGAGTTTAATAGATTTAAAACCGAACTCTTTACACATGGCCTGTGCTTGTGCCACTATTTCTTCAGGAGTTTCGGCCGCGGCTTGCCTGGCCTGCGCCCACCCGGTTGCATTGGGATCCGTACCATGCCCCAGAACTCCGCCGGCACCTATGGTCTTGTAAAAAAGATAGGCAGCAAAGGTTACCTGATCCCTGCATCTGCCTCCCAACAAATCCACCACCGGACGATTACACACCTTTCCCTGAATATCCAGACAAGCCACTTCCAATGCGCTGTACACATGGATTAACTTACGGTCGTCCCACGGATTATCGCCACGAGTGTCGGATTGTTGATCACCGAATTGCTGAAACAGTGCAGACTTCAACTGATTCAAATGAAAGGGGTCGCTGCCTAAGACAATTTGTTCTGTCTGTTTGAGTAAGCTGTTAATCTCGATGTTTCCAGGTATTTCGCTGATACCACTAATATTATCATCTGTTACTAGCTCCAGTACTGTCCTTAAAGCGTAAGGTGCATGGATCCCCACCGAATTCAATAGTGGTGGGTCTGTAATTGCTATTGGAGTTATTCTAAGTTCTTTTATTTTAGGACCTGTCATCAATTGAGCTTGCTAATTTTTTAAGATATTCTTTACATTCCTGTTGTGCCTGCGCCAGACCCTGAACCGTTACCTGCTGGCTGTTCAGATACTTTAGTATGATCCCTTCGGCTTCCATATAGGGTTTGCAAAGAGCGGCAACCTTACCGGCAATACTTTTGGGGATGGTGGTAACACCATTACAGTCTCCATGAAGCAGGTCACCAGGTTTTACTTTAATGCCACCAACCGTTATTTCTTCACCAATTGAAGGGAACCGGCTGTAGCCATGAGAACAAATAGTTCCATTGGTGAATACTGGAAAACCCAGGGCCCTTACCTGGTCAAGATCCCTGCCCGCTCCGCTGGTTATCAGTCCGCTTGCCCCAAATTTTTGATAGGAAGTACACATAATCTCACCGAAAGTAGCACTTACCGTGGGCTGATCAAGGTCTTCAAAAACCACTATAGCTGGCCCCTGAAGTAAAGAAAAGGAGTCTACTTGTTTCTCAATTCCTCCATAACTAAGGTCTTCCTTTGGAGTTGAACCTTTGAACGTCGCAGTAGCTGCAAACCCTACCATAGGGGGCATTTCCGGAAAGCAACTCACGATGCTTGCATTCATATAACCTTCTGTACGAGGTCTGTTATTAAACAGTTCTATAACATTACAAACGGTAGGGGTATCAAATTGAGCCAGCAGGTTAAGGGTTTCCGGACCTATTATTTCAGAGTTCATCCCGGGCAAAATATCGTAATTTCCAGTACAATCCAAAGTAGATACCAGCTATCCTTAAAATAAGTTAGAAGCCCCCCAAAATACGGGAGGTTCTTCATCATTGGATTTAGTAATTTGATCGCCTACCCTGCTTACGAAATAATCTATTTCTATTAGGTGTAACTTAGTCAGGTATTTCTTATTCGCGGGTGCAATGGAAATGGCTTCGAAGCAATATGCAAATATTTTACAGAAAGTGCTTTTTCCTGTTACTGCTGTGCACAGCTACCCTAAGCGCCCGGACCCAAATTAGTAAAGACTTCGAGGCGCTATCAGAGATAATGCGCCAGGATAGCATTACCCTGTTCACAGTAGATGTTAATCAAGAAGATATCCTGCTGCCAGATTCGATGTTGATGCAATCGAAGACTTCAATCCTAAATTATTTGCACAATAGCCTGGGTATCAATCACATGTTTTATAACCCCTACGTTATTATACTTTACCCTGACCGGGTCAGTAACGGAGTTTATGGATCAGAGCTCCTATCTGACCAAATTTACCAGGTAAGGGGAAGGCTGCTTGATGCTTCTACAGGTGCAAAAATATCCAATGGCACTATTATAGTCGATGAGGTTGAGATGCTGGTCAATACCGATTCCTCGGGCTATTTCGAGTTCACGCTACCGACCGGAAGATATGCAGTTAAGGCAATAGGGCCCGGCACCCTAACCAGTAATTTTGATCTCGAGGTAGACCGCGATGTTAACGTTAATATCGAGTTATTCGAAAGAACGGTTGAATTGGACGAAATTATCATTTCGGTATCAAATCCTGAGGCAAATGTGGTTAGTCTTGAACCCGGTTCGTTAAGACTGGAAATTTCAGAGCTCAAAGAGATGCCCGCCTTCCTGGGAGAGGTGGATGTAACCCGTGCGGTGATCTCGCTGCCCGGAGTAAGTTCCGTAGGTGAGGGCGCCACCGGGTTTAATGTTAGAGGTGGAAATATCGATCAGAACTTAATTCTGATGGATGGAATACCGTTGTTCAATAGCTCCCACTTGCTTGGTTTCTTTTCCGCGTTTAACCCGGACCTCATTCGTGATTTTACCCTGTACAAAGGACTGATCCCGGCGGATAAAGGGGGGCGTATCTCCTCAGTGCTTGAGGTAAATCAAAAGGGACCTAATAAATCATCAGTGGGTGTTGGGGCGAGCGTTGGGCCGCTTAATAGCAAGTTATTTCTGGATGTTCCGGTTAAGAAAGAGTCCAGCGGGATTGTCTTAGGCTTACGGGGTGCTTACCCTAATTATGTACTTCGATCATTTCCTGATGAGAGCGAAGCGAGTAATGGAAGGGCGAGTTTTTACGACATAACCTTTAAGTATGATCATGAATTTGACCGCAGCCAGGTGCTCACCACAAATTTTTACCTAAGTGAGGATAAATTCAAACTCAGTGATGATACCACATTTAATTATTCGAGTATTCTTGCCGGATTAAATTATACTACTTCAATCAATGAACTCTGGTCTTTACGTTTGGAGACCACCTGGTCAAGATACCGGGCAGGGATAGATGATCAAACCCTGAATCAAACATCCGAGTTTGTTAACGGGATCTCGCAAGCTTCCTTAAAAGGCATGATGTTTACAAACCACCAGAGAACCAGCTATCATGCAGGCTTTGAAACTAATTTGTATCAATTTCTAACCGGTAAGCTTGTTCCTGCCAACAGCCAATCTGAAGTAAGCCCTCAAATCATGCCAGACCGTAATGCCCTGGATATTTCCCTCTTTGTTGGGGTGCAGCATGAAATTAATCATCGAGTTGGTATCCAGGCGGGACTAAGAGCAACATCATTCTTTAACCTCGGGCCGGATCTAATACCGGTTTTTAGCCCTGAATCCAGTAAAGACCCGGAGTATGTAGTGGATACTACTACCCTGGATAAAGGAGAGCTTGATAATCTGAGGCTTAGTTTCGAACCAAGATTCTCCGCTAATTTCAGGTTAAACCCGAACACCTCTCTGAAAGCCGGCTACAGTCGTACCTATCAGTACATTCATTTGTTCTCGAATACGGTAGCCTCACTGCCCACTGATCTCTGGCGCCCTTCCGATACTAACCTAAAGCCAATATCCGCACACCTGCTTTCATTTGGTTTATTCAGGAACTTTAAAGAGAACCTGCTTGAAACTTCGGTTGAGGTTTTTTACAAAGACATCAGTAATACCATCGATTTTGTTGGTGGAACCAGGGTGTTACTCAATCCGGAGCTGGTTTTTCAAACATTACAAGGAGCGTCAGAAGCATATGGACTGGAACTGTCAATACATAAGACCAGAGGTAAATTTACCGGTAGGCTTGGGTATACTTTTTCCAGGTCCTGGTCCAGGTTCCAAAGTGATATTGACCGGCAAAACCTGAATGACGGCGAAAAGTTCCCTGCTAATTTTGACCGGCCCCATGATCTAAACCTTTTTGGAAATTGGAAGCTCGGCAGATTGTGGAGTGCTTCGGCAAATTTTGCCTATACCAGTGGACGACCAGTCAGCTTACCTGAACAGAGCTTCAGGTTCGGGGGCGCAATCGTTTATTCGCAAATTGATCGTAATAACTTCAGGGTACCGGATTTTCACCGGTTGGACTTAGCGGTAACTCTGGAAGGAAGTAATAAAAAGAAGGGGAAATTCAGCACCAGTTGGACTTTTTCAGTTTATAACGTTTACGGTAGAAAAAATGTGTTTTCCGTATTTATCAACGGAGAGGATGGCCGACCCAGACAATTATCTGTGCTGGGTGCACCCTTCCCTTCGTTAACCTTTAATCTAACCATGAATTGATAAGATGAGAACCTATTGGTGTTTGATGACTTTCTTATTATTTGGATGTATTGACGAATTTCCCCTGGATGCGGACAATCCACCGGCCGAACCGGTTATTGAAGGCCTGGTTACCGATCTGAAAGGTACGTCGTTGGTTAGAATTTCTACATCTCTTAATATTCAGGGTATAAGAAATGGCGATTCTCCTACGGCTGGTTCCGATGCATCAGTTGAAGTGGTTGATAGCCACGGGGAGTTAACTACTTTTTGTGAGAAATCTCCGGGGCTATATCGGCCTGAGGACGAATCCTTCGCAGGGACTATTGGGTATTCCTACCAGTTGACCGTAACCACGACAGATGGACGTACTTATCAATCGAATTGGGAGCTAATGCATCCTGGAGTTTTGGTAGATTCGGTGTTTTTATTCTTTGAACAAACACTAATTCCAGGCACTCAACAACTAACCGGCAACCACGATTTTTTCGCAACAGTTTCTAACAAATTAGAGCAGAATGTCAATTTTCGAATTGAAAGCAACGGCATTGCTCAGGTAGCTGCCTATCTGGATCCGCCTCCTCCCGGATGCGGTGCACCGCGTTGTGCTGAAGTTTGTTATTCGTTTCGTAGTCCAATCAACCGTCAAATAGTCCTTGGGTCCACCAAGGCAACTTTGGAAAACAAGCTAACCCTGCAAGTGGCCGAAGAGCCCTATGATTTCCACAGCAGGTATTTTATTAAAGTTACCGCCTTTTCACTCAGCCCGGAGGGGGTTAAATTTTGGAATTCCATACTGACCCAACAACAAATCGAGGGAAGTATTTTTGACCCCCAATTGAATGAAATCGAGGGAACTAACATTATAAATACTGCCAGTAACCAAAGTATCATCGGTTATTTTGGGGCATCAGCAGCCAGTGCTGACTCACTTATCTTTAACAGATCAGAAACAGCAGGGTTTCCAACACCCATTCCAACTGCCACAAACAGTTGTACCGAAGTATGGGAAGGGGCAACTTTGCAGGTACCAGTTCAATTTAGATAATAATGAATTTAAATTTCAGATCATTGATAATCAATCTGGCGGGTCTGGCTTGCATAGGTCTGAGCCTCAATGCCTCGGATTATTGTGCATTAGTAGAATTAGATAAAAACTACCTTATTTCAGGTGAGTACCTGCGGGGTGCATTGCACACAAAGCGCTGTGACAATGCCTTAACTCAGGTAATGATAGTATTAATAAACAATAATGAAGAGGTAATTGGTGATGCCTGGATTAAACTGGAAACAGTAGTAGAGCCCTTTACTTTTCAAATACCCACAGACGCTACCCCGGGTATTTATCGATTGGCAGCTTATTCCAATTTAACCGGCCAGATTGTTTATCAAACCGAAATCCCGATTTTTAAACCGGAAGATATTAATCCAGGTAGTTGGAATGATTCGACTTTGGTTATCAGTAGGGATATACCGGAATTTTCCCGGGGTTTAATGGTTGAATGGCGTAAAAGTTCCACCGAAGCAGGAGCCTGCCTGGATTTAACCATAAGGTCCTCCGCGACCGCACCTCTAAATCTTTCTCTGAAGGTGACCGACCATGCTCAAAGCATGCCCCTGAATCCAAAGGACTACCCGCCCGGTACCAGGAATGCGGACTATTCACCACCCGGATTATCCACTGGGTTCACCTTTAGTGGTTATCTAAAGCGCTCAGCCGGTAACCTTTGTGCGTATTGTCCGGTGGTGTTAATCATCCCCGAGGAAACCAAAGGAATATTTTATACTATGACCGATGGGCAGGGTAAGTTTACTTTTTCCGGCCTAAATCACTACGGAAATAAAAAGGCATATCTGTGGTCATCAAGATATAATAACGATTCATCGGAATTCGTGATAGAAGACACGGATAATACTCCAAAATTCGCAGAGGCTCAATCTGAGATTTCAGCGGCCGAAGCAGCTATAAGACCCCAGTTGTTGAGAAAACGAATGAGCCGAAAGTTAGGGGCAGATGAATGTCATACCGACCGGTACGAAGGCGGTAAAAACCCCCGTAACTATGATCAAATTGTGTTATTAAATCACCATGATGTGCAGGTCATTTTCGATGAATATGTCCTCGGGTCTGATATGAAGGAGACCATCAAAAGTATTGTTCCGAATGTAAACTTCATTAGAAAGAACCAGATCCGGGTTTTTTCCTATGAGCAAAGTCGTAATTTCCCGGACACCCCCTTTATCCTATTAGATGGGATCCCCATAGGTGACAGCATATTACTCCGGTTAGATCCCAGGTCAGTCCAAAGAATAGATGTGATCCATAGGTCTGAATCACAAAAACCGATTGGCAATCTGGCCAGGAACGGAGTGCTGTCAGTGGTTACAAAGAGTGGCACCGATCATACACTGATGCCAGGAGTTGCGAAAACTTACATCAGGGGATTCAACAACCTGAAAAGAGCCATGACCCCTGATTCTACAATTTGCCCCCTTCCACATGTATTATACTGGGAGCCTCAATTAGTCATTACCCGCGATGAGACCCATTTAAAGGTACCCCTCCCAGCGTATTATGTGGTGGCGATTCTTTCGATTTCAGGTTTCGATGCAACGGGTAATTTTATTCAATACCAATCTAAATTACCATAGGTAAGCAGTGTTAATCAATCTAAAAAACATTGCTATATTAGCAAAAACAACCAGTTAGCTTCCGGCGATGATCCTCAGGCTCCCAAAAACCTTATTTGTCTACGGCTTAGTATTGAGCATCCTGAGTAGTTCATTGATGGTACCTCTGGCATATATCGATTACGAACTGCGAAGAGATTATATTTCAGAAGTACTTTGTATCAACCGTGAAAAACCGAAAACCAATTGTGAAGGAAAGTGCTATCTTAAGAAGAAACTTAATCAGGCCGGGCACCAACAGAATCACCAAAGTACCGTACTCCAGGAACGGTTACAACTAAGTTTTTTTAACGAAACTATCCGGCGCCACCTTTTTGCCCGGATGCCTAACCGGATCGAATTAAATTACTTTGTGCCTGCAGTAGAAGGGGCACCACTATCCTACGTTCCGGACATATATCAGCCGCCTCAGGGTTCTTAACAAAACCTAATTACCTATACTCAGCTGGATCCATTATGGTCTCAGCCTGAGGTCCCCTATCCAACATTAAGTATTTAATGGCCATGCGATTTGGCTGTAAACATATACCATGAAAAAGAAATATCTGGTGAGTATTATGATACTCGCTTATACAACAATCACCTACGCGCAAGAAAGCCCCAAACCAGTCTCCCGTCCTGATAGTCATGCCCCCATTGGGGTAATGGGTGACCATTTACATAAAAAGGGGGAATTTATGCTATCCTATCGATACATGCATATGAGTATGGAAGACAATCGGGACGGTACGGACGATCTTACCCCTGAGACCATAGTTACCACTGTTCCAAACAGGTTTTTCGGGATGCCAATGCAGCCTCCAACGCTCCGGGTAGTCCCCACCGAAATGACCATGCATATGCACATGTTCGGGTTGATGTATGCTCCGGCAGACTGGATTACGCTGGTGGCCATGGCCATAGTGTTAAAGCAGGAGATGAGCCATGCAACGTTTCAAGGGGGCATGGGCACCACCGAACTGGGAACATTTGTGACAGAAGCCAGTGGGCTGGGAGACACCCGGGTTGGCGCCCTGATCCGGTTAATGGCAAAACATAATCATAGGCTGCATTTAAATGCCGGGATCAGCTTTCCCACAGGTTCTGTTACCAAGGAGGATGATATTCTAACCCCAATGAACATGCGCCCTACCGTGAGAATTCCCTATCCAATGCAATTAGGATCGGGCACAGTGGATTTGCTTCCGGGAATCACCTATTACAGCCACCATGAGAAAATCGGCTGGGGTGGTCAGTTGACCGGAACCTTAAGGATAGGTGAGAACAATGAAGAATACAGTTTAGGAAATGTTTTTCAGGGCACTGTATGGACCAGTTATATGTGGGCGCCCTGGATTAGTTCGGCGGTGCGCTTTACAGGGACAAATCAGGGCAAAATTGATGGCATAGATCCGGAAATTACCTTACCCGTACAAACCGCTGATCCCGATTTCCAGGGTGGTACCGGAATCGACGGCTCCTTAAGCGTTAACCTTATCGGACAGCGTGGATTGGTTCGCAATCACCGGGTGGCAATAGAATATTTTATTCCCTTGACGCAGGATCTGAACGGCCCACAGATGAAGTTCAAATCCAATTTAATATTAGGATGGCAGTATGCTTTCTGATTTTTTAAAACAAAGTCTTATATTGATCGACACATATCCTGAAAAAATGAGGTTGACTCACTTATTGCTTTACTTATTTATTGGACTGACTGCTTGTAACCACCAGACAACACCTGAGTATGATCTGGTAATTTATGGGGGCACCTCTGCCGGAATATCCGCGGCCGTTCAGGCTAAAAGAATGGGAAAGTCTGTGCTGCTTATAGAACCCGGATCACGGGTTGGTGGTCTGACCACCGGAGGCCTTGGTCAAACCGACATTGGCAATAAGGCGGCAATTGGTGGAATATCCAGGGAATTTTATGAAGGGATAAAGGAGTATTACCAAAACCCTGATAACTGGATGTGGCAGCGAATGGATGAATACCTGGACGGAGGTCAAACCAGGACGTCGCATGGAGAAACCAGTATGTGGACATTTGAACCCTCTGCAGCGCTGGTAGTTTATCATCAGATGATGCAGCAGGAAGGCGTTGAGGTTATTTACCAGGAAAAGCTAGACCGGTCCAATGGAGTTGAAATGGATGCAGCTAAAATTTTGTCTATCAAGACCCTTTCTGGAAAGCGGTATAGCGGGCGTATGTTTATCGATGCTACCTATGAAGGAGATTTGCTGGCGGCAGCAGGGGTAAGTTATACCGTTGGCAGAGAATCGAACTCAGAATATAATGAGACCATGAATGGAGTAAATACTACGCTTACTGATACTACCCGCACCGGGCATGCCGCCAGTAATGCCATAAACCACAATTTTTATGATGGAGTAGACCCCTATATTGAGAAAGGGAACATACAAAGCGGTCTACTGCCGGGTATTGATCCCGATGGCCCGGGAGAAGAAGGACAAGGTGATTTACGCATCCAGGCTTATTGTTACAGGATGTGTCTTACTGATCATCCCGAAAACCGGATACCCTTTGAAAAGCCCACAGGATATGATGAATTGAATTATGAGTTGCTGCTTAGAAATTATGAAGCAGGTGAAGAGGGGTTCCCATGGATCAATTCGAAAATGCCCAACCGCAAAACCGATACCAATAATAGAACCGGGTTTAGTACAGATTTTATCGGCCAGAATTATCAATACCCCGAAGCAAGTTACCAGCAAAGGGAAAAGATAGAGGAAGCCCACAGGAAATATCAGCAGGGTTTGATGTGGACCCTGGCCTATCACCCAAGGATGCCCCAGCATATCCGCGAAGAAGTCTCCAGGTGGGGAACCTGCAAGGATGAATTTGAAAGAGACGACGGCTGGCAGAAACAATTATATATCCGGGAAGCCCGGCGCATGCGTGGCGAGTATGTGATGACCCAGGCAAATTGCGAGGGGTTGGAAATAGTAGAAGATGTAGTTGGTATGGCAGCATATGGAATGGACTCACATAATACCCAACGGTACATTACAAATGAGGGGTTTGTGAAAAACGAGGGCAACGTAGAAGCAAAAGTGGCCTCACCGTATCCAATCAGCTACCGGTCTATGATCCCCAGGAAGGCGGAATGCGTTAATTTACTGGTACCTGTTTGCCTCAGCGCAACGCACATTGCTTTTGGATCAATTCGTATGGAGCCTGTGTTTATGGTGCTGGGGCAATCGGCGGCCATGGCTGCCTGTTTGTCAATCGATCAACAGCTGGCAGTGCAGGATTTGGACTATGATGGGCTGCTGAAAAAAGAATTGATAAAAGGGAAGCAGGTACTGAACTGGGAAGGTCCGGAGACTGACTAAGTATTATAGGGTGCTCAGCACATAGTGAGCGATGATGTGCATATGGGTTGTCAACTTAGTTACTTGTAGCTAGTGAATCGGCGCTGTTCATTTCCTTATTAAGATTTACCCCCAGTTCGAATTCAAATTTTCCTTTATCATTTGATTTTTCCTCGATGGAAAAATTGCCGGAACTAACCGCGTTTTCAAGCAGATGCGCGCTGACCAGGTTATTCCATACCTGGGCAAGTGTATCAACCGCTGGATTTACTTCAGTTTCTTTCAGGGATACGCAAGAAGCAACCAGTGCCTTCACGTTGTCAATGTCCTGCCCGGATTCCAGGGCAACAAAAGCCTGGAATTCCTCATCCTTCTCATCAATACTGTTGATCATATAGAAGTCTTCAATACTGGTGTTGCCATGGGTTTTCAGGTAGTAGCCCCTTTTCATAAGGTATACAGACAATGCTTCTTTGGCTTGTTCCGGGTCGAAATGTTGAGTCATTTCAAACTTGATCTGTGGTTTTTTTTCTGAAGCTTCAACCAGGTATTTCAGCTTACTTTCCAGATCAGGAGTGATTTCAGGATGGATGGGATTATAAGTTAAGTCTTTGAAATTATCACCGGCTCCCACCAGTTTTCCGATCAGTGCTATAGGGGAGGTAATGATTTTTGTTAAACCGTTTATAATTGCTTTCACTACGATTTTAGAATACCTGAAACTGGGGTCGTTTACATCTCCCTCAACCGGAATCTCCAGATGGATATTTCCATCCCTATCTTCAAGCAGATAAAGCCCGATTTTAAGGGGAACATCGTAAAGACTTTTAAAACCAGTACGCTCACCTACGTCGATATCAGAGGCTATTACAGTATGCAGCCCTTCCAGAGTACCGTTATTTATATGATTGGTACTGGTATAACTGAAATGCCCCTGAGTAATCGCCACATCAAAGAAGCTGATGGTATAGGGAGAAAATGCCGGAAGACCCGGAATGTTGGTCTTTAAGGTGAAGGATTGCCTGTCAAGGTCAAAAAAGTTTCCTTCCCATGCTAATTCAAGATTACCATTTTCTGGGGCTTCTGCTTTCACTACCATTCTACTGGTATCGGAGAAGGAAATGTTAGTGATTTGAGTTTCAATGTTAAAGAACTGATACTCGAAAGGGGTTTGCGGATTGTAATCCCTAAAATCCAATTTGCCTCCAGCCACTAAAACCTCCTTAATTAAAATATCCGGATAATCCAGGGCGGTGGAATCATAAATTCCGGGGTCGGAGCCAACACCTGCGTCGGTTTGATTATCCGCAATGTGCTCATCTTCACTGTTTTCTGAAATGATCAGAGGCCTGATATTATCTGTGGAATCTGCATAGATCTCGTAGAGGATTGTAGGATTGGTAATTAAAATTGAACTTATAACCACTCGCTCTTCGAAGGGTCTGACTTCTTCCATTACCGCGCTAATCCTGTCACCTTTAAGTGGTTCCAGATCCTTATCATCCTTAAGGAAGTATTTGCTTACATCTATGTTGCCAGAAACTTTGAGCATTTCTGGCGATCCTAACTTACCGGAAATATCCAGGTTTGCATCCATGGTGGCGCCAAAGTCCCTGATGTTTACATAGTCTTTAATATACTCTTTGGCTGCTGCTAAATTAAAATCCGAAAGTCTCAAATTTAAACTGTAAACGCCCTGTTGATTGTTATACTGAATACTACTAAGCAATTCCCCGCCATCAACGAACTTCAGATCCAGATCTGCATCGGTGTCCTGGTTATCAAAATATAGATCCGGAATAGCTAACGATATATCGTCAAGATGCCATTTTCGATCTTTTGACAGATCGTGGTATTGGACCACCCCGTTTGACAAGGAGATATTTTTTAACTCAATATCCATAGATCGCGATGTTGAGTCAGATGCTTCGCCGTCTGAAAATCTACGAATCAGATCCGAAAAGTTGTAGACAGTATCCTGATGGTCAATACGAATAACCGGATTGACCAGACGCAATTCAGAAATACTAAAAGCACCTCCAATTAGCTTATACAGATCGAAATTAATCAACAGTGTGTCAAAGCTTATAAAGCTTGCAGTATCATCCTGCTCAAACATTTTGAAATCAGTCATACGGGTGAATCCGGTAAAGGGATTGTGATATAGTCCCTGTAAAGACAAAGCTCTGCCGCTCAAATCTTTTCCGTTCTTATTGATATATCTTTTCAGGTAAAAGGGAAACAGAACTATAACAAGTATTGCCAGCAATACGATGGTAGCAAAAAGAATTTTTTTGTTAAACAGGATTTTCACCGTATTAATTTAGAGGTTTTACGCTGTTCAATACTAACATTCATCCCTGTTTTTACCACGCCTGGTACGAATTAGTTGATTATACACCTTGTAATTAGTTGATTGAACTTGGAAAGGAATGCTCAATCAAAATACCAAAGTGTACAAAATTTTAACAAGTGTGGTGCTGCTGGGGACCTGCTGTACGAACTTGCTCTTTGCCCAGGCCGACGGATTATTATACGGGATAGTTACTTTGAAAAGTGGACAATCTTACCAGGGTCAAATTCGGTGGAACAATCGGGAAGCCATGTGGAACGACATTTTTGAAGGTTATAAATCAGAACGACCGTACCAGAACCTGCTGTCAGCTGAAGAGTCAAAAAAGCTCCAAGCCGAAGAAGGGGATTTTAAATTCGGTTTCATGGAGTTGTGGGAAGATCGCAATCCAAATCAAAGTTTTATGTTCAGATGCAATTTCGGTAATATAGTAAAACTGGAAGCATCGGGAAGCAATAGGGTAAGCTTGTACCTGAAAAATGGTCAATGGATTAATCTAAAAGCGGAAGGAGGGAATATCGATGACCCTATTGTGGTGGTTGACAAATCCCTAGGAAGGCAACAGGTTAAATCTGCTGGTATCAAAACCATAGAATTCCGGGAGGCTCCCCGGGATCTTAAGAGTGCTTTTGGGGATCCGATATACGGACAAATACTTACCTCAAAGGGAAGCTTTGAAGGATACATAACCTGGGACGACGAAGAGCGGATGGGTGTTGATATTATTAGTGGGAAACAAAATGGTAAGCAATTGGATATTCGCTTTCAGGATATTAGTAGCATAAAGGCAGAAAGGGATGGTTCATTGATTACTTTAAAGACTGGCAGGGAGCTATTTTTGAATAACCACGACGATGTAGACCATGGGAATCATGGCATAACCATCAGGGGTTTACCCTATGGGAGTCTTGAGATTGATTGGGATAATTTCATATCAGCTACCTTCACCAGCCCACCAGCAACAGGATTTAACTATAATTCGTACACGCACCCGAATTTGCTAAAAGCCACTGTCAGAACCACTTCCGGGGCGAAAATTACCAGTCAGGTGGTATACGATCTGGATGAGATTTATGACATTGAGATGTTAAATGGCTCCAACGGTAGATTTCTCTATCTGATTCCGTTCTCCGCAATATCTCAAATAGAACCCCAAAATGACAAGTTTTCCCTGGTTTCAATTAAAAGTGGAGAACAGTTTTTACTTGGAGACAGTGCCGACGTGGATAGTCGTAATAATGGATTAATACTTAAATTACCTGGAAATAAGGCACGATTTATTAAGTGGGATCAGGTAAAAAGTATACAGTTTGAATAAACCTGTGAATGGGTCCGGGAGATTCATTAGCCTGCAAACAGTATCCCTACTGGTACTGGCTGGGGCTGTAGGCTCACTTTGGCTTTACCTGGAATCCGTAAAACAAGAAGGCAATTACCCCAGCTACCTGGTGGCCATATTGTGGATAATGATAATTATCTTCCTCTTATGGCTTGGTAATTTTGCTATTGCGCGATTGATCGGGCTGAGATACAGCTGGGAGAAATCCTTTAAAACCAGGTTCTCCCTGCAACTGCTGGCGACACTTATCTATTCCATACTTTGCATCAATTTCAGTTACATTGTTTTTAAGAACGCCTTTACCGAACTGCCCCCTACCAGCGATCAGCTGATTTTGTTAAATCTATACGGAATTCTGTTCCTGATACCTGTAGTATCAGTTCAGTTCGGACTGTTGTTTTTGCAAAAGTGGAAGAGGGCAGTGGTTGAACAGGAGAAACTGCGGAGAGAACAGGTGCAGTCGGAACTTCTAACTTTGAGGTCCCATTTATCTCCCCATTTTTTATTCAACACCTTAAATATATTGTCTTCTCTGATTGAGCCAAATAATCACGAGGCACACGATTATCTTGACGACTTTGCCGAAGTTTACCGATATGTGCTGAAAAACGGGGAAGTGGAGTTGATAGGCCTGCGCGAAGAGCTTCAGTTTCTGGAAGCCTATACCCACCTGCTGGATAAAAGGTTCACTAACAGTTTGCAAATCGATATCCAGGTGGAACCACGTTACCTGGAACACCGGATTCCACCACTAGCCATCCAACTGGTGCTGGAGAATGCTTTAAAGCACAACCGGCTTTCGGAAACGGTGCCGCTTCAGGTAGAGATTAAATCAATTGACTTGCCGGCTATTACCGTAAAAAATAACCTGGTGTTACGAAAAGTGCCTGAAAATGAGAAAACCGGATTAGGCCTGGAAAACATCCGTAGGCGATATCAGCTCTCTGCGTATAAAGACATCAGGGTAACCAAAACAGATGAAATATTTATGGTAACCTTGCCCCTGATTAAATAGCTATGAAGGTATTGATTATTGAAGACGAGTCATTGGCTGCCGATAAGTTGGAACGCATGATATTGCGGTACGACCAGTCCATAAATATTTTGGACAAACTGCGATCGGTGGAGGAGTCCAGGATATGGTTTCAAAACAACCAGCCGCCGGACCTGTTGTTTATGGATATTCATCTATTGGACGGCACTTGTTTCGACCTATTGGATGAAATCGACATCAGCTGCCCGGTAATTTTCACCACTGCGTATCAGGATTTTGTATTTGAATCATTTAAAGTCCATAGCCTGGATTATCTGATAAAGCCTGTTAACTATAAGAAACTGCAGTCAAGTTTGGAAAAATTTGAAAAACTGTTTTCGAAGGCTCCTGGCCAGGAAGAGGCAACCGAATATCAGCAGGTGATGCAGGCTTTAAAATCTGCTGGTAAGGATTATAAGACCAGGTTCCTGGTAAAATTCGGCTCCAGACTGCTACCGATTGGCATCGAACAGGTAGGTTATTTTGCCAGCAGGGACCGCATTACTTTTCTGATCACCACCGAAGGGAAAAAGTATCCGATTAGTGCTACGCTGGACGAGTTGGAAGCTTCATTGGATCCTTCCCTGTTTTTCCGGATTAACCGTCAACTCATTTTACATGTACAAAGCATCCGCCAGGTCCATAAGTACTTCAACGGCCGCCTGAAAGTCGATTTAAATCAGCAAACCGAAGAGGAAATAATGGTTAGCAGCCGCAGGGCTTCGGAGTTTCAGCAATGGCTTGATAAATGATCCAAGATCTTAAATCAGTTCGGGTCCGGTATCAGATCTTATCGAGTACTTTCATATTTACGGGATCCCAGCCTATTATACGGTTTTCATAGTGACTGGTATTGGACGCCACTGCAGGTCCACAAGCCCTTAAGCCGAATTCAGGATCTTCTATGGTTTTCTTTCCGGTTCGAATTGCATTAAACCAGTCAGCAAAGTGGTCGATTCGCATGCCATCATTCTCATAACCTTCGCTGGCTTTGAACGCAAGTTCACCTGGTTCTTCCACAAAGGCTGAAGGGGTGCCGTATTTTTCGTGGTATTGCTTAATGTATTCTTTCTGCACACTTTCAGGGAATGTATCCAGGGAATCCCATCCGCCATATCCGGGTGCCTCAGGAAGTTTATTGCGATGAAGTACCAGGTCATTGGTGCCAAGGTCGAGCACACCTTCGGAGCCTACCAGTCTGATTCCTGTCTTACCTCCGGAAGCTGAAACGAAGTTGACCCGCAATGCCAGGTTAAAAGCAGGATGAAGATCGTTTTCAGGGTAATCAAAAAGTCCGAACATGACATCAGCTACATCCCGGCCATCTTTCCAGTTGCGCAGGCCACCAGTTGCGTATATTTTTTCCGGACCAAGAGACCCTGTGATGGAATGCAGCATCGTGAAAAGGTGCACAAACAAATCTCCGGGAATTCCGGTGCCATAATCCTGATAATTCCGCCATCGGAAAAACCGTACCGGGTCGAAGTCAGTCCTGGGAGCATTTCCCAAAAACATGTTCCAGTCTATAGTTTGTTTAGATGCATCAGGTGGAATGGAATATTGCCAGGCCCCGAGCGCATCAAACCGGTCGAAGTAAGCTTCTACTGCATTCAGTTTCCCAATTTTACCTTCCAGATACAACTCTCTGGCTTTGTGAGTTATTATGTTGCTGGCAAACTGGCTTCCTACCTGGAATGGGACCTCTGTTTGTTCCCAAACATTAATGACCTCCAGTCCATCTTCCAGCTGCTTAACCATGGGTTTCTCGCAATACACCGGTTTCCCTTGTTTCATTGATTCAATCGCCATCGCCGCATGCCAGTGATCGGTACTGGAGATTATTACCGCATCTGTTGATTTATCACTTATTAACTCACGATAATCTTGCGTAGTTTTTACAGATTGACCAAATACTTCCTGTGAGCGTATCAGTCTGCCCGTATAGCAATCAGCTACAGAAACCAACTCTACCCCCGCAGTTTTCAAAGCTGCTTTTACGTTGCCAAATCCCATAATTCCCATACCGATTCCAGCAACCTGAATTCTGTCGTTTGCCGGAATCGAGCTGCTCCTTTTTAAAATGTGAAAATTTTCTGGTGCTTGGGCGGCCAGTAGCGAAGGTGCGGCAGTCACTATTGGAAAGGACAGCCCAAGCTTTCTCAAGAAGGTTCTTCTGGTTTTGGTTATCATTTATAGCGGTGGTTAGTTGAAACGTAAAGTTATAATTTAATATTTCTGGGGTACATCACCAACGTATCCAATTACTTCTTAAGGTAATTTACAAAACAGGTCGCAAGCATCTTAGCATGCGACCTGCAAACGGTGTTTTAATAAATCTCAGCCGGGTCTATTCCTGGTTAGGGCATATTGGCATTGATAACCTGGATTCTGCGGTAAACATTATTGAACCGCCGGCTAACTTCCAGTTCGTTGATTTTAGCAAGGCCTTCCTCCGGGAATTCTACGTCGGCATCTGCCGAAAATCCTCCGGTCAATGCGCTTTTCAAATCCGGGAAAATATCAAAAGAAATTGTATTGGCTTCCATATTGGGCCCTGACGGAGCCAAAATGGTGGCATTACCCCAGCCTACCTGGCTGGTTTGACCGGCGTCCATGGCAGATTTAATAAAGGGCATCCAATGTTCACTCTCCAATGCAATTAATTGGCCCGGAGCGCTTGAGTTGTGAAAAATGAATCTTACAAACCTGAACTCATCAGGCGGTGAGGCACCCTCTTTTTGAACTAAGTTCTCCGGCCTTACAAATAACATATGCAAGGTTGAACTAATTGACCCTGTTTCCATTTTTTCCATAGGGACATCTGGGAAAAGAGCGGAAGCATTCCATATCTCTGCCATGTTGGCTGCATTGATATCATTGAAAGTATTAACAAAAATCACATTAGGGGTATTGGGTAGATCAAAACCACCTTCTTTGACGAAAAGGCCCCAGAATGTTAAATTTCCTTTTTCAATAGCAGCTTCAGCTACTTTACTCCAATATTTTGTTTCCCGATCAATGAACTCCTGCATGTTGGATTGCTCAACGTTTCTGAACTGCCATACCGAGATTTCCTGGGCAATTGATTGGAGGCCAAAGCCAAGTAGGATAGACAGTGTTATCACTGACTTCCAAGATAATTTAGTTTGGTTCATAATAGTTGGATTTAGATGTTTATACATATAATGTAAGTATTTATTAATCAGAATGAAAGACATTATTTGGATATAATATCCAGAATAGATCACCTCAAATACATGGTACCGGAAATAGGTTAACCGTACTGATACAACTGTTATTTTGAGCTAGAAAATGATCGACATCAGCTGATGTTTTGAGAATTATTAAAAACGAGTTTGTACCTTTAGACTCAAACAATTATTAATCAAAAGCATAATTACATATGGGTTTTAATCTTCAATACATTGGCATAGAAGTAGAGAAAATTTGGAGGAATACCAGCGTAGCGGGTTTATACGAAAAAGCTTTAAGGAAAGAAAAAGGTTCTGCAATTTCCGATAAGGGGGCGTTAATGGTGTATTCAGGAAAGAAAACCGGGCGCAGCCCCAAAGATAAGCGGATTGTCAGGCACCCGGAGTCTGAGCAGCATATTGACTGGGGAGCGATAAATATAGATTTGGATGAGCATACCTATATGGTAAATCACGAACGTGCTGTAGATTATCTCAACACCCGGGACCAACTTTATGTAGTTGATGCCTATGCTGGCTGGGATCCCAAATACCGGCTTTCTGTAAGGATCGTCTGTACCCGTGCATACCATGCCCTATTTATGCAAAATATGCTGATTATGCCTACGGAAGAAGAACTGGAGGATTTTAAGCCGGATTATCTGATCCTGAACGCAGGCAGCTTTCCGGCTAATATCTATACATCCTCAATGACCTCTAAAACCAGCATTGATGTGAATCTGGAAAGAAAGGAGATCGTAATACTGGGTACTGAGTATGCCGGTGAAATGAAGAAGGGAATCTTTTCAATTATGAACTACCTTATGCCGTTGCAGAATGTTCTCTCAATGCACTGCTCCGCAAACGTGGGAGAAGAAGGGGATGTTTCGCTCTTGTTCGGCTTATCGGGCACCGGGAAAACCACGCTTAGCGCAGATCCCAAAAGAAAACTCATAGGAGATGATGAACATTGCTGGACCGAAGACGGTGTATTCAATATTGAAGGCGGTTGCTATGCCAAGGCCATTGACCTGTCGGCAGAAAACGAACCTGACATATTCGAAGCCATACGTTACGGAACTGTGTTGGAAAACGTAGTTTACCAGGAAAGTACCAGGAAAGTAGATTACTCGGATACCTCAATTACTCAAAATACCAGGGCTTCATACCCAATAGAGTATATAAGAAATGTGCAGATTCCATGTGTAGCCGGTCATCCGCACCACGTAATTTTCTTAACAGCCGACGCTTTTGGGGTACTACCTCCCGTATCCAGGCTTACACCGGAGCAGGCCAGCTATCATTTTATTTCAGGCTATACTGCCAAGGTTGCCGGTACCGAAATGGGAGTAACTGAACCTCAGGCTACATTTAGCGCAAACTTTGGGGCGGCTTTTATGATGTGGCACCCCAATAAGTACGCGGAGTTGCTAGCAGAAAAAATGAAACAACATAAAACAGAGGCCTGGTTGGTAAACACCGGGTGGACCGGTGGCTCCTATGGTATAGGTTCCCGGATCAAATTGAAATACACCCGAGCGATGATAGATGCCATACATAATGGGAGTTTCGATGGCGTAGCCACTGAAAAGGATGCGGATTTCGGATTTGATATCCCATTGGAGTGTCCCGGGGTGCCCTCAGAAATACTGATTCCACGAAACACCTGGACAGACAAAACCGGATATGATAGGGTCAAGGCAAAACTGGTGGACCTGTTCAGGGAAAATTTCAAACAGTTTGAAGAGAAAGTTAATCCTGAGATCGTTAAGGCGGGGCCGAAGGTAGAAGTTGTGGATTGATAACTGAACGTTGTCAACGACGGTAAAATTAACCGGATCCTTGAAATCAGTATGACCATGTTGATTTTCCAACGTTTAGCCTTACCTTGTATTACTGCGCCTGTGGCTTATTTTTAGCTTATGGGCTTTTTTAATAACACCTGTAAAACATGAAGAATAGCAAGCTGATTTTCACCGCCCTAATCTCGTTGATGGTTTTTTTATCAGCAGTATCTTATGGGCAATCCTCCACCCCGAAACTTAAAGCATTGATCCTGGATGGGGAAAATAATCATGGTATTTGGCCAAAAACTACCATGATGATGAAAGACTACCTGGAACAGACCGGACTATTTGCGGTTGATATACATCGCACTATGTATACCTGGCAGGGACCGCACTATGATAAAAGCATCGGCCTGGATGATATAAGGGAACTTCTAACCATATATCCTTTAGATAACGGGCAAGAAACCACTTCAGTGGAGGAACCAAAAGCAGATCCAAACTACCATCCCCAATTCGATAAATATGACGTGGTGATTTCCAACATGGGTTGGAAGGCATCTACCTGGCCGGAAGCCATCAGGAAAAATTTTGAAAACTATATGGCAAACGGCGGCGGTTTGGTAGTTATTCACGCAGCCAATAATTCCTGGGGTGATTGGAAGGCATATAACGAAATGATAGGCCTGGGCGGCTGGGGTGGCAGGGGAGCTGATAGCGGTACTTTTGTAAGTGTAGATGATACAGGTGAGGAGCACCGTGACAAACCCGAAGAGGGCTGCGGGTCACATGGACCACAGCACGAGTTTGTTTTGAAAAACAGGGCACCGAAACACCCGGTAATGAAAGGATTACCGGAGGAGTGGCTGCACGCTAAAGATGAATTGTATGCTAAACTCTGTGGGCCTGCTAAAAATATGACCATATTGGCAACAGCCTATTCAGACCCTGAGATGAAAGGAACAGGTAGCCACGAACCCATGATCTTTGCTATTGAATATGGGAAAGGCAGGGTAATTCACAACGCACTGGGCCATATGGACTACTCCATGGAAGGTGTCGGTTTTATTACTACCCTTCAAAGGGGAGCAGAGTGGGCGGCCACCGGTAAGGTAACTCAAAAGGTGCCCAGGGATTTCAAGGCTGGGGAAGCGCTTAGCGTTCGTAAATGGGAGTAACCGAATGTCTCCATCAATCTCTCTGTTATAGTATCCTATAAAAAAGAGACTTCCGTTCCTTCCAATGATTAATTACTGTGAAAGCTGGACCGTTCCCACATCAGTAACCTGGCCGATAGAAACCTGGACATCGGTTAAAGAAATCTCCTGATACTCATCAGCAGGCTCAATTCCTACAGTATAGCTTCCTGTATCCAGTCCGCTGAGTAAGAAATCACCATTGTTATTGGTAAATGCCGAGGTAATGGTATCCGAACCCTGAATGGCATAAACTGCCGGTGAAGCTTCCAGTGGCAGAACGCTACCAGCAATTGCACCATCCTGGGCTTCCGCAATAGCTCTGATAACGGGTTTCAGGTTGAAACTTCCTGACCCTGTTTCTACCACTGATCTTGCTGCGTCAAAATCTAATAACACTTCATAGGTAATACCAGCTGCCAGTGTGTTATGCATTTGAAGCTTGAGTCCGGATTGCTGGGCACTTGGAGTGGTGAGATCATGTACCTGACCCTCTGTTTTTAAAGTGTTATTGTCTCCGAGAATCAATCGTATTTGTGATATTTTACCAGCAGGAATTTCCCCTTCCCCCAGTACCACACTTAAACCATTGGTAAGATCCAGGAGGTTGTAAACTCCTTCACTAATGTTATCCAGTTCAACCCACCCGGAGCTGCTGCCAGAGGTATGTACCTCGATTGACTGAATATCAATATTTACTTCCTGATAGTCGGCAGGAGCATCCGTAAGCCTAACCACAAGGTGTGCATTACCGGCTTCTTCATCATTGCAGGCAACAAAAGTACCGAACAATAGAATCAACCATAAAGTATTAAAAAATTGCAAGAATCTCATAGTTTAAAATTTGGTGTGAACCTGAAATCACCTTCAAAACGTGGCGGGTGAAAGGTTTATTTTAAAAAGTTAACCGGTTAAATTGACCTATTGATCCCTCAATTGTTTAGGAGGTAACCTGGGTGAGTAATTAATTTTTGAAAATGAAACGAATCTCTTCACTATTTGTGCTATATCTGGCCTTTAATCAAACTATATTATCACAGGGAGGGGCGAGAATTAATGGGGTTCTTAAAGATTCAGATCAGAATTATATAGTGCTCACCTATAATCCACGCCTTAGGGGTAATCTGAACTTTGATGGATTTAGAAGTACAGGTACTTATGTTGATGAAAGTGGATATTTCGATATAAAAGTTGATAGTTTGACTGATGGGGCAGCCTATTCTCTTGAATTTTACGATCAAGGTATCTCTCTGGTGCTTTTCGAAGGAGACAGCATATATTGTGAAATTAATAATAATCCGGAAGACCCTATGTTCTTCAGCGGCATAGGTGCAGGAAAAAACAACGTACTGAAGCTACCAGATTTATCATATAATGATAACTACAATACGAAAGAGATCACCTCTTTGGACGGGATCCTTTCATATGTTGATAGTATCGAATTAAGACAAAGAAGACTTATCACAGCTATATTCAATCAAGACACTACTGACCAAACAATATCGGGTCACCATGATAAATCTAGAATTCTCAACATAATGTCCAGAAGTCCATTATCTAAAAGGGAATATCATTATGTAGTGAACCGAATAAACCTGCAGAGAGTTATTTTCAGAAATCATCTTATACAACAATTATCGGAGCTTAAGGAATATGAAAATGTATTCATTGATTTCGATCATCCATTTTTTACTTCTTTGGATAACTATAGCAGTCAGATTATAGATCTTAATCATTGGTGGTCGGCGGGTGCATTAGATGCCATAATCAAATTCAAATATTTGATTGACAGACAGGAAAAGGGGTTCGAAGTTACCTATGGAAACTATACTAATAGTTTCCATAATACTGCTTTTAATAACTGGTCCGCGGAATTTATAGACCGTCATTTTAGTGATAACGTGATACACAAATATCACGCTGACAATATAGCATTTCAGCTTACTTCGGGTTACCCATATGATGAGCCATTGGATAGAATTGGCGGCAATTCGAGTTTTCAAAAACGTATAGTTCACTTTAGAAAGCTCCTGGAAGATGGATTGATGAATGAAGACTATGCTCTGGATGATAACAATCTGATTTTGGATAGCCTAAAATTTAGTGAACTACTGGCAGGAATTACTGAGAGGCCTACTTATCTCATTTTTTGGTCTGCAAGATTTGCGGGTGCCACTGTGGTTAGACACTTGCCAGCAATAGAAGCCCTTGAGAATCAGTACAAAAATAAAATTCGAGTGCTGAATATTTGTATTGATGAGATGAAGTATCGGAATTTGTGGGCAGCGAGAATAATAGATAATTCATGGAACTCTCAACATTACTTTATGCCAACGGAAACCAATGAAAATAGCTTACATAATTTCACTACTGAGAGAATTTCATCTTTTTGCTATGGAGGCGTAAAATATGTATATAAAGATGCAAACGGAAAAATTACGGAAACGGCGAAGGGTCCTCTCCAGATTCCAAAAGATGCATTGAATGATTCTTTTAGTTGGTACTAATAGGGTTCATGCCACTTGCCAATATTTGTTGAGCCAGATGAGATCAGTTGAACGTACGATTTCGAACAAAATAGTACGCCCACGTGCATATTATGCATATTCCCAAGCGATAATAACTTAATCAGTGGATGGCATGCTTCTTGGTATTTTGTAATATCATAGAGTAATTAGTGGTTAAACCACAATCATGACTGTTGTGACCAAGATCGAAAAATTGGGCTTTGCTTAAAAACCATCTAAATATCGCACTAAG
>BQJT01000040.1 GCA_021604845.1 Cyclobacteriaceae bacterium
GATAGCTGTCGCCCACGATCATGGCGCTTATGGGGTTCTGAACTGAAATTCGCGGTTCAACAAAGTCATCCACGATATCGGTACCAATGCAACCCTTTAAGCTTAGTAAAGCCAGACTGACGGTTAGCAGTTTTATCTGAAGGTTTTTGCTCATTGAGAATGCAAGTAACCTATAAAGTATCACAAAAATTTCACGATAACTTAATAAATTATTGCTGGAACTTTAACTAAATACGCCGCTCAATAGCTAGTTAATTGGGTTTATCGTAACGAAATTCTACCCAATACATCATAGAAGAGCAATACAAATAGTAATGCCGTCATGGCCCAGATAACCAGTATGTTAAAAACAAAAGTGTCTATGTAGGTACCCAGAAAGGGTTTTCTGGCAACCAGAAACTGGGTGCGAAACTTAAATAAACCAGCACCTTCAGGCCAAATGTAGATAGGGTATATTTTTTGGATCAACCGGTTATTCTCTTCTACAATTCGATCAACACTGCGGTTGTTGACCATATCCCGGATGGTTTCATTTTGATATTCAATTCGTAACGAGGCTAAATCATCGGGATTTTGAAGCTGCTTTTTTATTCTCTCTGAGGTGGCCCTCCGGCGCTCAGTTGCCTCATTTGCCTGGTTGTAGTAATACCTCCTTAGCGTTGAGAGAAACTCTTCTGTAGCATTGATAACGTTCTCATCGATGTTCTCTACGGTAAGCCTATCATAATCCGGAAGTTGATGGGTACCCACTTTCTCAAGTTCCTTTCCTATTTCATAGCGTAGAAGCTCCAAACTTGCCTGAAGCTCGTCCGTGTGGTTATTGCTTATTAATTGAGGTAGTGCGGCTATTTTCGACTCGAGTTTGGGAATATAGTAGGTGGTTTTATAGTCAGCATTACTTCTAATCTGATCGTCCTTAAAAAAATGTTTTTCATAGGCATTGGCCTTGAATTGGTGCACTACCAGGGCCTCATAGGCCCAACGGCTGGTCATAATTTCCCCGACCAACGGAACTTTTTCATGTGAACGTAAACGGGGATGCAGGTCGTCGAATTTTACTACAACACCACCCAGTATAAGTTGTGGTATTAGCAGGATTGGTATCAGGATATAAACCGTTACTGCAAACTTAAAAGCAGAACTAACATTCAGCCCTAATACATTGGCAAATGAAGAAGTACTAAAAAGTACCAGCCAATACGCAAAAAACATCCCTTTAATTTCCAGAATCAGACAACCGATCAGGGCAAATGAAAAAGTTTGAACCGCAGAAATTCCAAACAATATGGTGATTTTGGAAATAAGATAACTACCCCTGCTAAGGTGAAGAAAGGATTCGCGTTTAATAATTTTTCGATCCTTTATAATCTCTTCCGCACTTACCGTCAGACCCATGAACAGGGCAACGATAACACTTATGAAAAAGAACGCTGGAATGTTCACATTCTTCCCAAAGGTGTACTCCACTTCTTCCGTAGGAAATTCTTTAACTATAAATGCCAAAATCAATCCCAGGAGCGGCGCTTCCAATGAGTTTATCAAAACATATTGAAGGTTGCTTAATTTTGACTTTACATCCCGGGTAGTAAATATAAAGAACTGTTTCAACCGCCGTGGAATATCAAGTCTGCCTTCTGGCTTTTGATTTACATTTGACACCACCGGCAGAATTGAACGATATTTAAAATGCTCTTCCCATTGCTGCGGGCTTACTCTTCTCTTGTCCGTGAGCCGGCCATATTCATTTACTACTTTAGTCTCAATGATATTGAAAATCTCTTCCGGCCGAATGTTTCCACAAACCGGGCAGGTGCCCAGATCCTTATCAATCAGGTTGGTTATATCCTTAAAATAGGATTCTGCTTCCACCGGGTTTCCATAATAAATCTGGTATCCGCCTGCATCCAGTATGACCAGGCGGTCGAACATCTTAAAAATGTCGGACGACGGCTGGTGGATCACCACAAAGATCAGTTTACCCTTTAATGTAAGCTCCTTCAGCAGGTCCATTATATTCTCAGAATCCCGGGAGCTTAGCCCCGAAGTAGGCTCATCCACAAACAACACCTGAGGTTCTCTCAACAATTCCAACCCTACATTCACCCGTTTTCTTTGCCCACCACTAATTATTTTATCCAGGGGGCTGCCGACCTTTAAATCTTTTATTTCTGCCAATCCCAGGTTACTAAGGGTTTTGGAGACCAGCTTGTTCAGCTCTCTATCTGATGATTTTCCGAAACATAACTTTGCGGCAAAGAAAAGATTATCAAAAACTGTAAGTTCTTCGATTAAAAAATCATCTTGTGGTATATAACCGATAACCCCTTCAATACTCTCCTGCTCCTGGTGTATGTTGACATTGTTTATGGTAACAGATCCTTCACTTGGTGTCAGGTTGCCATTTAGAACATTCAGCAGGGTTGATTTCCCCGAACCACTGCTCCCCATAATACTGATTAGCTTACCTGATTCCTCGAAAACCGAGATATCTTTCAACCCAAGAGTGCCGTCCGGAAACTTGTAATAAATATTTTCCGCCTTGAAAACTATCTTCTGCAGTTCTTTGTCGGTCAGGAATTTACCGACCACATCGGAGTAATATATAGGCTCGGTACGGTATGCTCGTATGGTGCTACCGGTTGAAAATACCACTCCTTTATTATTCTTGAGCGGTACACCATTGAGATAAACTGTGGCCTTGCCCAAATATTTAATAAAATAATTCTCTACTGACGGAAGTCTTAATACCACCAACTGTCCCTGCAATCCGCCGGCCACCATTCTGTTCAGTTCCTCGGGCAATTCAATCGACCCATCATCTATGATCAATAAATTGGAGGATACCACCGGATCGGCCTGACTATAATCGACAAAGTTGGTAATATTATTTACCGTCTTCTTTTTGAGTTTCAGCGCTTTACTAATGTAGTAAAGCAGGTTGGATTCTCTTTCAGAAATGATTTTGTCAGCTGTAATTAACTCCACCATTTTCAATATCAGAACCACTTTTTGTTGTTCTGTGAGTTCCTTATTCAATTGCCTGGTGATGCGGATTATTTTCGACCAGTCCTCAACAAAATCTACTGTCTCGTCATCGGTATTCTCAATTCGTACCCGTTCAGATTCTCTCTCAAGCACGAGTTTATCGAATAGTTCCATGAACTTATTCACCCCGCTTCGGTTGAGTTGTCTTTCCAGAAACTCCTTTATGGTAAGCCGCTCATTATAGGTAACGCTACCTTCTTTGGCAACAATTGCGAATAACTGAATGATTGCTTTTAGTAGCTGTTCGCTCATAGGACTAAATAGCGGTGGCTATCGCTGAAATACAATGGTTTCTTAGAAAAAAAGCATTGAAGTGATTCAATGCTTTTTTTCTAACTGTTGTGGTCCAAATTACCCAGTAATGTACTGCCTGAGGTTACTAACTTTTTGGATTAATCCATCCAGTTTTCCCTCTTCAAGATAAGTCACTGCCTGGTTATTTTCAAAGGTGGCCTCAATATTAAGGCTTTCATATTCATTTACCAGTTCTGTTGTAAGCTTAACCAGTTGATCCGTGGTAGCATCACTATCCAGTGATTTTAGCATGGCATTTAGCTCTGTCAATGGTTTCTTTTGATCCAATACCAACTTCACTAAGGGTATTGCCAGGGCAATAAATGAGGAGTTAGCATCGTCTTCCGCAACCGCTCCTTTGGGAAATTGTCCAATCAAAGAACAGGCTATATGCAATCCTTCCGCAAATGTTCCGGTAGCAACCAGTGCAGCGGTCCGGTCTCTGCCGCTTTCTTCCAGATGCATCTGGGTATCACCTATAGCTTCATCCAGAATCTGCCCCAATTCCTCTTTCGATCCCAAACTGTTTTCGAAATCCTCAACCATCTCATTGTCAATTGAGGAGGTTACACCAATTTGGTCAGCCAATGACTTAATCTGATCAAAGAAAGTCAGGGCATCCTGGGACTGATCGTATGAACTTAGGTATCCTATATCAGTTGCATAAACTCCAAGATTCATTGCTGACTTGTCATCCTCACTGTGATACTGATCGACCTTACTAATATCATTTAATAAACTCTTGTCGAAGCTAGCCCCGGTAGACTGTATTAGATATGGGATTTCCGACGGTGGTGGGATATTTACCAGCATCCCTTCTAACTGCTCCTGCAGTTGATCGGCTGCCTGATCAAATTCTTCCACCTGATTCTCCTCTTGCTGTTTAGGGGAAGAACAAGCACTGACCCATATCATACAAACGCTACAGCAAAACGCTGCTATCATTCTAGAATTAATTTTCATGATCTTTTATATAGTTGATCTGGTTTAAATTTAAGAAGTGGATAAGTTATAACAATAAAAATTATTACGCAAGTGAAAGAATTTTGTGGTTTCTGATTCGACCAATTGGCCGTTGACCAGTGATAATCAACGTTTAAACAATCTTGCGGGGTTTAACCTATTTTGTTTTTCAAAATTATGATATATTGTATTCCAAGCAAATAACTAAAACCCAAAAATATGAATATTTTAACTACTACCGGTGCCCGTCTATTGTATGCAATTCCTATGGCATTATTTGGGGTTTTCCACTTTCTTAATGCCTCTCAAATGACAGGAATGGTTCCATCATTTATCCCAGGCGGTGTGTTCTGGGTTTATCTTACAGGACTGGCGCTGATCCTGGCCGCTGTAAGCATAATCATCCAGAAGCAGGCGCGATTAGCTTGTTTGCTGCTGGCATTGATGCTTATTATATTTGTGCTTACCATTCACCTACCGGGGCTCGGGGGAGAAAATGCTCAGATGGCTATGCCAATGCTGCTTAAAGATACTGCACTGGCGGGAGGAGCTCTGGCGTTTGCCGGAACCGCCTCTGATTAACTATAGTACTAAGTACTCAGCTAAAAACCCTGGTAATAATACCAGGGTTTTTTAATGTTGAACCCTATAATATCTTCCTCCCTTTTATTTACAACATAATTGGTCTAAATTTGTCCAATTTTTGACCCCTCAGCAAATCTAAACGGATAAATGCCAAGAGATAAAAGTATAAACTCAGTTCTTATTATAGGTAGCGGTCCAATTATTATTGGCCAGGCTTGTGAATTCGATTACAGTGGTTCCCAGGCTGCCCGATCTTTAAGGGAGGAAGGAGTAGAGGTAACCCTGATCAATTCCAATCCGGCTACAATTATGACCGACCCGGTTACTGCGGATAATATCTATTTAAAGCCATTGGAAAGGAAGTCCATTATTCAGATCCTGGAAAAGCACCAAATAGATGCTGTTCTTCCAACCATGGGCGGACAAACAGCCCTCAACCTGGCAATTGACTGCGAGAAATCCGGCATTTGGAAAAAGTACGGGGTTAAAATCATTGGAGTAGATATAAATGCCATTGAAACTACTGAGGACCGGGAGCAATTCAGGTTAAAGATGCGCGAGTTGGGAGTACATGTTTGTAAGGGGAGGACAGCCAGTTCATTCCTTCAAGGTAAAGAAATTGCCCAGGAAATCGGTTTTCCTTTGGTGATTCGACCATCCTATACCCTGGGGGGCACCGGAGGGGGTTTTGTAAATTCAGCAGATTTGTTTGAAAAAGCATTAAATAATGGCTTGCACGCCTCCCCAATTCATGAAGTATTGATCGAACAAAGTATACTTGGATGGAAAGAATATGAACTGGAACTGCTCCGGGATAGCCTTGGTAATGTGATCATTATTTGTTCCATTGAGAATTTCGATCCAATGGGAGTACACACCGGGGACTCAGTGACAGTAGCTCCAGCAATGACGCTGCCAGATACTGTTTACCAGGAAATGCGGAATCTGGCCATCAGGATGATGAATGGAATAGGTCAATTTGCCGGTGGTTGCAACGTACAGTTTGCGGTTAACCCTGAAAACGACGAAATTATCGGTATAGAAATAAATCCCCGGGTGAGTCGATCTTCGGCACTGGCCAGCAAGGCCACCGGTTATCCCATCGCCAAAGTAGCAGCAAAACTGGCGATTGGGTATAATCTTCACGAACTTAAAAATCAAATTACCAAGACCACCAGCGCATACTTCGAGCCTGCTCTTGACTACGTGATCGTTAAAATACCCCGCTGGAATTTTGACAAATTTAAAGGCTCTGATCGTCATTTGGGACTGCAAATGAAATCTGTGGGAGAGGTAATGGGAATTGGTCGAAATTTCCAGGAAGCATTACAGAAAGCCTGCCAGTCATTGGAAATAAACCGCAATGGACTGGGAGCAGATGGAAAGGAGATGCTGCATCGTGAAAGTTTGCTGGATAGCCTGGCTAACCCCACCTGGAACCGCCTGTTCCATATATACGATGCGTTCAAAATGGGCATCCCGTTTAACACTATTCAGAACCTGACCAAGATTGACAAATGGTTCCTTCAACAAATTGAGGAGTTGATCTACCTTGAAAAAGAGATTCAGCAGTATTCATTGACTACCATTCCTGAGTCACTGTTGAAGACAGCCAAGGAAAAGGGTTATGCCGACCGGCAGCTTGGCCATTTGTTGCGATGCCTGGAAAGTGAAGTTTTTGATAAACGACATCAGTTAAACATCAAGAGAGTGTATAAACTGGTGGACACCTGTGCTGCAGAATTCGAGGCCCAGACGCCTTATTACTACAGCGCTTTCGATGATGAAAACGAATCAATATCTACCGATAATAAGAAAATCGTAGTGTTGGGTTCAGGTCCTAATCGTATCGGCCAGGGCATTGAATTCGATTACAGTTGTGTTCACGGTGTATTGGCAGCGAAAGAGTGCGGATTTGAAACCATCATGATCAATTGTAACCCTGAAACCGTGAGCACCGATTTTGATGTGGCAGATAAACTCTACTTTGAACCGGTATTCTGGGAACACATTTATGACATCATCCTGCACGAGAAACCTGAAGGAGTCATTGTACAACTAGGTGGTCAAACCGCTTTAAAGCTGGCAGAGAAACTTACCCGGTTCGGAATTAAGATCATGGGTACCAGCTACGAGTCGCTGGACCTGGCAGAAGATCGGGGAAGTTTTTCCAGCCTGCTTAAAGAGAACAACATTCCTTATCCCAAGTTTGGTGTAATCGAAGATGCCGCAGGCGCTATTGAGCTATCCAAGGAAATCGGCTTTCCGTTACTGGTACGTCCATCCTATGTACTGGGAGGGCAAAGTATGAAAATTGTAATTAATGAAAATGAACTGGAGGCACATGTAATAGATATCCTGAAGGATATTCCCGGGAACAAAGTATTGCTGGATCATTTTCTGGAAGGAGCAATAGAAGCGGAAGCAGATGCTATTAGTGATGGAGAGAGCGTGTATATAATCGGTATCATGGAGCATATTGAACCTGCGGGCATCCACTCGGGAGATTCTTATGCGGTGCTCCCTCCCTATAATCTTGGTGACTTTGTGATGCGTCAGATTGAAGAGCACACCATTAAAATTGCCCTGGCGTTAAAAACGGTAGGGTTGATAAATATCCAGTTTGCCATCAAGAATGATAAAGTGTATGTGATTGAAGCTAATCCCCGAGCAAGTCGAACCGTGCCTTTCATTTGCAAAGCCTACAAAGAACCTTATGTAAACTATGCCACTAAAGTAATGTTAGGAGAGAAGAAGTTGGCAGACTTCGACTTTAAACCAGTGAAAAAAGGTTATGCTATCAAAGAACCGGTATTTTCGTTTAGCAAATTTCCAAACGTGAATAAGGAGTTGGGACCGGAAATGAAATCAACCGGCGAAGCGATCCATTTTATCGATGATCTTATGGATGATTACTTTATGAAAATCTACTCCGAACGTAACCTCTACCTTAGTAAATAAGTTATTAAAAGAAAGCACTCCCTCGTATGTTGAAGTTTCTCGCTATACTTTTCGTTGTTTCCTACGTGACTTTTAAGTTCGGCGGGTTTCTGATGAAAATCTTAAATACTGCGTTGGGGCAAGATCCTGCCAAGCGGAATGTCCATGACCGGTCAAAGAAAAAAACCAAAGGGGATATCAATATCGACTACGTCCCCAGGGATAAAAAAGGCAAGCCCGGGTTTAAAGGAGGGGATTATGTTGATTATGAGGAGGTGAAATAACTGCAAGAACAAGAGTGTAGTGCCTCATTTTCACACCCCGCGATCGCGATGGTGGCTCACCTCTAAGCATTGAAATACCAGCAAGTGACACAGTTTAATGAGCACTCCATGCTCCATGCTCCTGTTGCTGTTGCTGTATGCTGTATGCTGTTGTTACTAATTATACCTCTTATACTTATTCTGCTGATTGTATTTCTTCCAGTTGGGGGCCTTGCTGTGCTGCACCTTATTTTGTTTGGTAGCACTTTTTATCCTGTAGTTTGTGGCTACCTCGTAGTCATTGTAGGTAGTTCCATTTTGGTATACATAAGTAGTTTGTGCGCAACTGGTGAGAAGGAAAATAACCAGGCCGGTTGCCAATATCACTATTTTCCTGTTAAGCTTTTTTGATTTCATCCTGTAAGGGCTTACTCGTGAATTATCAATCTATCACAGGTTAATACGGGTTAGGCCCAAATGGTAACATCAGGGGTTAAAATTAAACTTACATCTGAAAAATTGAACGATGCCATGGATTTGTTGTGCTATACCGGGTGATTCAACCAGTTCAATGCAATTTTCGTTAATTTTGGATTCCTTTAGTACATGAAGTTTTAGGAATTAGTTGGACAAGTTCTATTATTGTAATCGCATTCAAACAGCATGGCCTGGTTTAGAAGAAAAGACAAAGGAATTCAAACCCCCACCGAAGCCAAGAAGGAAGCTCCTGACGGCTTGTGGTATAAAACTCCTAAAGGACATCCGATTCACATAAGGGAATTGAAAAGCAACTGCTTTGTCAGTCCTAAAGACAGTTACCATTTCCGAATTGGCTCCAGGGAGTACTTTGAAATCCTGTTTGATGACAATAAGTTCAAGGAGCTTGATGCTGAGATGAGTTCTGCGGATCCATTGGGATTTACCGATACCAAAGCTTATCCCGATCGAATAGCATCATCGCAGGAAAAAACCAATTTAAAAGATGCGGTGCGATCGGCAACCGGGAAAATGAATGAGATCCCTCTGGTAATCTGTTGTATGGATTTTGAATTTATCGGTGGCTCGATGGGTTCGGTTGTTGGAGAAAAGATTGCCCGGGCAATTGATTACTGTCTTGAGCACCAGCTTCCTTTGCTGATAATTTCCAAGTCAGGTGGAGCCAGGATGATGGAAGCGGGATTCTCACTGATGCAAATGGCCAAGACTTCTGCCAAACTCACACTTTTAGCAGATGCCGGAATTCCCTATATCAGCCTGCTGACGGACCCTACTACGGGTGGGGTAACTGCTTCTTTTGCCATGCTGGGTGACTTTAACATTGCTGAGCCCGGGGCATTGATTGGGTTTGCTGGTCCCAGGGTTATTCGGGAGACCATCGGGAAAAGCTTGCCTAAAGGGTTCCAGAGCGCCGAATTTGTACTAGATCATGGCTTTCTTGACTTCATAGTAGACCGCCGTGAATTGAAGCAAAGATTGACAACTCTGTTAAAATTACTGGAATAGTTTAAGGTTTCACTTTTCACTCATTTAATAAATCAATAATTGGCTATATTTGTCCCGGTTAATACCTCCTGGGATGAATTAATCTTTTGCATATGACTACCATAGTAACAGCCATTATAGCCTTCACCATCATCATTTTAGTTCTGGTCATGATCCTTTTGTATGCTCAAAGCAAACTGGTACAATCAGGCGATGTTAGGATTATTATCAACGGCGACGAAAGCAATGCCCTGATTACTGCTGCTGGAACTACCCTGTTATCAACCTTGTCCTCAGAAAAAGTTTTTCTACCATCGGCATGCGGAGGCGGAGGCACCTGTGCCATGTGTAAATGTGTGATAGAAGAAGGAGGAGGTGAAGTATTACCCACTGAAGTAGGACACTTAAGTCGAAGTGAACAGAAGGAAAACGTACGACTTGCCTGCCAGGTAAAGGTAAAGCAGGATATGAGCATTCGCATTCCTGAGGAAATATTCGGTATTAAAAAATGGGATTGCGAGGTGGTATCGAATTATAACGTATCCACCTTCATTAAAGAATTCGTGGTAAGATTGCCTCCTGGCGAAACACTGGATTTTAAGTCGGGCGGGTATATTCAGATTGATGTACCGGAGATTGAGGTACCTTTCACCAATATGGATATCAGTCCAAAACCTGAATTAAATCACCCCGACGATGTATTTAAAGCCGACTGGGATAAATTCAACATGTGGGATCTCTCAATGAAAAATGATGAGGAGATTTTCCGGGCCTATTCAATGGCTAATCACCCGGCAGAGGGCGATATAATAATGCTGAATATTCGTATAGCCACTCCGCCGTGGGACCGGGATGCCGGCAGGTTCATGGCTGTGAATCCCGGTATCTGCAGTTCCTACGTTTTCTCCAGAAATCTAGGTGATAAGGTAACTATTTCCGGCCCCTATGGTGAGTTCTTTATTAATGAAACGGAAAGGGAGATGATCTACATCGGTGGAGGAGCAGGTATGGCACCGTTGAGATCTCACATTTTCCACCTGTTTCATACAGAAAAAACCAATCGAAAGGTGTCGTACTGGTATGGTGGCCGATCAAGAAAAGAACTTTTCTACACCAACCATTTCCGTAAGATTGAAGACGAATTCCCTAATTTCAATTTTAATATTGCCCTGTCGGAGCCGCTTCCGGACGACAACTGGAAAGTAAAAAAGTCACTGGAAGACAAAGAAGGGGATGGTTACATGGGGTTCATTCACCAGGCCTTGTTTGACAATTATTTAGGCCAGCATCCCGAGCCTGAAGAAATAGAATACTATCTGTGCGGACCACCGTTAATGAATGCTGCGGTATTGAAGATGCTGGACGACCTGGGTATTCCAAATGAAAATATTCGCTTCGACGATTTCGGAGGCTAAGATATTAACCACGTCAACAGCGTGGTTTTTTTGTTAAATTTTTTTTGAATGGACCTGAAGATATTTTTTTCCGCAATTGATGAAACCATTATCCAGTCAATTGATGATATAAATGCATTTTACCATAGTGTAAGCATTAATACTCATGAAATGCCTGATTATAAGCAGGCGGACATTGCTATTATCGGACTGGAAGAAGAAAGAGGAACTATAGTAAATCAAGGAGCCGCTGCAGCAGCCGATGAAATTCGAGGTAAGTTATACCGGTTGAAATCCGGGATGTATTCTTATAACATTGTTGACCTGGGGAATCTTCGCAACGGCATGACCCTGGAAGAGACCTACCTCAGGATCAAGGAGGTATGCGGAATTCTCCTCACCAATAATGTACTTCCGTTGCTTATCGGGGGCACCCATGACCTGGATTACGGGCAGTTTATGGCATACGAAGATTTGGAGAAGTTGATCAGTATTTTAAACGTGGATGCCTTTCTCGACCTGGAAGAAAACGATCGACTGGGGGCAGCCAGACAACACATACACAAAATGCTGTTGTATGAACCGAATTACCTGTTCAACTACAACCAACTAGGTCATCAGAGCTACCTGATCGATCCGGTGTCTATTGACCTACTGGAAAAATTGTACTTCGACGTTTACCGGCTGGGTTTGTTAAGAGAGAATATCCATGAAATGGAACCGGTAATCCGTAATGCGGATATGATGACTTTCGATATTACTGCTATTAAGTCCAGTGATGCCCCTGGGAATGCCAATGCACAACCTTTTGGTTTATCAGGTGAAGAAGCCTGCCAGGTATGCTGGTATGCCGGAATGAACGAAAAACTTAGCTCCGCAGGCTTTTATGAATATAACCCCGAATATGACGATGACCACCAATCTACTGCCAGGGTAGTCGCCACCATGGTATGGTATTTTATTGAGGGATTTTATAACCGGAAAAAAGAGCAAAATTTTAAAAGTAATGACTATCTAAAGTATGTAGTCACCCTGGAAAGCGACCCAAATTCCATTGTTTTTTTCAAAAGCAAATTAAGTGAAAAATGGTGGATGGAAGTAAGTTACCCTCAGGGTAAACAAAAATACGCTCGCAACTGTATTGTACCCTGTAGTTACGCCGACTACCAGTCCGCCAATGAAGGCGAGCTGCCTGAACGATGGATCAGCACTCATGCCAAGCTAATCTAACTCAGGTAGTTATTATTAGATTTTATTTTTATATTCCTCCCAACAACAAACACATTACCAAAAGCAATGGAGGAAACCACCAACCAAAATGTAAGTACATCTACCCGCGCGAGTCTCGGAGACCGCTTTTTGGGTATTTTAATAGATGAATTGGTTATCATAGCCGCATCTTATTTATTGAGCAACATAGTGGGGTGGTCGCTTAGCTACCTGATCGCAGCAGCTTACCTGCTGGTCCGAGATGCACTACCCTTCCTGGATGGACAAAGCATTGGTAAAAAAGTAATGAAAACCAGGAGTGTTAGAGAGGATTCAGGAGAGCCACTCACCAACGACTATAAGACTTCCATATTGAGGAATATTTTACTTTTTATTCCAATTGCAGGCCTGATCGACGCCCTGTTCATTTTTAGTGGGGACGGCAAAAGGTTGGGTGACAAACTTGCCAAGACAGTAGTGATCTATGAAAAATAGATTATAAAACCTGTGTGCTCCCTGGCATTGGAATAACATAATTTCCACTTTCGTCCGGCATATCAGGCATGACAGCATCCCAGGTGAACTGATCAGGTACTATACTGCGCCTTGATTGCAGTACCTCATCCAGTTTCATTATCTGACCAGAATGCATGGCCATTCTGCCCATGATGGTGGTCAAAGTGCTTTTAGCCCCCCACTCAGTATCATTACGGGGATTGTTATTGATGATTGCATCAAAAAACACATCATGCTCCACTTGATAAGGGTTCGGGTCATCACGATCATCATGTCGCCAGATTACATCTCTATGGGAATCATAAATTCTAGATTTCTCATCGGCAGTTCCTGAAGTACATTTTATATCCCAACCAATACCACGCCAGGCATTGTTGATATTTTGACTTTGCACATTCAGTTTGATTCCATTAGGATACTCAAATTCAACGAAATGATGGTCAAAAGTATTCCCCTGATCCGGCCCTGAGAAAACCTGTCTACCGCCTAACCCCTTGGCAACAATTGGGTAATCCTGCATCAACCAGTTTATTGCATCAATCGGGTGAATGGACTGACCGGCGAGTTGTCCTCCCCACAACCAGGTGAAGTATCTCCAGTTTCTCATTTGATACTCCATCTCCGTCTGCCCGGGTTTTCTGGCATGTATGACCGGTGCTCCCACACAATAGTAAACCGACAATGACGCAATGTCCCCTATGGTTCCGCCGCGAATCTGATCGAATAACAATTCATAAGACTTTTTATATCTGTTCTGCAAACCCACTACTACGGTTAGTTTCTTCTGGTCGGCAAGCTTGGAGGTTTCCATAATTTTGTGGTAGCCCGGCACATCCACTGCTAAGGGCTTTTCCATAAAAACATGCTTATCCGCTCGTACCGCCGCGTCAAAATGTATGGGCCTGAATGGAGGGGGAGTAACCAGCAATACTGCGTCGGATAACTCAATCACCTTTTTATAGGCATCAAAGCCTACAAACTTGTTGGTTTCAGGTACATCCACCTGCGCTTTGTCCACGTTCTCCAGGATAGCATGGTATGATTTATCAAGCCGGTCGCGAAAGGTATCTCCCATCGCTACTAATTTAGCTGATTTAGTGGCAGCCAGTGCCTGAACCGCCGCACCTGCGCCACGATTGCCACAACCAATAAGACCAACCCTAATCTGATCACTTCCGCTTACATGCGCACTGATGGAACCGGGAAGGGAAGCCAGCACAGTGCTGCCGATAGCTGCACCACCCTTTTTAAGAAATGCTCTACGCCCTGAGTTTGAAGTTTTTAGCATGACTGTTAAATTTTAGATTGATAATAAGTTAATTCTCTTTCAGTTTGGCCGCTACTTCGGCGGTCTTGTTCCATACCCTGAAAACATTTTGATAGCAGATTTTTGCGATGTCCTGCTCTGAATACCCCCTGCTCAGCAGTTCCTCGATTAGATTAGGATATTGTGAAACATCCTTTAAGCCTTCTGGTAATGTGTTTCCCACCCCGTCGAAGTCGGAACCAAGACCAACATGTTCGACTCCTGCAATTGAAACCACATGATCAATGTGGTCGGCCACCTTCGAAACATCCGCATAAACATAATTCTGACTGTGGTATTGGCTTCGATAGTTTTCCACCTCAGCAGCAGTTAGGTCCGGATGTTGCTCCTCCCATTGTTGCTGGTGAATCTTAATCTGGTCGCTGCTATTACGGGAAGCCTGGTCCAGGAATGTCGATCCAAAATTTATCTGAATTACACCATCGTTTTTTGCCAGCTCTATAATCATCTCATCGGACATGTTTCGTTCCCAACCCGGGGTAAATTGACGACAACTGCTATGGGAGGCAATGGCCGGTGCTTGTGAGATTTCCATAACCTGGAAAAAAGCTTCATCAGAAATGTGCGAAACATCTACCATAATTCCCACTTTGTTCATTTCCTGTACCACCTGTCGTCCGAAATCACTTAACCCGTTCCAGGTTCGGGTAGTGTCATAGGAAGAATCACAAATCAGATTGTCTTTGGCATGTGTTAAAGTAATGTACCTGATGCCGCGGTCGTAGAAATACTGAACCTTAGTTATATCCTTTTCGAGTGGGGCGCCGTTCTCCATGCCCATTGGTAGGGCAATCTTTCCCTCATGGAATAACAATTCGACCTCCTCAGGGTTTTTGGCAATCCCAAACTTATCCGGGTTGTTGGCAGCAATGTTTTTGACCAAATCAATCAACTGATCTGCGTATGCGGCAGCCCCGCCATCTTCCTGATAGGATGAAGGCACATAAATGGACATAAAAGGAGCATCCAATCCACCTTCCCGTGCTCTCACAAAATCGAAATCACCCCCATTTGTTCGCACACCTACATCTTCCATTAAACTCTGAAGTCTATAGGGTAGATCAACATGCCCGTCCAAAATAATCGTTTTCTGAGCCAATGCGGAGGCTCTGTCTTTCAGTGAAAGTGAATCCATAGTTTGTTGATTGGCCTTTCCATTGGAACGGTCGTTACAGGTACTAAACGCTATCAATAAACATATTGCCAGCAGGTATTTCATATAGACCTTAGATTTTAATAGCTACAATTTATTAAATAATGAGAACTTGTAATGTAGATTATTATTTTTACCTCAAACAGCAGCAAATTACTGATGCGTGAAGATCTCCCACATTATTCTACTACACAGCTTGCACTGCGTAATGGTAAGGACAGGGAAGAAGTTTGGATAGGCTATAAGGGATATGTTTACGATGTGAGTAAGTCAAGACTTTGGAGGGGTGGGAATCACTATGAGCATTGGGCCGGGCAGGACCTGACCCTTGAATTAGCTGATGCACCGCATACCGAGCATGTATTTGATAAATTTCAGGCTATAGGAAAACTAAACCAAAAATGAAACTTATCGCCGACAGTGGTTCAACCAAAACCGACTGGAGAATTATTGATGACCTGGGTAATATAACCCAAGCCCGAACCGGGGGGATTAATCCTTATTATCAGTCCGAGGATGAGATATTCCAGGAACTGGATCAGGCGCTGAAACCACAGGTTCCTGAGGGAATCAAAGAAGTCTTTTTTTATGGAGCAGGATGCAACAATGAATCGACCAGTCGAATTATTGAAGGAGCTCTTAAGTCGGTCTTTGGAGAAATTACGGTCTCAGCAAATTCTGATCTGCTGGCTGTAGCCAGAGGGCTGTGTGGCAAAAATCCTGGCATTGCATGCATCCTCGGGACCGGATCAAATTCTTGCTACTACGACGGAGAGCAGATTGTGCATCATATTCCACCCTGGGGTACATGGTTGGGAGATGAAGGAAGTGGATCGAACCTGGGACGGCAGTTGATAATATTATATCTGAATTACGAATTGCCTGAGCATCTCCAGGCTGCTTTTGACCGAAGGTATCCGGATCTACGGGATACGGTTTTGGAAAATGTTTACCAGAAACCTTACCCAAATCGCTATCTGGCGCAGTTTTCGCGATTTCTTTTTCACCATATTAAGGATCCATTTGTATATACGCTGGTATTCGATGGTTTCAGTGAATTCCTTAAACGTAAGGTATTGAAATACCCCAATGCACAACAAACCCAGATGCAGGTATCCGGTTCAGTAGGGTTTTATTTCAATAGTATATTGAGAAAAGCAGCGACAGCACTGGGGTTGCAGGTAAAGAATATTACCGAGAACCCTATTGCTGGCCTTGCGTTGTATCATCAGTAGTCCGGGATTCCAGGTAATCTAAATATTGGCTAACTTTAATGGTTCAAAAGAAAGGCTATGTCAACCACCGAATCTCCCTCTAATTTCGATCACCTGGAACAAATGTCTGTCAGGGAGTTACTAAGTAACATCAACCGCGAAGATCACCAGGTCCCGCAGGTTATTGCCGGGTTAATCCCGGACATCGAAGCCCTGGTGGAGCAAATTGTACCCAGGATGCGGAAAGGTGGACGTCTGTTTTACATAGGCGCAGGGACCAGCGGTCGCCTGGGCATTGTTGATGCCTCCGAATGCCCCCCAACCTTTGGTGTTCCACCAGAGGTAGTGATCGGGATCATGGCAGGGGGTGACCAGGCAATTCGTAAGGCAGTGGAGTTTGCAGAAGATGATCCGAATCAAGCCTGGTTAGACCTGTCTGAATATAAGATTAACCATTTAGACACTGTAGTGGGAATTGCCGCCTCTGGTCGCACACCTTATGTAATTGGAGGGGTAAAAACTGCCAGGGAAAATGGCATTTTAACCGGTGCTATCACCTGTAATCATGGCTCTGCACTTAGTGAAGCTGCAGAATATCCTATCGAAGCTGTAGTAGGGCCCGAATTTGTTACCGGAAGCACCCGTATGAAATCGGGTACCGCTCAAAAGTTGATCCTGAATATGATATCTACCAGTGTCATGATCCAGTTGGGAAGGGTAAGAGGCAACAAAATGGTCGATATGCAGCTGAGCAACACAAAATTGGTGCAGCGCGGTGTTAAAATGTTAATGGAAGAACTGGGTCTGGATGAGGCAAAGGCATCAGAATTACTGAATACGCACGGCTCGGTGCGGGAGGCGCTCAAGGCCATGGGTCATGCATAACATCGAACCATATTATCGCTGGGAACACCTTTATCAGTCACAGGATGACCCGCAGTCGCCATTCTATGGAAAAGAGTACAACTATGACCTTTATTCAGAAAATATTTACGGTTACTATATAGCGCCGGGCTGGGACTTTTTTGGTTCCGAAACACTTTACCTGAAGGTTCTGTATGTTGATTATGATAAGGGTTTCGGGATAATAGAGTTGATCGGGGAATGGAACGATGCAATTAACAATGACATCATGCATTTAAAACGCAATGTCCTGGAAAGCATGATGCGCCATGATGTCTTCAAATTCATACTTGTGGGAGAAAATGTACTGAATTTCCATGGTTCAGATGATTGCTACTATGAGGAATGGTTTGAAGAGACCGAAGAAGAAGGGGGTTGGATTGCCGCAATAAATTTTCGAGATTTTGTAATGGAAGAATGGCGTAAATACAACGTAGATTCTTTCATAAATTTTGGAGGTACGCTGCAATTGAGCAAATGGCGGGTACTGGAGCCTGCAGTGTTTTTTGAAATGGTGAGAAGTTTGATTGAAAGAAGGATTGCGCTTACTTAGTTTTTAGTTTTTGAAATCAATTAAAATGACCTGTGCTAACTGCGATTTTGAGAATCAGCCAGGCATGAAGTTCTGCGGTAAATGTGGGGAAGCCCTAACCCTCCGATGTCCTGAATGCAAATTTGAAAACCCACCGGGGTTCAAATTTTGCGGTAACTGCGGTAATAAATTTTCAGCTAAAGCATTCTATATTCCCGAAGTCTCTCAAAATACGCCCGGTTCAGAAGCAGAACGCAGGCATCTAACGGTAATGTTTTGTGATATCGTAGGATCGACTGCCATGTCAAGTCAGTTAGATCCGGAAGACCTAAGAGGGGTAATTACCAAGTATCAAAAAGCTTGTCAGCAAGTAGTATCACGCTTTGAAGGCCATATCGCACAATACATGGGTGACGGGCTGCTGGTTTACTTTGGTTATCCGGTAGCACATGAAAATGACGCTCACAGGGCAGTAAGTTCCGGAATTGGAATTCTGAAAACCATCGAACAATTAAATCAAAGCCTGGAAGAAACGCATTCAATTGTTCTGTCAGTAAGAATAGGAGTCCACACTGGATTGGTAGTGGTTGGAGACATTGGAGCGGCCGGGGATTCTCAGAGACTGGCACTTGGCGCAACGCCAAATATTGCAGCCCGTTTAGAAGGAGTCGCTGCGCCAGACACGGTAGTAATTAGTGAAGCTACTTACGGGATCGTATCCCAATACTTTAATTGTGAGGACCTGGGAAAACATACGCTAAAAGGAATCCCCAGTCCTTTGATGGTCTACCAGGTTATAAACGATAATACCGCTAAAAGTCGTAGTGAAACAGCCAACCCGGAGGATGGGTTGCTGTTGGTTGGGAGAGACGGTGAAGTCAAAGCGCTGCTTAATTACTGGAAGGATGCCAAAAAAGGTAAATCCCGGGTGGTGATGATAAGTGGTGAAGCGGGAATTGGGAAATCACGAATTCTTCATGCGGTGTTATCAGAAGTAGTTGACGAACCCAACTGCTGGTTGATGCCCCACAATTGTTCACCTTATCACCGGCAGACGGCATTTTATCCATTCAGCCAGTCTATCAAAGAGATGGCCCTTCGGTTAACCGATGACGAAACCCCGGAGACTCAACTTTCAAAGCTTGAGAAATTTCTACGCCAATATGAGATATCGCTTCAAGATGTGATCCCTTTGTTTGCCGGGCTGCTAAATATCCCGCTAGTCGGGAGTTCGTACCGGACAACCGCATTTTCTATTGAGCAGCAAAAACGTAAGATCATAGATACTTTTATATCTATTATTCTAAAACGCGCCAAGGAGCAAAATTTACTATTGATATTCGAAGACCTGCACTGGATGGATTCTTCATCCCTGGAAGTAATAGGTCAAATAATTAAACTGTCCCCGGAAAACAATATCTTATCCATATTAAGTTTCCGACCCGATTTTACCCCGCACTGGAAGATGCAGCCTCATTTGGTCTCGATAGTATTGCCCACTCTTCCAGATACCGCCGCCAGGGCCATTATACAGAAAATCGGCAAAAGAAAAGAGCTGCCCGCTGAGTTGGTTGATCAGATTATTACCAAAACTGATGGCATCCCCCTGTTTGTGGAAGAACTAACGAAAATGGTATTAGGTTCTGACATGGTGGTTGAAAACGAAAGCAATTTTCAACTTACCAGACCAATTTCATCATTAGCGATACCCACTACATTGCACGATTCACTGGTGGCTCGATTGGATCGATCATCCGGAGGCAAGAGGCTCGCTCAGATAGGTGCGGTGATCGGCAGGAATTTTGAATATTCCCTAATAAAATTGGCTTCGAGGCTGGACGAGGTCCAGCTACGTGGTGACTTGGATCAATTGGTTCAGGCTGAGCTACTTCAGCAGACAGGAATCCCACCAAATGCTGCGTTTACCTTCCGGCATGCTTTGATCCGCGACGCTGCCTACCAGTCACTGCTGAAAAGTAAGCAGCGACAAATTCATCAACAAATTGGCAATATACTGCTTGACCACTACCCTGAGATTGTGGCTAAGTCTCCTGAAACAGTGGCTTATCATCTTGAAAAAGGGAAACAGATTCCTGATGCGATTGTTTACTGGACCAAGGCTGGTGAGATATTGCGCAGACGGCAGGCCTTCGAAGAAGCTTTGGTTTATTTGGACCGCTCCTTGTCTCTAATTAAACAAGTCCAATCCGATAGAGAGGCTAACGCTCTGGAACTAAAAGTACTGGCCATTCAAGCGCCAATATACTTAATGACTGCCGGATGGGGGTCAGCGCTTACCTTTCAAGCCAGCAGCAGAATGAAATCTTTAGCTGAGGACGCGGGTGACAAAATTAATCTTTTCCATGCATTGCGTATTACCATTATCTGCGAGCTGTTTGGCGGGCAGCCGAATCAGGCCTTGAAATTTGCAAAAGAATGTCTCGCGATTGCCCTGGAACTCGATAATAATGAATTTCTAATGGACGCCTATCGTATTCTGGGACAGACCTCAATCTTTGTGGGCCAGTTTCAAAATAGCCTTAAGGCGTTTAAAAGTTCAATTGCGTTATATAGGTCCTCTGATAACCAAGCTGCTTTCAATGAAATTACCGATGGAAACCCTGGAATACTTAGTTTGATTCAAAGCTGCAACACGCTTTGGCAATTGGGGTATCCTGACCAGGCTTTGGAACGGATGGTAACGGCATTGGCGCTGGCCCGAGAAAATAAACACCCATATCAGATTTCCTTTTGCTTGTTTATTTGTGCTATTATCTCTGCCTGGTGTGGCCGTACCAGCACCTGTTTAAGCTACTCCACCGAATGTTACCAAATAAGCACTGACTATGGTAATTTGTTTTTTGCTAACGAAGCCAAAAGTTATATGGGTTATGCACAGGCGTGCTCAGGAAGGGTTAAAGAAGGGGTAATTAACATTGAAGAAGCAATTAATCACAGAATGCACACTACCTTTCAGGGTAGTCACATTCATGTTTATACACTTGCTACCGTTCACTTGCTGCAGGAGAATTTTGAAAGTGGATTAGAGGTCATAGAAAAATCGCTTACATTGACCGGACAAACCGGTGATCAATGCTTTTTATCAGAAATGCATCGAATTAAAGGGGAACTTCTCCATGGGTTAAACGCTCAAGCCAATGCCAAAGAGATTGAAGATTGCTTTTCAAAAAGCGCCCAGCTTTCCAGAAAACACCAGACAAAATCTTTAGAGTTAAGAACAATGATGAGCATGGCAAAATGGCTACAATCTCAAGGTCAGACTGAAAAGGGACTGGCTTCAGTCTCAAAAGTGTATGCCTGGTTCACCGAGGGGTTTACCACCAGGGACCTGCTGGACGCTAAAGCGTTGATTAATGAAATGTCAGCCAATCCTTCAAACGACTAACCCATACCACCTTATATTTAAGCAAACCGGCTCAAAAAAATGACCGTGTTATGGCTTTTTTAAGACTATTCTTTATTTTCAGAAACAATATAATTTGTTTAAACAAACAATTTACCATGGACACACAATGGCCCATAAAAACCCGCGAATTACACAGTAATCACTTCGAATCTACTGTATGGAACGACTTTCAGTTCCGGGATGACGATATCATTATTGCTACCTATGCCAAATCAGGTACTACCTGGATACAACAAATTATATCACAACTAATTTTCAACGGACAGGAAGGTTTGCCGGTTGCGGATATGTCTCCGTGGCTGGACCTGAGAGTACCTCCGGCACCGGTAAAGTTAGATATGGTAGAGGCACAACAACATCGGCGATTCATCAAAACGCACCTTCCTACTGACGCCTTGGTGTACTCCCCTAAGGCCAAATATATATATATAGCCCGCGATGGACGTGACGTAGTCTGGAGCCTGTATAATCACCATATAACTGCTAATGAGAATTGGTACGATGCACTGAACAATACACCGGGGCTGGTGGGACCTCCAATAGGTAAGCCGGTAGATTCCGTGGTTCAGTCTTATCACGATTGGCTGGAAAAGGACGGATATCCCTGGTGGTCTTACTGGGAAAACATCAGTACCTGGTGGAGCATAAGACACCTTCCGAATCTAATGCTGGTCCACTTCGCTAGTTTGAAAAAAGACATGGAAGGTGAAATAAAGCGGATTGCTGAATTTCTTGATATCGATCATGAAAAATTAAACTGGGAAGACATTCTTCTACACTGCAGTTTTAACTACATGAAAGAGCATGCAGAAGCCAGTGTACCACTAGGTGGAATATTTTGGAATGGCGGAGCAAAATCCTTCATTCACAAAGGTAATAATGGTCGATGGCGAGATCTGTTATCCAATGAAGAATCAGAGAAATACGAAAAGTTAGCGGTTGAAAAGCTTGGTGAAGAATGTGCCCATTGGTTAAAAACGGGGGAGTTAAGGTCTTAGAACTACTAACCTCCAAAATCTAAGATTCCAAAGGTTCCAGGGCAACAAATCTCCATCAAGCAAGAAAATACATACTCAATAATCCGCGATTTTTAACCTCAATTTTTCCCCGGTATTCGCAGGGAAACTCATCCTTGATCTCATTATAAGTGGTCTCAGACAAATTAATTCTGCCAGTCTCCGAATTTGACTCAAGCCGGGAAGCGATGTTTACGGTATCTCCCCAGATATCATATTGCCATTTCTTAATTCCCACAATACCTGCAATGACCGGTCCGGTGTGAACCCCAATCCTAATTTCAAAGTGATGTAGATCATCCTCAGCGCTCCACACCCTATTTACCAGTTCGATCATTTCCTGACCGGCACGGATCACATCCCGGGCATGGGTACGATTTTCCGTTGGCAACCCTCCAGCACACATATAGGAATCACCGATGGTTTTGATTTTCTCAAGACCATGTTTAGTGGTGATTTGATCGAAGGCCTTGAAGTAAAAATCAATACTCCGTACCAGTTGTTCCGGTTCTATCTGTTCGGCTAATTTTGTAAATCCTTTAAAATCCGAAAATAAGACCGTGGCTGATTCAAATTTTTTTGCCTTAACCCTGCCGTTTTTCATTAATTCCTGTGCGGTTTCTTCCGGAAGGATGTTCAATAATAAATTCTCAGATCGATTCTTTTCCTCACTAATAATACGATTGGTTTTCTTTATATACTGATATCTGTGCAGGGCCCCAAATGCCAATAGTGCCACCATTGCCAAGGCAAAACCAGTACCATAGATGATGAATCTCTGTCGTTTAACCCTTAGTTGTGAAATTACGGACTCTTTCTCCAGCAAGTCCACTTCAATCTGTTTCTGGGAAACTTCAAAGTCGGTCCTCAGGTCAGCCAACTGCTGCACCGTTTGAAGGTTATTAACACTATCACGGTAAACAATATGGTTCTTGTAATGTTTGTATGACTCCTCCAGGTTGCCCCCTTTTTCATACAGTTGCGAAAGTTTCAAATTGCCATCGCTGATCTGCTCTTTTAACCTGTATTTTTGTGCCAGTTCTAAACTTCTTAGGGCATAGTCTAATGCGGTTTGATTATTACCTTTTTCCAGGTAGATGTCTGACATATAGGTAAGGTAAACCGAAATAGGATAATAATCCTGGAGCTCCTCCAAGATCCTAATTGCTTCATTGATGTTCCTTTCTGCCAGTTCATTCTTTCCGGTACGGGCATAGACCATGCCGATATTTCCAAAATTATAGGCCTTGCCACTGGGGTAATTCAACTGATCAAAAAGGATGCGGGATTTCTCAAAATAAAGCAGCGCAGAATCATAATTTTCATTATTTAAATATTCATCACCGGCATTGAGTAAGGCAGTGGCCAGGTTGATGGAATCCGCTACTTCCCTGAAAATTTCAATTGCCTGCTGATAATATCTAATGGAGTTTGTGTGCGCCCCGGAAATGGAGTACACATCGCCTAAGGCGAGAAAGGACTCCCCCTCCCTGTGCAACTCATTCCCCAGCTGCGCCTGTTCCAGGCTCTTGAAGTAGGCTGTAGAAGCTCCCTCCAGGTTACCTAAGAGCCGAAGCGCTGAACCTTGATTGAAATATCCCATATGCAGCCATTTGGGATCATCAGCTTCAGCAGCTTCGGAAATTAGCCTATCAGCGTAATACAGCGCACTATCCGGGTTGCTGTGACTAAAAGAAATTCGTGACAGTAATTGGAAGCGAAGTGTATCTTCAGATCCAAAATTCCCCAGTTCGACAATTAAACTATCTGCCTGTTTTTTATTTTGGGTCTGTGCCGTTGTTAGTTGAAACAGGGTCAGGATTATGGCTAACGCAACTCTGATTCCAAACGCCATTTTGTTAGTCCGTTGGATCCACTTTTAGTTTGGGGTCAATTACAAATGACAAGCCACTGCTGTGTGGGTCATTCACCGGTATTATACTGAAGTGGATTTTATAGATATCTTCTCCAGACGGTGCGCTTCCTTCTACACTTTCTTTTACTTTACCGCCATGCCCCACCAAGGGGTTTTCGCCAAATATTTCTACTCCGCCAGTGTGATCGATACGATCAATAGATACTTTGAAATCCTTATTTTCGGCCCCTTCCGACTGGCCCTTCCAGGTTACCTTTTTGGCTCGGTACACAGTGGATTCAAATTCTCGAGGTTTAAGCGGATTGCTCCCCGAATTGTCGTCAGTTAACCAGCAATAGTCATCCGCGACTCCACCTCCAACACCCCAAAGTTGATTAGCTTCCGCATGGAGAGTTATTTCTACATCCTTTTTCATAATAGTTATAGTTTAGTTGAAAAGTCTACGCTTGATTCCGGGGATCAACTGATATCTTAACAGAGCAACCGGGGTTCGTAATCTTAGAATCTCAGAAAAGAGCAGCTAATCCGGTAATTTCTGACCACATGTAGGCTTCAAAATCAGCAGCCATGACAAATCAGGTGATCATCAAATATTTGTGGTAATTAATTGAAAATGATCTATCTGTACGGAGTAAATCAAAGTATCAATAAAATATCAATATTCCTATTACTTCCTTCTTGGATATGCACAATCCAGCAGTCACTATGAGGCCAAAGGTTATGAGCCACCAATAGTTAAAAACCGGTGCGTTGGATTAACAATCTGCAATTTACAAGTATCTCAAATCCAGATCCGAACATGCTCCCGTAGACTTCACTGGTTGGAACGAACGATTTAATGACAATCATCAATCTGTTAATCAATTATTGATTGTTCAGATATTGATCGTTCAAATGTTCAATTTGTACTATTGTGCTATTTTTCACACCGGTTCTACCAGCGCCAGCATAGGAATGAGCCAGGTACGGTGGGTGTGCGTATCCTTACAGGTCACCCGGGTACGCCTATGCTTAATTTTCCGGTATCTCCTGGAGTGGAAAGAAAACTCAGTACCTTCAGGTAATTGCTCCAAAGGAATCAACGAGGATACCGGATCATATTTTCTTAACGCCCTGGTCAATGCAACACTACTGCAACTGGCAGCTTTTGGTGATTTCAGGTAAGCCAGCAAAGCCAATCTAAGGTCACTGGGAAGCCTGTTATTATCCAGTAACGGGGCAGCTAATTGCTTCATTTGCTCTTGCCATTCGGACCCATGCGGTTTCACTCTTTGCCCATGGTTTATACAAGTTACACAATGGGCAACTTCATGAATATAGACCATCAGAAAGGCGTAAGGGTTCAGATCGTGGTTGATAGTGATGAGATGGGTATTACCATCGGGCCGGTAGCGGTAGTCACCTAGTTTGGTCTTTCTATGAGAGGTGATTTTAATGTTGAATTGATATTTGTCCCACAACTTATGGCAATAAATATTAGCTGACGCCGGAAGGTGCTTTTTAAGTGGCCAATTATCTGGGGACATTCTAGAAAAGGGTAAAAAAAAACCACGCCGCATGGCGTGGTCCAAATCTAATGATTTTCTATATTAGTTAGCTTCTGTGGCTTCTTCCACAGCTTCTTCAACTTCTTCAGTTGCTTCAGCGGCTTCTTCAGAAACTTCATCAACTACCTCATCGGCAGCGGCTTCGGCTTCTTCGAACGCCTCTTCAGTCGCTTCTTCTACAATTTCAATCTCGCTGGCAGCATCCATTGTTTCCTCAGATGCTTCGCTTGATTTTGCACAAGAAGTAGCGGCAAATAAAAATCCGCCCATAACTAATAACGCAAATAATCGTTTCATGGTAATTCCCGTTTTTGATTAAAAAATATAAGCTGCAAATATAACCAAATATTTACCTTTATTACCTATTTTTTCCTGAAAAACAAGCGAATTGGTACACCCGTAAAATCGAAGTACATTCTCAATTTATGCTCAAGGAAGCGTTTATAGGGTTCTTTTATGTATTGTGGCAAATTGCAAAAGAAGGCAAACGCGGGGTTTTTGGTGGGTAATTGAGTAATGTATTTAATTTTTATATACTTCCCTTTGATTGCCGGTGGTGGACGTCTTTCGATTTCCGGGAGCAGTTTGTTATTCAGGGCAGATGTGGAAATTCGTTTTTGTCGGTTGGCATAGACCTCAAGGGCCAACTCCACTGCCTTAAACACCCGCTGCTTATTAACAGTCGAGGTAAACACCATGGGAATATAATCAAGTGGGTTCAGCTTCTCCTGGATGGTTTTTCTGAATATTTCAGTGGTTTTGGTGTCCTTCTCTATCAGGTCCCATTTATTTACCAGGATTACGATACCTTTCTGGTTTTTATGAGCCAGACCAATGATATTCTGATCCTGGCTTTCCAATCCCCTTTCGGCATCAAGCATAACCAGACAAACGTCAGATCCTTCGAGCGCATTGATGGAGCGCAGAACTGAATAGAATTCTATGTTATCCCGTACCTTGGATTTTTTTCGAATACCGGCGGTATCTGTAATAACAAAATTCTTATCAAACAATTTGTAATGGGTGTCAATCGCATCTCTGGTGGTACCTGCAACCTCGGTGACTATGGTTCGGTCCATACCCAGCAAAACGTTTAGGAACGAACTTTTCCCAACATTTGGACGCCCCAATATGGCTATTCTGGGAAGTTCCGGATCCTGGTAGTCTGCTTCTGCCGGGAGGTGTCCCACTACTTCATCCAGCAGTTCACCG
>BQJT01000041.1 GCA_021604845.1 Cyclobacteriaceae bacterium
GATTGTAAAACCAGATCTAAGGTCTAAGTTCTGAGATCTAAGATCCGATGGCCCCGTAGTTCAATGGATAGAATAGAAGTTTCCTAAACTTTAGATGCAAGTTCGATTCTTGCCGGGGCTACATAGAATAGCGCGAGCAACAGTTTGGAGCAGTACAGAATGAACAACATGGGCTGAATCAATATCGATCTGATAGTTGCTTCCCCCCCGATATTAATTGTTGAATACAGCTTCTGCTTCCTGAGACTCCTCCACCTTAAAAAAGTTGTGCATATCAAACGATTTTTCCAGTATCTTACACCCGAAGCTTCGCATTAACAATCTCAGCCCTTGCACGGACTTAGCAGCATAACAGGTATACTCCAGGTTCTCTTGTTTATCTACGTGTCCTGCTCCTGCACTTCAGGTGCAAAGGAAAAAGATCAGGCACCGTCAAAATTAAGAGTCATCACTTACAACGTCTGGTATGGGTTTACTAAAGCACCAGAACGAAAAGAACCATGGCTGGCATGGATGAAGGAACAACGTCCGGATGTGGTATCCTTGCAGGAACTTAACCAGTACAGCCCTGAAACACTGGCAGCGGACGCTAAAGCTTACGGCCATGATTATAGTGCCTTGTTAAAACAAGAAGGGTTTCCAACCGGTATTACTTCACGGTATCCTATCGAAGATATTAAAAGGATCACCGAAGGCTTCCATCATGGATTGATCCGGGCCCGCATTCAGCAAATTTATTACTATGTAATTCACTTACATCCTTCTAACTGGGAAACCAGGAAGGTTGAAATTGACCAGATTTTACAGGATATCAGCTCACTTCCCCCAAACTCGAAAGTTATCCTTGCCGGCGACTTTAATACTTTTTCCCCGCTCGATTCAGCTTATTACAAGCACAACAGACTGGAGCCCTTTTTCAAAGACAGGGATGTGCAGTTCAATGAAAAAAACCTGAATGATGGTACCCTGGATTATTCGGTTATTGAGGAAGTAATGAATTTTGGATTGGTTGATCTTGAGGCCAGTTTGCGAAAATTCACCTACAAATTTACCGGTAGTTTTCCGACCCTGGTGGAAAAAGAGGGCGAACATGGTGACCAAAGACGGCTTGATTACATTTTTACCACCAAAAACCTGTCAAATAAGGTCATTAGGGCTGAAATAATCTCCAATGATACCACATTGTATTTGTCGGATCATTTACCGGTAATGGTAGATTTTAGCTTGCCATGAATCAATCATGAGGATGCTCCAGATAATGCTGCTTCAAGAGGTCTTTACCATAGTCATTGCCATTGGGCGTACGAACCACCGCGTGGACATGCTGCCGGTGAGGGGCATTACCGTATAACTGTCGGGTGGCTACCGGCTTCTGATGGTCAAATTCGATCAGTATGACCGGACTGTGAATTCTGTAATAATAGACTGAATTATCTTCACTGCCACCGATCCAGGCAAACCAGGTGTCATCGAGGTAACGCGCTACTTCGTCCATTTTAACCTTGGCATGACCTTCATCCATATTGTCAACATAAAGTTTGATCAATAAAAGCAAGTCCTCCCGTTGTTTACTGGTTAATGAGGCCCCCTGAATACCGGCGTAATCCAGTATTACGTTATCTTTAAATGCTTCAGTAAGGTTATTATTACCTTCTTTTGAAACTTCAATAACCGCTTGATCCTTTTGAGGTTCAGTTAGAGAACGGAACATTTTTAATCCCATATCTTGTTCATCCTGTAAAATCGAGATGCCCTTATATTTACCGGTTTCGGCGATCACCGGCTCAGATCCCACGAACAAGGGGGTCATAACCACCTGGTCACCCAGTACAAAATAATTAATGATCAAATGATGGCCATCCATTTGCCAACCCCAGGGTTCTGTTTCTGAAGGTTCGCCCATAATGGTTATCCAATACAACCACTCACCATATTCCTGGAAATTATCGTTGATCTCTCCCAGGGTATGGTTTAGCTTCATAATATCCTGGCTGAGTTTCAACCCTTTCGCGCTAAGAGCGGCTGCCATTAAAGCAAAAGCAGCTTTGCGCTGTTGGTCGGACATCTGGTAAAATCCAACCCCCTGACGAATATAGAAGTGCTGATTCATCCATTTTTGCCACTCACTATCATCAACGGCAAACATAGTATTTGTCCGTTGACTATCGTCCAATGATTCTAAAAACGCCATTGCCGCATGCACTACCGGCTTAGTACTGACGTTGGTGGAATGTATGCTAAAAATACCGGGCTCTACTGTACCATCGGTGGTAATTCCCTTAAAGGGATCTGCAAGTCCTTTTTGCTCATTGTTGAGTGAATTCTTCTCAAACCGCTCCAGTTTTTCGGGGTCGGTTACTTGAGCAACCAGGGGACTGGTGGTGGTTGTCAAAAGACTGAATATAACCAGGGCTAACAAATTGTTCATGGCAAGAATGGAATATACAAATATCAGGGGTTTAATCAACCTCAGGAACTGGAAACTTGTTGACGGATTCCAGAAGCAAACCTTACTAGTTCAGATAGTTAGGATACATACTGTAGTGTTTTTTAGCCACTTTGTCATAAATGATCTCTCGTAGTTCATCTATGTTCTCCTTTTTATGAGCCGACACAAACACTACATCTGATTCTTCATTCATAAAAGAGGCTTTCAACTGCTTCTGGTCAACGGGGGGCTCCAGGTCAAATCTCTCCTGGAATACTCCATTTATACGATCAATCTTATTGTAGACAAGTACCGTGGGTTTCTGTTCTCCACATATTTCCAGCAAGGTTTTGTTTACAATTTCTATTTGTTCTTCAAATGATGGATGACTGATATCAATTACATGAAGCAGCAAATCCGCCTCCCTGATTTCATCTAGTGTTGACTTAAAAGATTCAATCAGGTGGTGTGGTAGCTTTCTAATGAACCCCACAGTATCAGAAATAAGGAAAGGAACAGAATGTACCACCATTTTTCTAACAGTAGCATCTACTGTGGCGAACAACTTGTCTTCTGCCAGCACATCAGCTTTGGTAAGCAATCGCATCAACGTACTCTTTCCAACATTGGTATAACCCACCAGCGCCACCCGTACCATATTTTGGCGGGATTTTCTTTGCGTTGCCTGTTGCTTTTCAATTTTTTCCAGCTTCTTCTTAAGAACGGTGATCTGGTTACGAATGGTCCTTCGGTCGGTTTCAATTTCCTTTTCACCTGCTCCACCCCTGGTTCCAGTTCCCCCTCGTTGTCGTTCCAGGTGGGTCCACATACGAGTAAGACGCGGCAGCAAGTACTGGAATCGTGCTAGTTCAACCTGAGTCTTAGCCCTGGATGTTTGAGCCCGTTTCAAGAAAATGTCCAGTATTAGCAAGCTTCGATCGTAGATCTGGCATTTCAATGTTTTCTCCAAATTACGCAATTGAGAAGGTGACAAATCATCGTCAAAAATCACTTTGTCAATTTGCTCAGCCTTTACCACGGCCTTTATATCTTCCAGTTTCCCTTTACCAACGAAAGTTCGAATATCCGGTTTATCCAGTTTTTGGGTAAACCTGTGCTTTACCTGTACTCCCAGGGTGGCAGCCAGGAATTCCAGCTCATCCAGGTACTCCTTTACCTGCATCCGGCTCTGATGGTGATTTATCAAAGCTACCAGAATGGCTTTCTCTTTTTTAGGCGCGGTATGTACCAGTTTCTTCAAATTACTGCAGTGTATTTATGTGATTTATCACGGCATCCAGTTGCTCGGTGCTAAGTTCATTTTTGTAACCCCTCATTGCACCTTTCCCCTGAAGGATTCGTTGCTTCATTTCAGCCTGGTTCATGAGGCTGCTGGTCAGGTCCGGTGCCTTAAACACCCCCAACTTACCATCTTCACCATGACATTCAACACATAACTTTTGGTAAATTTCAGCGCCTGCCTGGTCCGCATTACCGGTTACTACGGGATTGCGCTTAAACTTATAGCTCTGTGTCTCTCCTACTCCATAAACGTAGACTATTAGCAATACGGATAGTATCGCCAAAGGTTTCTTATGCCTTTTAAGGCCCACAATTCCCAGTGGGACCGCGGCCATTAACAGCAATATTTTTACCCATAGATATATCTCGAATTCCGACTTTAAACTCAACAGATAAAATCCTGTGAGCACCGCAGTTAAACCCAGAATTATATCCACCACCTTGGTTTTAGTCCTTACCCTGTCCAGATAATCGACCTTATTGGTTAAAAGCAGTACTGTTTTGAATAACATGAATACCAACAGCAGTAGCACTGCCGTTACATGCATGTGACGCATTCCTATGTCCATATTGGATAGATTTTAATTTCAATTCGTAAAATTAGCGTATTCTTATTTAATAATAGTCAAATGGTGTGTTACCTCGACAGTTTCTGTTAGAATGAAAGTATTGTTTTTTATAAATACTTCCTGGAACATTTTCAACTTTCGTTCCGGTTTGATCAGGGAGTTGTTACGCAATGAACATCAAGTGCATACAGTGGCACCGGAGGACCCGTATAGTGATTATCTCACTGCCATGGGCTGTGTCTATCATCCTGTTAAAATGAATAATACCGGTAGTAATCCCGGGCAGGATCTTTTATTGCTTAAGAGATTATACCGGTTGTATCTAAACATCAAGCCTGACGTAGTGCTCCATTATACCATCAAACCAAATATTTACGGAACCATGGTTTCTCGTTTGCTCAATGTACCTTCGATTTGCACAGTAAGTGGATTAGGGACAGTATTTTTAACCGCTGGCAAATCTAACTCCATGGCTGAACTTTTATACAGGTTTGCTTTCAGATACCCTGCCAGGATCTTTTTCCAAAATCAAGCTGATTTAACTCTTTTCAAAGATAAAGGGCTTTTGACCGGATCAAATCACCAGTTGGTCCCCGGATCAGGTATTGATGTCAACAGGTTTACAGCTGAAGATGCGCCAATGCCTCCACGTCCGTTTATTTTCTTAATGATGGCCCGGCTGATTGAAGAAAAAGGGGTAAGAGAATTTTTAAGTGCCGCCAAAATACTGGCCGACGACGGACTTCCGGTGCTATGTCAAATCCTGGGTGCACCGGAGCCCCGACACAAAAGAGGAATAAGTTTGGATGACCTGAAAAATTGGCCGGTTGAATATCTGGGTGAAACCAATGATGTGCGTCCTTATATCAGAAATGCACATGTTGTGGTGTTACCCAGCTACCGCGAGGGATTATCCCGTTCGCTTTTAGAGGCTGCGGCTATGGGAAAACCAATAGTTACCACTGACGTTCCCGGATGCAGGGAGGTTGTAAAAGATCAAATTAACGGGTTACTTTGCAAACCGGCTGATCCCGAAGATTTAGCGCAAAAGATGAAATTAATGCATTTAACTGAAGACACCGGGTTGAGAGAAATGGGTGCAGCTGGCAGGCGCTTAGCGGTTGAAAATTTTTCTGAAACACGGGTGATTGACATTTACATGGATACCATCCGGGAGGTTGTTAAAAAATAGTCTGGCAATGAAATTTATTGAGACAGGAATTGAGGATCTTTGGGAGATTAATCCTTCCATTCACCGGGACCACCGGGGGTACTTTATGGAATCCTTCCACACCAGCAAGTTTGATGAAATGGGGATCAGTAGCTCTTTTGTTCAGGATAATCAATCCTTTTCCAAAAAGGGTGTTTTGCGAGGACTTCATTTTCAAAAACCTCCATTTAGCCAGGGTAAATTGATCAGTGTGTTACAAGGGGAAGTGCTTGATATTGTAGTTGATATTCGTAAATCATCGGCAACTTATGGAAAATACTTTAGCTGTGTCCTGAATGACAAGAAATACAATATGCTTTATGTACCAGAAGGCATGGCTCATGGTTTTCTTGCTTTAAAAGATTCCTTGTTTGCCTATAAGTGTACTAACTTTTATCATCACCAAAGTGAAGCAGGGATTGTCTGGAACGACCCCGACCTTGCCATTGACTGGGGCTCCGTCAAGCCAATATTGTCGGAGAAGGATGCGGTACTACCTACTTTCAGGGAGATGATGGAAAAGTTGTAATTTGTTGTTACTTTGTACTTGTTGAACGAAAATGCTTCTTTGAGGAAAATTAACTGGCTCTTAGGTTACAGCGGATATATCCTTTTGTTGTCGGCTATGTTCTCTTGTAAAAGTTATCAGGCTAATATTCTCTTTGAAGTTGAGGAAGAAGATATGGAGGAATTGTCAAAGGTGATAGTGGAAGTCCATGATAATTATATAGTGGCGCCAAACGACCAGTTACAAATTGAAGTTTATACCAACAAAGGGGAAGAGTTAATTGACCCTAACAACGCCCTCACTGACGACCAGCCCGAAACTCAAACTACCCCGCCTATTTATCAGGTGCAACCGGATGGTACTGTTGAGCTACCTATAGTCGGTCAGTCAACACTCAAAGGGCTGACAATTTCCGAAGTAAACCAACAACTGGAAGAAAAGTACAGTGTCTTTTATAAAGATCCGTTCGTGCTTACCAAATTTTTAAACAAGCGAGTTATTGTATTGGGGGCCACTGAAGGAAAGGTCATTCCCCTGGAAAACGAGGGCATGAATTTACTTGAGGTGCTGGCTTTGGCTGGAGGAGTTAATAACGATGCTAAGGGCCATAATATTCGATGGATCAGGGGTGATCTGTCCAACCCACAGGTCCGGGTGATTGATCTAACTACCATCGAAGGTATGGCCAGCGCTAATCTTCAGGTTCAACCCAACGATATAATCTATGTCGAGCCCATCCGCAGGCCATTTACCGAAGGACTGAAAGACGTAGTACCAATATTAAGTTTGCTAACCTCAGTGCTGGCATTAGTAATAGCATTTAATAGGTAACCGGTGAGAAGTCCAAACCATATTGACCGTGAATTTGGCTCAATTCAATCGCCTCCTGGCAGTTTTTCCAGCGAAATTGACCTTGAAAAACTGTATACAGTACTGGCAAAAAGCTGGATCTGGATATTGGTTATCATTGTTATAACTAATATTTCGGCTTATCTGGTGATCCGCTGGACCAAACCAGTTTTCGAAAGCTATTCAGATCTTAGACTAAATATTAAAAACGATGCCAGTGTACTGGGATTGCTGGAAGTTAACGAGGAAGCTAGTCTAAACAACTTGTCAGGTGAAATAGAGCTACTTAAATCCAAACTGTTCTTTGACAAAGTCATTCAAACACTGGATCTGGATATCAGCTATTACTCAGTAGGAAACATTCTGGAAGATGAAAAATACCGTAGCTCACCTTTTAAGGTCAGGTATAATCTCAATGGGGGCTGGGCATATGATAAGTACTTCACAGTGGTAATTGAAAATCAGGAGCAGTTTATACTGAGTTTTCCCAATGGCAGTAACATTCCCGATAAGGTCTGCAAGTTTGGGGAAAATATTGAAACGGAACATATCAGTCTAAGGCTCAATCTTAATAAGCCGGTGGAACAGATTGGTGAGCAGCGTCTATACAGTTTCAGGATCAACAGCCGGCCAAGTCTGATAAATTACATTGATGAAAACCTAAATGTAGAACCGCTCAACCTGACAGCAAATACCATACGGATCTCGTTCCGGGATCACAACAGATTCAAGGCCAGGGATCTGGTAAATGCTATCGATACCATTTACCTGGGCTATTCCAAAGAAACCAAGAACAAAGCCAATCAGCAAAGGATTGCTTTTCTTGATGATCAGTTATTACTAACCCAGCACAAACTGCAGGATTATGAAACGTATTTTGAGAGTTTTACTATCCGAAACAAAACCACCGATGTACAATCCGACTTAAACACCACCATAAAGGCAATTGCAGCACTGGACTCTCAAAATGTGGTACTGCAGAAGAAGCTTTCAAATTTGCAGGAACTACAGTCAAATCTGACGCAGAAAGTTGGTCAACCTGAAAGCCTCTTACAATACTCCGGGTACAATGAGGACATAAACACTACGCTGCACCAGTTAGATGAGTTGGTCAAAGAACGCGAACTGCTAAAGATTTCATACAACGACAATACTTTTGCGGTCACCAAAGTGGATCAGCAAATAAACTCACTCCGGCAACAGCTGGGTAATTTCCTGTCCGGATACGAAAAGGAACTAAAAGACGAAGGTTTAGTAATTCGATCGAAGCGGCTTACCCTGGAGCAACGGCTCAGAACCTTACCTGCTCAGGGTACTGAATTTACCTCCAACCAGCGAAATTTCAGTCTGTATGAGGAGTTTCTGCTTACTTTGATGCAACTAAAAGCGGAATTCCAGGTCGCCCAGGCAGGCACTGTGACGGATTTTGTAATCCTCTCGGCGGCGATTCTACCAGACGCTCCGGTATTCCCCAACAAGCTGATTATATATGGTCTGGGTATTGTAAGCGGCCTGATATTTAGTTTTTTATTTGTTGGGGTTAGGTACGCGTTGCACAATAAAATTACCAGCCAGTCGGAATTGGAACGTATCACCACCTTGCCAATTCTAGGAGTGGTACCTAGATATCTTAAGGAGAAGCTTGACCTTAGTAAACTGATCATCGATAAGAATCCTAAGTCTCCGGTAAGTGAGAGCCTGCGCTCCATTCGCACCAACATGGAATTTTTAAAGGTTAGTTCCGCAAAGAAAATAATTTCTGTGACCAGCACGGTTAGCGGGGAGGGGAAGACTTTCCTGGCTATCAATCTCGGTGGCATTATTAGTTTATCAAAACAAAGGGTCTTGCTGGTGGATATGGACATGCGCCGTCCCAAAATACATCTGGCCTTCGATAATATTGAAGTAAACAAAGGCCTGTCTACTATCCTTATTCAAAAGCACTCACTAAAGGAGTGTCTGGTCCGAACCTCCCTGGAGCATCTTGATTACTTGCCGGCCGGTCCAACCCCTCCAAATCCATCCGAATTAATTATGGGACCTGAAGTAGATGAGTTGCTGGATCAAATGAAGCAGGACTATGATACCATTATACTTGACACCCCGCCGGTTGGCCTGGTAACGGATGGAATACTTGCCATGAAAAAGGCCGACATTCCTGTTTATGTGATCCGTGCGGATTATTCCAGAAAAGACTTTGTGAATACCTTGAATAGGTTGGCAACTACTAATAGATTTAACAATCTCTCCATTGTGCTTAACTCCGTTCAGATTACTAACAAAAAGGGGTATGGCTACGGGTACGGGTACGGCAAAGGATATTACGAATAATTAAAGGTTACTACTAAATCTGTGTTTTCAATATTCAACAAACGCAAGGTAAAAAAAAGTGTGCGTCCACTTATGGTAGATGTTCATTCGCATTTGATACCTGGAATTGATGACGGGTCCAGTAGTATGGAAGAGTCCCTGGAGTTAATTCAAACTATGTCTGAGTTAGGTTATCAGAAAATCATCACCACGCCACACGTAATGAATGATTTTTATCCCAATACTACCGAAGATATACGCGCCAGGTTAGAAAGACTGAAGGTACATGTAGAAGCAGCAGGAATCGATATGGAAATCGAAGCCGCGGCTGAATATTACCTGGATGAGCATATGATGCAAATGCTTGATGATAAAAAAGAACTTCTTACATTTGGAGACAACTATTTGTTATTTGAAACTTCGTTTTTAAACGAGCCGGCATACCTTCGTGAGGGAATTTTTCAAATTATTTCTAACGGTATGAAACCGGTTATGGCGCATCCTGAAAGATACGTTTTTGTGCAAAACAGGCCCGAGATACTTGAAGACCTTATGGATAGAGGGCTCCTGTTGCAAATTAACACTATTTCACTTTCGGGATACTACAGTAAAGGGGCAAAAAAACTTGCGGAATTTCTGATTGATCAAAAAGCGATCAGCTTTCTCGGTACAGATTGTCATAATAAAAAGCATTTAGAAATGATGAGTGAGACCGTGGATCAAAAATATTTCGACAAAGCCCTGCAGTTAGACCTTCTCAACAATTTCCTGTAATGGCGGAGAATTCGAAGCAACGAAAGATTAACGATCTGATCAAACTATTCCATGAAATGGAAGAAGGCGCTTACCATTTCTTCGATATTGAGGAAATTGAAAACCTGTACAATCATTTTACCGACCGGTCGTACTACAACCGGGCGTTGAAGATATGCAATGTTGGTATTGATTTATATCCCTTTTCAATTGATTTGATTCTGTTGAAAAGTCAGGCACTAATTAACCTTGAAAAGTATCAACATGCTTTGAACATTCTGGATAAGGCGATTATGATCCAACCCAACGATCCGGAGCTGCTGGTGATGAAAGCTAACATCCACTCCTTAAGAGAAGAATATCCTGAAGCCGTAGAAATTCTAAACCAGGCACTGGAGTTTACTTCCAACAAAGACGATATCTATTTTCAAATTGGTCTGGCCTACCAGAATGATGATAATTTTGACCTGGCTATTATATCTTACAAAAAAGCCGTCGAGGAAAACCTAGAGCATGATGGGGCCTTATATGAATTGGCATACTGTCTGGATATTACCGGTGCGCTGGATGATAGCCTGGATTATTATAAAAAATTCATCGACAATGACCCCTACTCCCATCTTGGTTGGTATAACCTGGGAATTATTTACCACAAGCTTGGCAAGAATGATGATGCTGTCTCAGCATACCAGTACGCCATTTTAATTAAGGATGACTTTTCCAGTGCCTATTTTAACCTGGGTAATGCCTATATGAGTAAAGAACAATATAGCCAGGCACTGGATTCCTACCAGAAAACGGTCGACCTGGAAGGACCTTCTGCAGAAACGCACTTTTCAATCGGCGAGGCCTATGAGAAACTTGGGCACCTGGATCTTGGTCTGAAATATTATCGGAAAGCCTATAAACTTGACAATTTTTACGATGAAGCCGCCTTCGGCATAGGCAGTTGCTTGTTTCAACAGGAACGATGGTATGAAGCCATTCATTTCTTTAATAAAGCGATCAAGCTGAATCCGGACCGGGAAAATTATTGGGAGTCCCTGGCTGATGCCGAATATAAGGTGGGCAACCTGGTTTCCAGCCTTGAAGCTTATCAACAGGCAGCGGTGCTGAGTCCGGAAAACGTTAATGTATGGTTAATGTGGTCGTATTTGTATTTTGAACAGGGTGACTTTACCAAAAGCCTGGAACTTATTAAGTGTGGACTTGAAGAAAACCCAACCGAACCTAGCCTCTACTATCGATCGGTAGCCTATTTCATTGCGGCCGGTAAATATAAGGAGGGCTTGGCTTATTTGGAAAATGGATTAATTTTGAACTTTGAAAAGCATCAGGAGTTGTTTGAATTCTATCCCACACTCCAGAATCAAAAAGCGCTTTTAAAAATCATTGATCAGTACCGACCTGAAAGTTAAATGAACTACAAGCTAAACAACATTCCTGAGCGAACAAAAAAGCCTCGCCAGTTCGGATTTACTATGGTTATGGATAAGGGTCTGAGTTTAAGAGAGATAGATGACTTTCTCGAACTGTGTGGTGACCATGTTGATATCGTAAAACTAGGATGGGGTACTTCTTATGTTACTCCCAATCTGAAAGAAAAACTGGACAAATACCGTGAACATAATATACCCACCTATTTTGGAGGTACCTTGTTCGAAGCATTTGTGGTTAGAAATCAATTCGATGATTACCGTGAGATCCTTGACAAGTATGAAATGACTTTTGCGGAAGTTTCTGATGGTTCAATCGAGTTGGAGCATCAAATGAAATGTGATTATATCAATAAACTAAGCACTCAGGTAACCGTTCTTTCAGAAGTCGGGTCAAAAGATGTAGAAAAAATAATCCCTCCGTACAAATGGATCAAGCTGATGCAGGAAGAACTGGATGCCGGTGCCTGGAAGGTGATTGGCGAAGCGCGGGAAGCCGGTAATGTCGGCTTATTCCGATCCAGTGGTGAGGTACGTAGCGGATTGGTACAGGAAATCCTTACCAAAATTCCTTTCGAAAAGATTATTTGGGAAGCGCCTCAGAAATCTCAGCAAGTTTGGTTCATAAAACTTTTGGGCGCCAATGTTAACCTGGGTAATATTGCTCCTAATGAAGTAATCCCTCTGGAAACCATCAGGCTGGGTTTAAGAGGAGATACTTTTGACCATTTTATAAATGACTCTTCTATAAATGGTCTGTAAACCTGCTGGTTAATGAGATCTAATAAAGATTTTTTCTTCGTATTTCTTAAGGGAATGGGAATGGGCGGCGCGGACATTATTCCGGGCGTGTCAGGTGGTACCATCGCTTTTATTACCGGGATTTATGAAGAGCTAATAACCAGCATCAAGTCGATCGATCTTGAGGCAATGAGATTAGTACTTTCCGGTAATTTCGCTGGTTTCTGGAAAAAGATCAATGGAAAGTTTCTACTGGTACTTTTATCCGGAATATTGCTTAGTCTAATATCATTGGCCAGACTGGTTACCGGGTTAATGGACACTCATCCCATTCAGCTATGGTCTTTCTTTTTTGGCCTGATTATTATTTCTGCGTTAGTGGTGTGTCGAGATATTAGGGTATGGAGAAGTAATGTGGTATCTGGTATAATTCTAGGTTGCCTGATTGCATTCTTTATCACCACGGTTGCACCTGCTGAAACTCCAAACAGTGTCCTGGCTATATTTCTTTCAGGGGCAATCGCCATTTGCGCTATGATCCTACCCGGAATTTCAGGTAGCTTTATCCTTATCATTCTGGGTAAATATGTGTTTATTATTAGTGCACTCACCAGCTTCGACCTGGGAACAATTGTAATATTTGCCCTGGGATGCGTAGTAGGACTACTCACGTTTTCCAGGATAATTAGCTGGTTATTCAAAAAGTATCACGATCTGGCCATCGCAGTGTTGGCCGGGTTTATGATCGGATCTTTAAACAAGGTCTGGCCCTGGAAAGAGACTATCACCACTTTTATCGACAGGCATGGAGAGGTTAGGCCAGTACTTCAGGAGAACATTATGCCCTATACCTATCAGGCATTGGGCAATGAACCCTATTTCTGGCAGGCGTTGTTGTTTTTTGTATTGGGGGTCGGGCTGGTGGTGTTTCTTGAAAAGCTGGCGGTAAATCTTAAAAAATGACTGGCCTGGTTAAACAACTAGGTCTGATTGGAAAAGTTTTATCGCACTCCTTTTCCAAAAGCTATTTCAACCAGAAATTCGACACCTTAGGTATTACCGGTTACCGGTATGATTTGTTCGAACTGGAGTCCATAGATGAATTCTTTCCGTTACTTGCTGCACACCCTCAACTGGTCGGGCTTAATGTAACCATTCCATATAAGCAGCAGGTAATGCCTTTCCTGGAGGAAATCAGTGATGAAGCGGGGAAGATTGGTGCGGTCAATGTGATCAAAATTGAGCATGGCAAGTTGAGCGGTTATAACTCAGACTACTATGGATTCAAAGCCTCATTATTAAGCTGGTTACCAGCGGGCTGGCAGGGCAAGGCTTTAATATTAGGCACTGGCGGAGCGTCATTGGCGGTAATTAATGTTCTTAAAGACTGCAACATTCCATTCCAACTGGTTAGCAGGCAATCTGGACCCGACAGGGTAACTTATGAAGAAGCGGAAGAACTGGACCTGGTCTCAAGTCACCAGCTTATTATTAACAGCACGCCGCTTGGAATGCAGCCAAATATACTTACTGCCCCGGCGCTGAATTATCAGAAGATTGGCCAAAATCACTTTCTGTACGATTTGGTTTACAACCCTGAGACCACGCAGTTTATGCGTTTGGGATCAAATCAGGGTGCTCGCGTAAAAAATGGTCTGGAAATGCTGGAATTGCAGGCAGAAAAGTCATGGGAAATCTGGACAGGTCGGTAGGCAGTTGGCAGTGCGCATTGGCCGTTCGGTAGTGGAAGGTGGGCAGTAGGCATTCGGCAATGGGCAGTTGACTGAAGGCTGCAGACGGAACCAGAAACCTAAGTTTTCGTATCTTATAGAATGTCCTTCGAACTTACTTCAGATTATCAACCCACAGGAGATCAACCACAAGCCATACGGCAATTGAATGAAGGAATCCAGGCTGGATTACCTCATCAGACGCTGGTGGGTGTAACCGGATCGGGTAAGACTTTTACCATGGCCAATGTTATTCAGAGTGTCGAGAAGCCTACCCTGGTATTAAGCCACAATAAAACATTAGCGGCTCAGCTCTATGGGGAATTCAAACATTTTTTCCCCAACAATGCAGTGGAGTTTTTTATATCCTACTATGACTACTATCAGCCTGAAGCCTATCTGCCTACCACGAATCTATATATTGAGAAGGACCTGTCCATTAATGAGGAAATAGAAAAACTCCGGCTCAGTGCGAGCTCAGCACTATTGAGCGGACGCAGGGATGTGATCGTTGTTGCCTCCGTCAGCTGCATTTACGGAATTGGGAACCCAGAAGAATTTGGTAAAAGTGTAATTAGGGTACAGGAAGGAGATATTATTCCCAGAAATCAATTTTTATTGGCCCTGGTAGATATCCTATACAGTCGGACTGAAGCTGAATTTAAAAGGGGTAATTTCAGGGTGAAAGGAGATACGGTGGACATTTTTGTAGCCTATGCCGATTTTGCTTATCGAATTATTTTCTGGGGCGATGAAATAGAAAGCATCCATCGTATCGATCCACAATCCGGTAAGAAATTGTCCGAAGAACGGTTGATAAGTATCTTCCCGGCGAATTTATTTGTTACCGGCAAGGAATTATTAAACCAGGCAATCCACGAAATTCAGGACGATCTGGTGGCACAAATTTCGTATTTCGAATCTGAGTTCCGTTCGCTTGAAGCCAAACGGATTAAAGAACGAACGGAATTTGATCTTGAAATGATGCGAGAATTGGGATACTGCTCAGGTATTGAAAATTACTCCAGATATTTTGATAGAAGAAGTCCGGGTTCACGGCCCTTCTGCTTATTGGATTATTTCCCTGATGACTATTTGATGATTATTGACGAAAGTCATGTCACGCTTCCCCAGGTAAGAGCGATGTGGGGCGGTGACCGTTCCCGTAAAGTGAATTTGGTAGATTTTGGATTCAGGCTTCCCTCAGCATTGGACAATCGACCGCTGACATTCAATGAGTTCGAAAATATGGTGAATCAAACCGTATTTGTAAGTGCCACCCCGGGGGACTATGAGCTCCACAAATCTGAAGGAGTAGTGGTGGAGCAGGTAATCCGCCCAACCGGACTACTTGATCCGGCCATTGAAGTGCGGCCCAGTAAACAGCAGATTGATGACCTGATGGAAGAAATCGATGGTGCAGTCAATGCCGGCGAGCGCGTACTGGTAACTACATTAACCAAAAGGATGGCGGAAGAACTAACGAAATTCCTGGAAAGAGCTGGCATTAAGTGCCGATACATACACTCGGAAGTAAATACCCTGGATCGGGTTGAGATATTACGCGAACTACGACTTGGAGTCTTTGACGTGTTGGTGGGGGTAAATTTACTAAGAGAAGGTCTTGACCTGCCCGAAGTGGCTTTGGTTGGTATTCTGGACGCCGATAGAGAGGGGTTTTTAAGGAACGAAAGATCGCTGATACAAACCATCGGCAGGGCAGCGAGAAATGTTAACGGACGGGTTATTATGTATGCCGACAAGGTCACTGGTTCTATGCAAAGAGCCATTGACGAAACCAGACGTAGAAGAAGGATACAGATGGAATATAATGAAGCCCATGGGATCACCCCGGAAACTGTGTTGAAGTCAAAAGATAATATTATGCAGCAAACAAAAGTGGCAGACTCCAAGAAATCAGTCAAAAAATACTACGTAGAACAGGAGGAAATGAACTTAGCTGCAGATCCGGTAGTTGCTTACATGTCTGAAGCAGACCTGGACAAACTTGTTCAAAAGAATCAGAAGGCCATGGAAAAAGCTGCTAAAGACCTGGACTTTATTGAAGCAGCCCGTCTCAGGGATGAAATTCTGGAGCTTAAAAAACTTAGGAATAAGACTGAGTAAAATTCCAAATCCAAAAAGACTAACAACAGATACCTCCGCTCCTATTTCAACCCCAATTACTCAGGTCGGTTCGGACCATTGGGGATTGATGCTTAGTTGCTTGTCATTCGGGATTTGGAAATTGACAATCTTTAGGTTAACCGGAATATCTTGCCGCTACTTCATCCCAATTGACCACACTCCAGAAAGCTTTTATATAATCAGGACGCTTATTCTGATAATTAAGATAATAGGCATGTTCCCATACATCAAGTCCCAGAATAGGTTTTCCCTTTACTTCAGCCACATCCATTAGCGGATTATCCTGGTTCGGGGTCGACGTTACTGCAAGTTGCCCGGATCCATCAACTATCAACCAGGCCCATCCTGAACCAAATCGGGTAGCAGCCGCTTTGGAAAATTCGTCTTTAAAAGCATCCAGTGAACCGAACCTGGTATTTATTGCACTTGCCAGCTCGCCATCTGGTGCGCCTCCACCGTTAGGGGACATAACAGTCCAGAACAAGTTGTGATTATAATAGCCACCGCCATTGTTACGGACTGCGCCGTTTCCGCTTACATTGGCAAGAATATTTTCAATGGACTTGCCCTCCAATTCCGTTCCGGCAATCGCATTGTTCAGATTATTAGTATATCCAGCATGGTGTTTATCATGGTGGATCTCCATAGTGCGTGCGTCAATATGTGGTTCTAATGCATCAAATGCATAGGGTAAATCAGGTAATTCAAAAGCCATAATGTTAAATGATTTTAAGATTGAAGAATCTATTTCGGTATAACCCAAATATACTAATTTCTCAACTCCCGAAAAAAGTCCTCGACCAACCTTCCGCATGGTTCTGCCATCAATCCACGGACTACTTCAGTACGTGGATGAAGCAATCCAATAGTTCCGGTCTCTTGGCCTCCTGGTGATCTCTCTTTATCGAGATCCTTGCTGTTGCTGTTGCTCTTGCTCTTGCGGTCACTCTTGCTCTTGCTCTTGCTCTTGCTGTAATTTGTGTACCCCTTTGACAGGTCAGCAGCACCGTAGACCAGTCGCTGAAGTTGGGACCAGAAAATGGCACCTGCACACATCGCACAGGGCTCAAGGGTGACAAATAAACTACATTCTGTAAGATACTTTGCACCAAGGTTGTTTGCAGCCGCAGTGATCGCCAAAATCTCGGCATGAGCAGTCACATCCTGCAGTATTTCCGTTTGATTGTGTGCCTTGGCCACAATAGTTTGTCCGCATACAATTATTGCACCCACCGGAATCTCACCCTGTTCTTTGGCCTTTTGTGCTTCCTGGTATGCCAGCTTCATATAATGTTCATCACTGAAAACAGAGAAATCCATATTGAAGGCTATTTAAATTCGATCCCGGACATGATCTGGTGTGCCGTAGGCTGCCACAAATCTTTTGACCTGGCCGGACAATAAAAGGTGAATACATATACGTTGAAATCATCCACAGTGTACAATACGTATCTGTAATCGTAAACCGGTGTCTTATTTCGAAGCGAATTGGGGTCGCCACTTACAGTCGAAGAAAATTCAAAAACGGCATAATCTCTTCCATTTATATCCTGAAGTTCATTTTGATGAAAAGTAACTTCATCAAATAGATTTCGTATGTTGTTTTCATAAAAGTCTTTGAGCAACTCCATATCCTGATTGCTCCATGGAGTCTTACTGACGTTTATTACTAAATCCGTAGATCGATCTTCAGAAGTAAACCCGGCCAGCGGTTCCCGGTAACTAATGAATTTACTTCTAATATCCTGGGGGCCCATTGGGATAAACCTGTCCGGCACCAACAGGCTGATTTCATCATTTATCCGGGTCTTTACCAGGGTAATGTCCTGAGCACCGACAGGATAGGTCTGAACTAATATAATCAGGGCTAATCCAAAACAAAGCTGCAATACCTGGGGTCGTATAAACCTTAGCGTGGCCAAATTGAGATTAAAAAGGGTGAAACACTTTCAACTATTATTAACTTAGTGCGTCAAAATTAACAATAATATGTTTAGAACGCATAATTGCGGAGAGCTTAGACTTGAAGATGCGGGTAAAGAGGCGACATTAAGCGGCTGGGTGCAGAAAGTACGTGACAAAGGAGGTATGATATGGGTTGATCTACGTGACCGCCATGGTATTACTCAATTAATATTTGAAGAGGGCAAAACAGAAAAGCCTTTGTTAGATCTAGTTAAAAAGCTAGGCAGAGAATATGTCGTCACCGCAACCGGGCAGGTGGTAGAAAGGATTGCCAAGAATGATAACATTCCAACCGGTCAGATTGAAGTTGCAGTAGGCAACCTTAAAGTCCTGAATGCGTCCAAAGTCCCCCCGTTTATTATTGAAAACGAAACCGATGGTGGCGAAGATCTTCGGATGAAGTATCGCTATCTGGATCTACGCAGGAACCCGGTTCAGGAAAGTCTGATTTTGAGGCACCGCATCAATCGCGCTACCAGAGAATATCTGGATAATCAGGGCTTTATTGAAATTGAAACGCCGATATTGATTAAGTCCACTCCCGAGGGTGCACGTGACTTTATAGTTCCCAGTCGCATGAATCCGGGTGAATTTTATGCACTTCCGCAAAGCCCGCAAACCTTCAAGCAATTACTGATGGTTAGTGGTTTTGACCGGTACTATCAAATTGTAAAGTGTTTTAGAGATGAAGATCTGAGGGCAGACCGTCAACCTGAATTTACCCAGATTGATTGTGAAATGTCCTTTGTAGACCGGGACCAGGTGCTGGAGACCTTTGAAGGCCTGACAAAACACCTCTTCAGTCAGGTGTTAAATGTTGAATTGGGCCCATTCCCGATAATGGATTATCAGCAAGCAATGGCCAGGTATGGGTCCGACAAACCTGATATCAGGTTTGAGATGCAAATAAACGACATAACCAGTCCTGCGCAGGGAAAGGGTTTCAACGTTTTTGATCAGTCAGAATCAGTACTGGGTATAGTGGTTCCAGGTGGGTCGGAATACTCACGTAAGCAAATTGATGCGCTAACCGATTGGGTAAGACGTCCGCAAATTGGTGCAAAGGGAATGGTATACGTTAAATGCCTTGCTGACGGCAGCTTTAAATCATCGGTAGATAAATTTTACACTGTCGAAGATCTTAAGTCCTGGTCCGAGAACTGCAGGGCAAAAACCGGTGACCTTATCCTGGTGTTATCAGGCCCTAAAGAATCTACCCGAAAAGCAATAGGAGAATTAAGACTTGAAATGGGCCGCAGGCTGGGGTTGCTTAACCCACAGGAATACAAACCGCTATGGGTAGTGGACTTCCCGCTGTTGGAGTGGGATGAAGATACCGCACGTTTTCACGCGATGCATCACCCTTTTACATCGCCAAATGAAGGTGATATTGCTTTACTGGAAGATCAACCGGAAGCAGCAAAGGCTAACGCTTACGATCTGGTGATCAATGGTGTTGAGATCGGCGGAGGCTCAATCAGGATTCACGACCGGGCGATGCAACAGCGAATGTTTAAACTTCTGGGCTTTACCGAAGAAGAGGCCAAATCACAATTCGGATTCCTTATGCAGGCTTTCGAATACGGGGCACCTCCACATGGTGGAATCGCTTTCGGGTTTGACAGGCTGTGCGCGCTGATGGGTGGATCTGATTCCATCAGGGATTACATCGCATTCCCTAAAAACAATGCCGGCCGCGATGTGATGATCGACTCACCAAGCAAAATATCAGAAGAACAGTTGCAGGAACTGGGGATCAGGACTGAAGGACTGAAGGACTGAAGGATTTGGCTTTAGGGACTTTTATTACACCGATTGGACTGGGCGGTTTTGCGTGCTTTAGCGGTAACTGACAAGATTTCCACAGCTTCCTGTTTGATTGGTTCTATTAACTCCAATGGTACAATTTTGGATTCCTCCAGTAGCTCAATCCAGAAGAGTGATTCATCCGCTTCCTCTACTACAATACATAACTTTGAGTAAAATTCAGCCCTGGATCGGGAACGGGTTGCTGCTCTATAATTAGATGCCATAGACCCTGCAGACCTTATCAGTTGTTTTTGAATAATTAAGGATTCTTGAGAAGGCCTTATTTGCTTGAAGAGTTTGAGTATTTCGAGTACAAATTTTCTAGTCCTCCGTTTAAATTTTTCAACGAATGCTATTTTATCCATTTCCTTTGTAGTTTTTCATCAAAAGAAAGGAGTTACAGTTTCAATTAAAAAGGATTGATGGATTGAGGGACTGAGGGATTGAATGTTGGTGATCTTCATTCAATCCATCAGTCCTTCAATCCATCAGTCCTTAAACGGTGGCCGCCACAGGTTTCTGTTCGCTCTTTACCTGTACCGGTTTACCTTTTCTATTTGAAAGATCTACCACTACCGGAGTAGCAATAAACACTGATGAATAGGTTCCCACAAGTATCCCAATCAACAAAGCAAAACTAAAGCCCTTAAGTACCGCTCCACCAAAAATAAACAGGATCAGTACTACTACCAGAGTAGTAAACGAAGTAATTAAAGTACGGCTCATGGTACTGTTTATGGCTTCATTGAAATTGGCCACCATTTCTTTCTTGTGATTCAGCGATATGTTCTCCCTGATTCTGTCAAATACTACCACTGTGTCATTAATGGAATATCCGACAATGGTCAACATGGCGGCGATAAATACTTGGTCCACTTCATACTTGAACCCAAGCAATCCGGCTATGGCAAATGCCGATAACACCACCAGAGTATCATGTAATAAAGCGACTACCGCTCCGAGCCCGAACTGCCATTTTCTAAAACGCATGAAAATATAAAGGAAAATAGCAGTTAGCGAAAACAGGATTGACTCCACGGAGGCGCTTTTAATATCATCCGCGATGGTAGCCCCTACTTTTTCCGAACTGGAAATAGTGAAATGTGATTCGTCGACTCTGGCATCATCATGAATATACTGCAAACCGGTAAATTCCTGTATCCCCTGAATCAGGGCGGTCTCTACCTGACTGTCTGCGTCTTCATTATCTTCATCAATTAAATAACTGGTAGTGATCTTTAATACATTGTTCCCACCAAATGTCTTGACGTCCGGAGAAGTGTTGCCAAAATCATCTGCCAGCGCTGCTTTCAGATCCGAAGCAACCACAGCATCATTGAATGTTACTACGTAAGATCTTCCACCAAGGAAATCCACTCCGAAATTGAGACCACCGGTGGTAAACATAATGATCAGTCCAACTGTAATGAAAATGGTTGAGAAAGTGTAACCAAGCTTTCTTTTACCTAGAAAATCAATATTAATGTTGCTAAGGAAATCTTTGGATAACCCTGTTTGGAAGTTCATCTTGCTCTCGTCACCTTTCCTGGACATCCATTCCACAATAACTCTGGAAATAAATACCGCGGAGAAAAACGAACATACAATACCAATCATTAAAGTAATGGCAAAACCTTTAACCGGGCCCTGACCCAATACATACAGTATTACTGCAGTAAGAAAAGTAGTAACGTTAGCATCTATGATGGAACTATAAGCCTTCTTATAGCCGGTATTGATAGCGGCTTTAAGTTTGCTGCCTAATCTAAGTTCTTCCCTGATCCTCTCAAATATCAGCACGTTGGCATCAATAGCCATACCAATAGTCAGTACGATACCAGCTGCACCGGGAAGAGTGAGGGCGGCATTCAACTGGGCTAATACCCCCAGGATGAAAAAGACGTTAAACAACAGCGCCAAATTGGCTACAAAGCCGCCTCTTGCATAATAGGCAATCATGAACACCACCACCACGGCTAATCCGATCAAAATAGAATTAATACCCTGTGACTGGGCTTCTTTTCCTAAAGTTGGTCCAATGATCGCTTCCTGTACAATTCTGGTGGGCGCAGGTAATGCCCCTGCCTTTAGCACATTGGCCAGATCAGATGCCTCATCGATGGTGAAATTCCCTGAAATTACTGAGCTTCCATTGGGTATCTCCTGCTCCACACCAGGAGCAGAATAAACATAGTTATCAAGTACAATTGATATTCTGGTTCCGGTGGTAGCTGCGCCGGCTGTCATGGCAGCCCACTTTCTGGCCCCGGTGGCATTCATTGACATATATACTGCCGGACGGCCCCGTTCATCGTAGTCCTGCCAGGCGTTGGTAATTACTTCACCGGTTAAGGGAGCCTTACCACCTCTTTGGGTTTTTATAGCATACAATTCCAACAGATTATTAGATCCGTCTCCCTGGAGATCAGCAGGTTTCACTGCCCAAAGCAACTTAATATTGGCAGGCAACAAAGCTTTGATATCCTCCCGGTTAATGTAATCGTTTACCTGGCTGCTATCACGTAGATCCGAGTACATTCCATAGGGTGATACCTGAAGTACCTGGAACAGCTTTGAAACCTGAAGATCAAGGCTGTCCAGAGCTGAAGTGCTATCGGATGCTGACAGTTGGTCTGCCAGTTCATTTCCCAGGGAATCTGTATCTCCACCGGTGCCGGTACTAGCAGCGTCAGGGTCATCTGCCAACAGAACACTGATGTCGTCTATGGTTTCTGCACTGTCTCCACTGGCTACCATCTTCTGATCCCGGGACGCTTTCTCTTCTGCCATCAGTTTGAGGTTAATACCCTGCATTGCCGGTCCTATTTCCGACCAGTCGGCTACATCCAGGAACTCCAGTTTGGCCACCCCTTGGAGTAACTTCCTAACCCTTTCGGGGTTGTCTGCTCCAGGTATTTCAACCTGTATTCTTCCTGTACCCTGTAATCTTTGAACATTGGGTTGTGAGGTGCCAAAGCGATCAACCCGGGTTTGAATAATTTTGTAAGAACGATCGATGGCATCTTCGACCTCGTCCTCAATTACCGACAGAATTTCCTCATCCGAACTTTGAAAATTAAATCGGTCCCTGTTGGCAGCACTGGCAAAAATAGAGCTCAGTTTGCCATCTGGTTCCAGTTCTTTAAATGAGTCATAAAACAGTTGGGTAAATGTTTCCTGGCTATCCTTTTGCCGCTCTTTCGCGATATCAAGAGCTTCAAGAAAAGTAGGATTCTCATTGTTCCCTGATAGCCCTTTGATGATCTCAACCGGACTTACTTCCAGGTTCACATACATCCCACCCTGCAAGTCCAGGCCCCTGTTTAATTCAGTATCCTTTATTTCTTCATAAGTATATTCTATACCAAACAGGTTGTAAACCGGTTCAGACCATACTGAATCAAGATAGGCTTGTTTCTTGCTATAATCCACATTATTGTCGGCATCTGTGGCATATTCAGTAGCCTGTTGCTGAATATTTCGTGAAATAAAGGTGAACGATAAATAATAGATACACAATGCTGAAATGAGTACCGTTAAGAATATTATAAATCCTTTGCTTTGCATGATTTTAGGTATTGGGTTTTTAAAAGGTTAATAGGGTAACCCCTATAGTGCAGATGAGAATGGTTGCCTCCTAGGGCCCATTGGGACTGATGATCAGCGGGAACAGGATTTCCAGAAACCTGTTTTCGGGTTGTGTGCGCACCGGCATTTCATGGTACACTGCCTCGGTAAGCAGCACTACTTCATGGATAAAATACCACACCAGTGGAGTCACTCCCTGAATACTGGGAATTAATGCATCATATGCCTGTATTTGAATTTCCTGCCTATTGTCATCCTGAGTCATTTCAATTGAAGCTGCTTCTTCAGGCTGCTTTTCAGGCACAGTGTATAACGAAACACTGTGCAGAAACACAATCAGACTTATTAGGGTCAGTATAAACTTATTAATCGGTTGCACGATGTGTACTTTCCAAAGTAATGCAGACTACAAAAGTAGTTATAATCCTCTAACTTTCAAGACTTATTATCCACAAACCGGTTGGGGTTATGCTCCCTGATGCAGAAAGTCCACCAGCTTGCGTACCGCCCGGCCTCTATGACTTATTTGGTTTTTTTGCTGTTCAGACATCTGGGCAAAGGTCTGGTTATATCCATCAGGTATGAAAATAGGATCATAACCAAATCCCTGAACTCCTATCCCTTCTTCGGTAATGGTTCCATCCACGATCCCTTCAAAATAATGCACCTCGTTTTCCCGGAACAGGCATATCACGGTGCGGAATCTGGCTTTTCGATTCTCCTCTCCGGTAAGTTCCTGAATTAGTTTCTTGCAATTTTCTTGATCGTCAGCTTCCGGTCCGGCATAACGGGCAGAATAAACCCCGGGAGCGCCGTTTAGCGCTTCTACTTCAAGCCCGGTATCATCGGCGAAGCAATCCACCCCGAAATGAACCTTAACATAACTGGCCTTCTGCTGAGCATTTCCACGAATAGTGGTTTGCTCCTCCGGCAATTCGATATCGCATCCTATGTCCTTCAATGATAAAAGCTTGTAGCCGTCAGGCAGCATGGCCTTCACTTCTTTCAGCTTGTGTTCATTGTTAGTAGCTATGCACAGAGTAATCATTTTTATGGATCTACACTTAGAACGGTAATTGAAAATACCAAAACATCATTGTCACCAATGACACTACCAATCGGTGGAAAACAACCATATGCTAAAGCACCAGGAATTACTATCAATCCTTCAGCCCCCTCATTAAACAACTGTATTCCTTCCTCAAAACCTGGAATGAAGGTATTTTGGTTCAGGACCAATGGACCTAAAGTGCCGCTGTCAAAATCAGTTCCGTCCAGCAGCACACCCTGGTATTCAAGCTCCACAGTGTTTCCATAGTCAATATTGTCCCCCGTACCGGGTGTTTCGATCACGTATCTTAATCCCGAGGCCGTGGTCTGCATGGTTTGCCCGGACTGATCAATGTACTGATCGATTATTTCATCCTGATCTCCCACTGGTACCGGTGTACAAACCGGCATGGGGGTATCATCACTGGAACACGCTTGTGCAAACAAGAAACAAATACCAAAAACTATTGATACTAATCTCATAATTATACTAGTCTTAATTCCTAATCCTTAATCTGACAATGATCAGTTATTACTAATTCCTACCAGTTCTACTTCGAATTCCAGAATGGAATTAGCAGTGATTACTTCACTGCGCTGCTGGTCGCCATAGCCCATGGGAGAGGGGATATACAATCTGGCTTTGGTTCCCTGGTTAAGCAAGGCAATTCCTTCGTCCCATCCATGAATAACTCCCCCTGTACCCAGAATAAATTCGAAGGGCTCATAATCTCGTCCGGCATTATATAAGCCAAACTCCCTGGCATGGTCTTCGACAGAGGTATCGAAATAATCACCTTCCAGTACATTGCCAGTATAATTAACCTGTACTTTATCCCCAACTTCCGGTTTGGAGCCAGACCCTTCTTCTATTATGGTATACCTCATTCCGCTTTTTGAAGTTTGTGCCTGAATATTGTTTTTTGCCAGATACGCATCTATGATCTCAATATCAGTGGCCATCTGATCCTTCTTTTCATCCAGGGACTGTAGGCGGTATGCTTCAATTTCTTCTACCCTGGCCAGGGCCTGTTGCTTCTGAAATTCGGCTTCATCATATATATTTTCCAATCCAATGCTACAGGTGATCAGCTCTTCCGGATCTATATTTGGGGGTACCGGCATTTGCCAGGTTCTTTGATACAAATCTCCAGCTTTGATTTTAGCTACCAGACTATCGCCCTCGGACAACATTGAAAATGCTTCCTCAATTCCACCTTTAATGCTCCACATCTGTTCCTGTTTCTGAATTGGCATGGCTGAAGCCTCCATTATCAAGCTATCATCTTTGCTTGTCATTGATAAATTCAGGGTAATTACCTGTCCCTCCTCCGGTTGAACTCCGGAAGAGCCTTTGTTTATGAACTGATACTGCAACCCTGATTCCGCGGTTTCGAAACCACCTTTTGTTCCACAACTGACCAGCACTAAAGTTACTACGGCCAGCACTAAATTGATACTTCTAAACATCTGATATTTGCTTTTTTATTGATGATAATTCTGATTTATACAATGGTAAAATGCTTTTAAACTTCTTTACCGTTTCCTCTAATGAGGAAGTCGATTTTCCGCCGGCAGCGTTACGATGTCCACCGCCTTCAAAATATTTTTGTGCCAGTTCGTTTACGGAGAAATCTCCCATTGAACGAAAGGACAATTTAACCAGTTCCCCACGATCTATGATCAAAGCGGCCAAAATCACGCCCTTTATGGACAGTGCATAGTTTACCAAACCTTCTGTGTCCCCGGTTTTAGAGTTAAACGAGACTAAATCTTTTTCAGTAATGGCAAACAGTGCAGTGTTATATTCTTCAATTACTTCCAGCCTTTGGCTAAGCGCGAAGCCCAGAAACCGTAATCTGTCAAGGGAATTGGAGTCATAAATCAACCTTGCCACTTTATGGGTGTCTGCACCGTGCTTTATTAGTTGTGCAGTAATCTCATGTACATTTTGAGTGGTATTCGAGTGCTTAAATGATCCGGTATCGGTCATAATCCCCGCGTAGAGTGATTCTGCAATATCAGCATCTATCCGGTCCGTTGCCTCCAACGCTTCTATCAATTGATAAACCAACTCAGCGGTTGCTGCTGCAGAAGTACTCCAAAACTCAAAATCGGCAAAATTTTCCGGATCCTGATGGTGGTCTATCAGAACCTTGGTGGCTGCTGATTTCTGTACCTGCTCTCCTAGTTCATAAATGCGGTGCAAACTGGAGAAATCCAGACAAAATATGATGTCTGCTTCTTTCA